>URHR01000013.1 GCA_900547725.1 uncultured Eubacteriales bacterium
GGTGGAGAATGCCGACGATCTTGATTTCCACGGGGACGATCGGCGCTGCGATCATCGGCGCAAAAACTGCCTTTTCCGCCTTCGGTCGGCTCTCGTTGGCGGCAATGATGCGGCGAACCGCAAGGCACAGGCTTGTAACCTGTTGGTCGGCAACATAGGTGGTGTCAACCGTCACTTCATCGGTGTCCTTGACCATCCGCCCGCTGTAGACCTTGTAAAGCGCCGCCATTTTCTCGGCGGCTTCCTTTGCCTGCTGATAGCGCCGCAGGGCTTCCTGCAGATCCATGCGCGGATCTTTTTCCTCTTCCTGCGGACGGGGGAGCAACATTTTGCTCTTGATGCGAACCAACTCGCTTGCCATGACGATGAAATCGCCCGTCAGCTCCATGTTCAGATCCTGCGCCGCTTCAATGTAAGCGAGGTACTGGTCACAGATCAGAGAGATCGGAATGTCGGTGATATTCACTTTGTTTTTCTGAATCAGCGCGAGCAAGAGATCCAGTGGTCCCTCGAAGTCGAACTGCTCCAGTCTGTATGTGACGCTTTCCATGTGTGTACCTCGGAGAAAATCAGACTAACAGATTGACAATGCCCTGTGCGATCGGGTTTCCGATCAGATTCGGCAACTTGGTTGCAACATAGCCGATGGGGGAGTAGCCGAAATTGGAGAGCACCAACATCACGATCAGCAATCCGAACATGATCTGCCGCTCGTAGCGCATGATGCCGAAATAGATGCGGTCGGGCAGGAATGCCAACGCAATGCGCGAACCGTCAAACGGCGGAATCGGAATCAGATTGAAGAGCATGAACATGAAGTTGATCGCCGCCGCGTAGAAGAAAGTATCGGCAAGAATCAGAAGAAAGGTGAGCAGCATTCCCGTCAGCCCGAGATAGGCTTGCGCTTTGAACAGTCCCCAGAACAGTCCGTACAGCACCGCGTTGATAAGCCCGAGCAAGAGGTTTGCCGCAGGACCTGCCGCCGCAGTCAGCGCCATGTCGCGCTTGGGCTTGCGGAAATAGCGGGTGTTGATCGGCACGGGCTTTGCCCAACCGTAGCCGAAGATCATCAGGAAAATCAGACCCATCGGGTCAATATGCTTCAGGGGGTTCAGCGTCAGCCGCCCGAGATTGCGTGCCGTTGGGTCGCCGCAACGCCACGCGACCCAACCGTGCGCGGTCTCGTGGAGCGAGAGCGCCAGAAGCATAATGGGGAGCGTGAGAAGCAGGGACAGGAACGCCGCGAGCGGATCACCGCTGCGAAGAATCGAAAAGAGCATTCGCAGAAATCCTTTCGTTTGAGATTAACAGCTTAACAGCCTACGGTTTTACGCCCGTGCGATCCGAAATCAGTCGCCAGAGATCGGTTCTGCCTTCTCCTTTTTCGGAAGACGTGAAGAGGATCGGCGTGTCGGTCGGAATCGCGGGATGGCTGTGCAGGAGCGCTTCGGACGCGCGGCGCTCGGTCGCGTTCAGCTTGTCGGCTTTGGTTGCGACCACCACGAACGGTGTTCCCGTTTCGCGCAGATATCCGAGCATCATTTCATCGTCTTTTGTCGGTCCCACGCGGCTGTCGAGAAGCTGAACCACCAGTTTCACGAGATCCGCGTTTTTGTTGTTGGTAAAATAGCCGTCGGTCAGAGCCGACCACTGCGCTTTCTCTTCGGGGCGGCGCTTTGCAAAGCCGTAACCGGGCAGGTCGACGAAGAACAGTTTGCCGTCAAGGTCGTAGAAGTTGACGGTCACTGTTTTTCCCGGCGCGGAACTGACCCGCGCGAGCGATTTGCGCCCGAGCAGGCAGTTGATCAGCGAACTTTTTCCGACATTGGAACGCCCCGAAAAGGCGACCTGCGGAATCGGGTCGGCGGGAAATTGCCGGGGAGTCCCCGCGCTGACGCGCAGGGTTGTTTTGTTGAGGTTGATCGACATGGGAATTCCTCAATTCTGTGAAAAATGCAGTTGCGGAGCGGGCTGTGCGGTCGGGACGTAAATCCCTGCGGCGACCGTCTCCTTGGCTGTCCCGGATTCGGGAACCAGTGCGTTTTGCAGGACTTCCTCTGCCGTGCGGCAGGGGACAAAGACCAGCCCTTCGCGCGCCATCGGATCGAGATCTTCCATGTCGCGCAGATTTTCGGCGGGAATCAGCACGGTTTTCGCCCCTGCGGAGTATGCCGCCATGGTCTTTTCCTTCAGTCCGCCGATCGGCAGAACTTTTCCGCGCAGGCTGATTTCGCCGGTCATGGCGACATCATGGCGAACCGCTCTGCCCGAAAGGGCGCTGACCAGTGCCGTGACCATCGTCACGCCTGCGGAAGGACCGTCTTTCGGGGTTGCGCCGTCGGGGAAGTGAATATGAATGTCTCTCGTTTTATAGAAGTCGGTCGGAATGCCGTATTGCTTTGCAACCGTCCGCACATAGCTGACCGCGATGTGCGCCGATTCCTTCATCACGTCTCCGAGCGAACCGGTCGTTTCGATCTTGCCTGTGCCCTCGGGAACGGCAACCTCCACGCGGAGCAGCGTTCCGCCGAGTTCGGTGTATGCCAGACCGTTGACGCATCCCACCTCGTCCTTGCTGTCCACCGTTTCCGGCAGCAGTTTACGCGCGCCGAGGTAGTCCTTGATATCCGGTACATCGACGGTGATGTGCTTGATTTCCGGATCGGAAAGAAGTTTCCGGATCGCCTTGCGGCAGATCTTTGCAACCGTCCGTTCCAGATTGCGCACGCCCGCCTCGTGGGTGTAATAGTCGATGATTTCAAGAATTGCCGCGTCGGTGAACTTCAAAACCCGCTTTTGCAGGTTGTGCCGCGTCAGCTGCTTCGGAATCAGGTGAGACTTCGCAATCTCCAACTTCTCCCGCTTGGTATAGATGCCCAGTTCGATGATCTCCATTCGGTCGATCAGCGGGCGGGGGATAGAGCCGAGGTCGTTTGCCGTTGCGATAAACATACAGTCGGAGAGGTCGAAGGGCAACTCGACGAAATGGTCGCGAAAGCTCTTGTTCTGCTCGCTGTCCAGTACCTCCAACATGGCGGAGGTCGGGTCACCGTGACCGTCGCGGCTCATTTTGTCGATTTCGTCCAGAAGGATCAGGGGATTGCGCACGCCCGCCTGCGTCAGCGCGTTGATAATCCGCCCCGGCATTGCGCCGATATAGGTCTTGCGGTGACCGCGGATATCCGCCTCGTCCCGCACACCGCCCAGAGAAATGCGGACGTATTTGCGGTTGAGCGCCCGTGCGACCGACGCGGCGACCGAGGTCTTTCCGACTCCTGGAGGTCCGACCAGACAGAGAATCTGCCCTCGCAATTCGGGACTTTGCTGCTTGGCGGCGATGTATTCGACAATGCGTTCCTTGACCTTTTCCAACCCGTAGTGATCCGCGTCCAACGCCTTCTGTACGGCGGTGAACTGCAAACGATCCTTGGTGGCTTTTGTCCACGGAATGTCAAGGCAGACATCCAGATAGTTTGCGATGACGGTTGCCTCGGCAGAGCCGAAGGGGGCTTTGGAGAGCCGCTCGGTCTCCTTTGTCAGCTTCTTTTCGACTTCTTCCGGCAGTCCCGCTTTTTTGATCCTCGCGGTGTACTCCTCGTAGTCGGAGCCTTCGCCGAGTTCCTCTTCGATGACTTTGATCTGCTCGCGCAGATAGTACTCGCGTTGGTTGCGGTTCATCCGCGCGTTGACCTTGCGGCGCAGGCGGGATTCCTCTTCGAGAATGACCGATTCCTGCGCGAGAATCAGCAACAGGCGCTCGGCGCGAACCATCGGATCGAAGCATTCCAGAACCGCCTGCCGGTCGGCGGGGCGGGAGAGAACGCCTGCCGCAATGAAATCGGCAAGAAGTCCCGGATCGTCGATTCCCTCGGCGGTTGACATCAGGTCGTCAGAGCCTGCGGGGAGGTAGTTGAGGTTTTCGTCCAGCGCGTCCAGAAGTTCGCGTACATAGCCTTCCGTCCGCGCATTCTTTTCGCTGATCGCGACGCTTTTGCAGACCAGAGTCGCTTCGATGATATCGGCGTTTTTGCGGTATTCGGTCACAACCGCACGGGAGACGCCTTCCGCAATGACGCGGGTTACTCCCTCGGGCGTGCGGAGCATCTGCTTGATCCGGGCAACCGTTCCGACTTTATAGAATTGGGAAAGTTCGGGTGTGACGCTTGCGGGAACGGTTTCCGAAGTGCACACCAGAAAAAGCATTCCGCCCTTTGCCGCCGATTGGCGCAGAGCCGCGGCGGAGGCGTCGTCGCAAGCCTCGAAGTTGACGGGCAGGGACGGATAGCACACCGCGCCGTGCAGGGCAACGACGGGGAGCGTGAGCTGTTCAGCGGTTTCGATAAATGAGGACATTTCGCATCCTTTCGGGTAACATAACATCAAATATATTATATTATACCACAACTTCCTCCGGATTTCCATAGGTTTTGCGAAAAAAGTCCGTGCAAACGCATTTTTTCTTCCTTCGAAAATTGAATTATGATGTAAAATAAGAAAATAAAATTGCACACCGACGAACCGAATCCGCGCAGGGATGTCATAAGCTTGACATTTCGCAGAAAACGGAGCTTGCAGTGTGCAACAAAGGGAACCTGTCGGCTATTGCTGACAGCATAACTATTATACCGCAAATCGACCGTTTTGTAAATTAGGAATTCTGACAAACTTCAGCACGAATTTTTGTGTAAAAGCATACATGGGAGAATTTTCCGACCGTTTCGGCGTGCTTTTTTGTTGCTTTTCCCGATAGACATCCGTGTCGTACTCAACCGGAATCCCCGGAAATACAAGAAAAGGAAAAATCAGGATTGCCGAAAGAACAGGGAAAAGGGCGGAAAAAGAAAAATCGGAGTTTTTTTCGAAAACCTCTTGACAAACGGGCGGTTGTGTGGTATGATATACAGGTAAAACAAAGCAGAGCGCTCCGCTCTCACCCCGGCACCGGTTGTGACCGTGGGTTGATAGGTGCATTTCCCGCAGTGCGCGGGAGAAGTCCGTGCGGAGACTCCGGTCTTTGTACGGCTTATTTTTTGCATGGAGGTGTTGCACCATTAGCGCGAAAGAAAAAGAGACCCTGCTCAATGAGGAGATCACTGCGAAGGAAGTCCGTCTGATCGGTCCTGCCGGAGAAACGCTTGGTATCATGAGTGCGTCGCGCGCTCTCGAACAGGCTTACGACCGCGGTATGGATCTGGTCATGATGTCTGCTCAGGCTGTCCCGCCCGTGTGTAAGATCATGGACTACGGAAAGTTCTGCTTCGAGCGCGACAAGCGCGAAAAGGAAGCGCGGAAGAAGCAGACGACGGTGGAACTGAAGGAAATTCAGCTTTCCTGCCGGATCGATACGCACGACTTCGAGACCAAGGTCAGACACGCGCAACGCTTTCTCGGAGACGGGAACAAGGTTCGGGTCGTGATGAAGTTCAAGGGTCGCGAAATGAGCCATACCGAAATCGGGCGCGAGGTGCTGGGCAGATTTCAGGCTGCCTGCGCAGACTGCGGCACGGTTGATAAAGCGCCGGTGCAGGACGGACGGTTTCTGAGTATGATTATCTCGCCCGTCAAGGCAAAATAAGACAGTCGGAATGTTCATTCTCTCCGCGCCGCGGCGCGGAATTGTATGAAATCAGCTTCCGTCGGGGACGGAAACAGAAGAAAAGGAGTTTTCAAAATGGGAAAGATCAAGACGCATAAGGCTTCTGCCAAAAGATTCTCCGTTACAGCTAACGGCAAGGTAAAAATGTTCCACAGCTCGCATCGGCATAAGACCGGTCAGAAGAGCGCGAAGCGCATCAGACATCTGCGTTCGAGCGTGATGGTGCAGGGACAGATGGCGGACAACATCAAGGCATTGGTTAAGTAAGTCGAAACGGAGGAATTGAAAAATGGCAAGAATCAAGGGTGCGCTGATGACGCGCAAGAGAAGAAAAGCAACGCTGAAGGCGGCGAAGGGATACTGGGGCGCAAAGTCGAAGCACTTCAAGATGGCGAAGGAAGCCGTCATGAAGAGCGGCAACTACGCATTTGCGGGCAGAAAGATGAAGAAGAGAGACTTCCGTTCTCTCTGGATCACCAGAATCTCCGCAGAGGCGAAGATGAACGGCATGAACTACTCCACGCTGATGCACGGTCTGAAGAAGGCGGGCGTTGACCTCAACCGCAAGATGCTGGCTGAGATCGCAGTTTCCGATAAGGAAGCGTTCGCGGCACTCGCCGCTCAGGCAAAAGCGGCTCTTTAAGCTTTTGCAACACAAAAACCCGATGATATCATCGGGTTTTTGTCGTAGATAGAGCGGTTCGAAAAGAGCCGAAAATCACGTCGAAGGGGGGAGAAAAACATGGAAGAAGCCTCAGAAGTCATCACATCCAGACAGAACCGAACGGTTGTTGAGGTCGGAAAACTGACCGACCGTCGGGCGCGCGAGGGGAGCGGTTGCTTCCGTTTTGACGGCGTCAAGTTGGCGGCGGAAGCGGTACGGAACGGGCTTTCCATGCCGTTGATACTCCTGCGGGAAAGCAATGCGGGAACGGTTCGGGAGCGACTTGCGCAGGAGACCGGGCGGTCTGTTTCTGTCTGTGCGGAACGGGTTCTGACCCTGTCTGACGGGGTGTTTGACAAAATTTCCGAAGAAAAATCGCCCGAGGGCGTGATATGTGTTGCGAAATATCTTGACAAATGCAAAAAAATCGCTACAATATATAGTGACGGAAAAATTCCGGGTACGGGAGAGACGGTTGTTCTGCTCGAATCGGTCAGAGATCCCGCAAACGTGGGGGCGATCATCCGCAGCGCGGCGGCGTTCGGCGTGGATCGCCTGATTCTCAGCGAGGACTGCGCCGATGTTTACAACGCAAAGGCGGTTCGCGCCTCCATGGGAACGCTGTTCGGTCAGACGGTAGACCGCGTAGGCGACCTGCGTGGGGTGATCGGGCAGTTGCGGGCAAACGGCAGGCGCGTGTTTGCGGCGGCGCTCGACGAACGGGCGCAGAGACTGGGCGAATTCGATGTGCACGCCGGGGACTGTGTGGTCATCGGAAACGAGGGGCACGGGCTGTCGGCGGCGGTGTTGGATGCGGCGGACGAGCGGGTGTTCATCCCGATGAGCGGGCGCGCGGAATCTCTGAATGCCGCGGTTGCCGCGTCGGTTCTGATGTGGGAATTCGCGAAGAAAACGGGACGGAGGACATAACGGAATGAAAAGCGATGAATCCCTGTTCTGGATCTGGCTTGCCGAAGCGTTCGGCGCGGGGAACGGGGAGTTCCGAACCCTGCTGGGAATGTACGATACGCCGTACAACATCTTTTCCGCTCCGGCGGAGGAACTCGACCGCCTGACCTGCGTTCCCGAGCGGATCAAAGTTGCGCTGTCGAACAAAGACCTGCGGGAAGCCACGCGGATTGCAGAGACCTGCGAGCAGATGAATATCGGGATTCTGACTTTTTCTTCGCCGCTTTACCCACAGCTTTTGCGCGAGATCAAGAACCCGCCGCTTCTGCTCTATTGCGCCGGGACGATTCCGAAACTTGACCGCATCCCCGGGATTGCGATGGTCGGCACGCGCAGAATGAGTGCATACGGAATGCGCACCGCGTATAAAATAGCCTATGAGCTGTCGGCGGTCGGCATGACGGTTATCAGCGGAATGGCGGCGGGAATCGACGGCGTTTGCGCGGCGGCAACGCTCGAAGCGGGCGGATTTCCGATTGCGGTGCTCGGATGCGGCTTGGACAGAGCTTATCCGACCCAGCACGCGCCGTTGATGACGGCAATCGGGCGGCATGGACTGCTTCTCTCGGAATATCCGCCCGGATCGCGCCCGATTTCCTACCACTTCCCGGTTCGCAACCGCCTCATCAGCGCGCTGTCGCAGGGCGTTGTGGTTGTGGAGGCGGGACTCGGAAGCGGGTCGCTGATTACCGCGAAGGAAGCGGTTCTGCAGGGAAAAGAGGTCTTTGCGATTCCGTCGGGCGCTGAGGGAATCGGGGAAGCGGGCGCGGAGAGCCTGTTGCGGGACGGTGCGCATTTTGCCTCTTGCACCGAGGATATTCTGAACCGTTACCTCTACTCGTTCGCGGATCGTCTGCGCCCGGATTTGCTCCGCCGTGCGGAAGCGCATTCGGCGGTCGATACCGCCGCGCTTGAGCGGTACGGCGTGCTCGACGGTCGGACGGTGATTCTGAAGCGGCAGGACGGTGTGTCGGACACCGCACCCATCGGCGCGCGTGTAAAGGTAATTCCCGAAAAGCCGAAGCCGCGCGAGGCGGCGAAAACCGCCCCGGAGGCGGCAAACCGGAAGCCGATTCCGCAGACAGATCTGCCGGAGGGGCTTTCCGCCGTCGGAAAAATCCTGATGGCAAAACTCACGGAGGCGGGGAAAGCGGTCTCGCTGGACGAACTGGTGGACGCGGAAGTCTCCTACGGGCAGGCGCTCTCGGAGCTGACCCTGCTCGAACTGCGCGGATGCGTTGCAAAGCAACCCGGCGGGTTGTACCGAAAAATCTGAAAAGGAAACAAAGAACATGGCAAGTAATCTGGTAATCGTGGAGTCCCCGTCGAAGGCAACGACCATCAAGGGGTATCTCGGCAGTAACTATAAAGTCATCGCGTCGATCGGTCATGTCAGAGACTTACCGAAAAGCTCGCTCGGCGTGGATATCGAAAACGGCTTTGAAGCGCATTATATCAGCATCCGCGGCAAAGGCGACCTCATCAAGGAAATCCGCAAGGAAGCGAAAGCGGCAAACAAAGTCTTTCTCGCAACCGACCCTGACCGCGAAGGAGAAGCCATCTCGTGGCATCTGGCGGCAACGCTCGGCATTCCCGTGGAGCAGACCCAACGCATCTGCTTCAACGAGGTGACCAAAACGGCGGTCAAAGCGGCAATCAAAGCGCCGCGAACCATCGATATGAATCTGGTCAACTCGCAGCAGACCCGTCGGATTCTCGACCGCATCGTCGGTTACAAACTCAGCCCGCTGCTCTGGAAGAATGTCAAGAGCGGTCTGAGCGCGGGACGGGTGCAGTCGGTTGCAACCCGCATCATCGTGGAGCGCGAGGAAGAGATCCGTGCGTTCATTCCGGTCGAATACTGGACGATCGATGCGGTTCTGCACACGGCGGGAAAGGCGATCCCCGTTCATTTCTGGGGGGACGCTTCCGGGAAGGTCCGGCTGAATTCCGAGGCGGAAGCCATGGCCGTGGTGAATGCGGTCAACGGAAAACAGTATACCGTTTCGTCTGTCAAGCGCGCGTCGCGGCATAAAGCGCCCGCGCCGCCGTTCACAACCTCGACCATGCAGCAGGAGGCTTCCAAAAAACTGGGCTTCCAGTCGCAGAAGATCATGAAAGTGGCGCAGGAACTGTACGAAGGTGTGAACCTCGGAACGGAATTCGGCGGCACGCAGGGTCTGATTACCTATATGCGTACCGACTCGCTCCGTGTTTCGGCAGACGCGCAGGAGGCGGCAAAGACCTTTATCACGGGCAAATACGGCGAGAAATACTATCCCGAGACCCCGAGAATTTACAAGACCAAGGCGGGCGCGCAGGACGCGCACGAAGCCATCCGCCCCGCAAGAGTGGATCTTGAACCCACCAAGATCCGCAAGCTGCTCTCGAACGATCAGTACAAACTTTACAAGCTGATCTGGGAGCGCTTCATTGCAAGCCAGATGGAGTCGGCAGTACTGGATACGGTGTCGGTGGACTTCACCTGCGCGGGATATATCTTCCGCACAAGCGGCTATTCGGTCGCGTTCCCCGGCTATATGGCGGTTTACGAAGAAGCCGAAGAGGATTCCGCGCGCGCGGCGGACGATGTGGCGGAGGTTAAGAACATCCGCCTGCCCGATCTTTCGGAGGGAGAGTTGATGGACGCGGACGACGCAGTTCCCGCCAAGCACTTTACCGAGCCGCCCGTGCGTTACAACGACGCGTCGCTCATCAAAATGCTGGAGGAGCAGGGACTCGGCAGACCGAGTACCTACGCCACCATTATTACCACAATTCTGTCCCGCAACTATGTCAAGCGGGAGGGCAAGGCGTTTGTTCCGACTCCGCTCGGCGAGGTGACGAACAAGCTGATGAAGGAGTATTTCGCGGATATCGTGGACTACGGCTTTACGGCGGAGATGGAAAACGAACTGGACGAGATCGAAGAAGGCAAGGCGACGATGCAGGCGGTTCTGACCGATTTCTGGGCGGATTTCTCCAAGGAATTGGAGCACGCCGAGGAAACCATCGGGCAGAACAGCATTGAAGTCCCGCCGGAGGAGACCGACATCATTTGCGAAAAATGCGGGAGCAGGATGGTCATCCGCAACGGGCGCTTCGGCAAATTTGCCGCCTGCCCGAACTATCCCGCCTGCCGCAACACCAAGCCGCTGACGGCAAACGGAGAGGAAAAGACTGCGGAAGAGGACAAAAAGGAAGCGGTTGAGACCGACATGAAGTGCGAGAAGTGCGGCGCGCCGATGATCCTGCGTTCGGGCAGATACGGCAGTTTCTGGGCGTGCAGTCGGTATCCGGAATGCAAATTCACCAAGCCGCGGGTTCGCGATACAGGCGTTGCCTGCCCTTTGTGCGGCGCGAAGATTGTGACAAAATTCGGCAAGAACCATACGGTGTTCTACAGCTGCGAACGTTACCCCGAATGCGATTTCTCGTCGTGGGATATGCCCGTGAACGAGAAATGTCCGCAGTGCGGCGGACTGCTCTTCCGCAAGAAGGGCAAGAACCTGTTGGTCTGCCACAACAGGGATTGCGGTTACAGCCGTGAAATTCCGGAAGGCGAAGCTTCGGAGGAAAAAGAGGAATCATGACGCGCGATGTGACAATCCTCGGCGCGGGGCTTGCGGGCTGTGAAGCGGCATGGCAGGCGGTGCGCGCGGGGGCGGAGAGAGTTCGTCTGGTTGAAATGAAGCCGCAGAAAATGACTCCCGCGCATCACACGGCGGAGTTTGCGGAGCTTGTCTGCTCCAATTCGCTCCGCTCGGACAGTCTCTCCAATGCGGTGGGCCTGCTCAAAGAGGAACTGCGGCGATGCGGGTCGCTCATCATGGAGGCGGCGGACGCAACGCGCGTTCCGGCGGGATCGGCGCTCGCGGTTGACAGAGAGCGTTTTTCGCGCTATATCACCGAAAAAATCCGTTCCTGCCCGCAGATCACCGTGGAGGAACGCGAGGCGACCGGGATCGCGCCGGACGGCGTGACCGTGATCGCAACGGGACCGCTGACCTCCGACGCGATGGCGGACTATATCGCGCACGATCTCGGATGCGGCAGTCTGCATTTCTTTGACGCGGCGGCGCCGATCGTGGATTTCGCGTCGGTGGATACCGGGGTCGCGTTCTTCGCGTCCCGCTACGGCAAAGGGGACGCGGACTACCTCAACTGCCCGATGTCGCGCGAGCAGTACGACGCGTTCTGGCAGGCGCTGACCTCTGCGGAGGAAGCGGCGCTGAAGGAGTTCGACCGTGAATCGCAAAAGGAAATCACGGTTTTCGAAGGCTGTATGCCGGTTGAAGTCATGGCAAGACGGGGGTACGACACCCTGCGGTTCGGACCGATGAAGCCCGTTGGACTTCCCGACCCGAGAACCGGCAAGGAAGCGTATGCGGTGGTGCAGCTCCGTAAGGAGAACGAAGCGGGAACGATGTTCAATCTGGTCGGCTTCCAGACCCACCTGACCTTTCCCGAACAGCGGCGGGTGTTCCGCATGATTCCGGGACTGGAAAACGCGGAATTTTTGCGCTACGGCGTGATGCACCGCAACACCTATCTCAATTCCCCCGGACTTCTGACCCCGACCTACGCGATGGAAAACCGTCCCGACGTCTTTTTTGCGGGACAGATGACAGGCGTGGAGGGCTATGTGGAGTCGGCGGGAAGCGGATTGGTCGCGGGGATCAATGCGGCGCGCCGCGCACAGGGGGAGACGGCTTTGGTGTTCCCCGAGGAAACGATGCTTGGCGCGATGGCAGCATATGTCAGCCGCGGCGGAATCGGAAAATTTGTTCCGATGAATGCCAACTTCGGAATTGTCAGACCGCTTGACGCACGGGTCAGGGGCGGCAAGTCGGCAAGAAACGAGAAATTAGCGGAGCGGGCGCTGACGGCACTCGCACAAACGCACTGTATATAAAGGACCGAGCCTATGAGAATAATTGTTGATGTAATGGGTGGAGATAACTGCCCGGAAGCCGCTGTCAAAGGCGTTTGCATGGCGGCGGAGCAGTGGCCTGCGACCTATATCATGGTCGGTGACCGCCGTCGGATCGAACAGATCGCGGCGGAAGCGGGACTGGATATCCGCCGCTTTGACATCGTGCACACAGAATCGTACATGACGATGGAGGACGACCCGTTGTCGGTGGTTCGCGCCAAGGGGGACAGCTCGATGGCGGTCGGACTGCGGATGCTTGCCGAGGGAAAGGGCGACGCGTTCGTTTCCTCCGGCAACACGGGTGCGCTCTTTACGGGGGCGACGTTGATTGTCCGCAAGGTCAAAGGCATTCTGCGGGCGGGAATCGGAACGGTTCTGCCGTTCCAGAATCCCGTATTGCTCCTCGATACGGGAGCGAACGTGACGGTCACGCCGGAAAATCTGGAGCAGTTCGGCGCGATGGGGTCGGCGTATATGCGGAAGATGTACGGCATTGCGCGCCCGCGCGTGGGACTTCTCAACAACGGAACGGAAGCGTGCAAGGGAACGGAGCTGCAACAGGCGGCATACCGTCTGCTTTCCGCAAACGAAGAAATCAACTTTGTCGGAAACGTGGAAGGCGGAACTGCGCCGTTTGACGTCTGCGACGTTCTGGTGGCAGACGGCTTTACGGGGAACATCTACCTCAAGTGTGTGGAAGGCATCGGGAAATTCCTGCTCAAGCGGGTGAAGGGGGTATTTCTGAGTTCCACGCCCGCAAAACTGGCGGCGTTGGCGCTGAAAAAGCCTTTGTACGAGATGAAAAAGGAATACGACCCATCCGAGCGCGGCGGCGCGCCGATTCTCGGCATCTCCAAGCCGGTTATCAAAGCGCACGGATCGTCCGATGACCGTGCGATCATGAACGCGATCCGTCAGGCGATGGATTACAAGCACTCCGAGGCGATCTACGACCTCGCCGACAGCGCCCGCGCTTTCGCCGAGCGGAAACGCGCCGAACGGGAAAAGGAAAAAAGCGAGAACTAAGACCTTGGGCGTTGCCCAAACCCACTCAGGAAACTTTTTTGAAAAAAAATATCCTAAGGACTTTCAAAAACTTCAACGCATAAGGGAATGTGCGAACAAATTGCGCTGAAGCTTTGAAGATTTGAAGAAATGATTGTTCGCACGTTCCCTTATGCGTTGAAGTTCTTGGAGTTCTCAGATCCTTCTTCCAAGAAGGTTCTGAGTGGGTTCGGGCAACGCCCGAGGTCTTAAGTTCAGCACCTTAGAAAGGAGGAGTGTTTACGGAAACCTTGCAGTTACAGGAGAAAATCGGATATCGGTTTCACGACCCGGATTTGCTGTTGCGGGCGGTGACACATTCCTCCTATGCAAACGAGACGGGCGCGAAGAACCACCATCTGCTTTGCAACGAGAGGTTGGAGTTTCTCGGCGACGCGGTGCTGTCGGTTTTGACGGGGGAATACCTCTATCACCGCTTTCCGAACGGAACGGAGGGCGACCTGACGAGAATCCGCGCGGCGGCGGTCTGCGAGGGGGCGCTTGTCTCCTATGCGGAAAAGATCGGTCTGCGGGAGTATCTCCGATTGGGGCGCGGCGTGCTCAACAGCGGCGGCGCGAACAATCCGGCTCTGCTTGCCGACGCGTTTGAAGCCCTGTTGGCGGCGATCTATCTTGACGCGGGCGAGAACGGACTGACCCGTGTGCGGGAATTCCTGCTCCCGTTCATTCAGTGGACGGTGGACACGCTCCCTCCGGGAGGCGGAACCGATCCGAAAACCGCGCTCCTGCGTTTTTTGCAGATGGACGGACCGCAACGGCTCGAATATCGCGTGGTCAGCGAAACGGGTCCCGACCACGACAAACATTTTGAAGTGGAACTGTATCTCGACTCCAATCGCATCGGGCGGGGGAGCGGATCTTCCAAGCGGTCGGCGGAACAGCACGCCGCCGCAGACGCCCTGAAGCTGTTCGGCGTGGAATGCTGATCGCGAAAGCAAGAGGACACCGAAGCATTCCCGTGTTCATCCCGCACCTCGGATGTCCGCACGCCTGCGTGTTCTGCAATCAGAGAACCATTTCGGGATGCGCGGAATTTGACGAGGCGGCAGTTCCGGTTCTCATCGAACGGGCGCTTGCCACGATTCCGCGGGACTGCGACTGCCAGATTGCTTTTTTCGGCGGCTCTTTTACAGGCATCGACCGCGGGCTGATGCTCCGCCTGTTGGAAACGGCGGCGGGATTTGTGCGGAGCGGGCAGGTATCCTCCGTCCGTCTTTCCACCAGACCCGATTTCATCGACCGCGAGGTGTTGGAGATCCTGTCCCGCTACCCTGTGCGGACGGTGGAACTGGGAATTCAGAGTACTTCCGACGCGGTTCTCACGGCTTCGGGACGGGGTCATACCGCCGCCGATTCCGAACGCGCCTGTCGGATGGTGCGCGAGTCGGGCTTTGAATTGGTGGGACAGATGATGATCGGTCTGCCGCTGTCGGATGCGGAACGTGAAAAGCAAACCGCGCGCGATCTTGTTGCGTTCGGCGCAGAGGCGGCGAGAATTTATCCGACGGTGGTTTTTGCGGGAACGCAATTGGAAGCCATGACCGCACGGGGAACGTATCGTCCGCTGTCGCTTGACGAAGCCGTGACGCGTTCCGCCGACGCTTATGAAATTCTGAATGCGGGAGGCGTGCGCTGCCTGCGCATCGGGCTGTGCGCCTCGGAAGAGCTGACCGACCCGCACCTCGCCGTGGCAGGACCGAATCATCCGGCGCTCGGCGAATTGGTGCTCGGCGAGGTTCGCTACCGCGAACTGGCGCGCGCCGTGGCGGCGGCCGGATTGGTCGGGCGACGCGTTGCGCTGACTGTGCCTGCGGGACGGATCTCGCAAACGGTCGGGCAAGGGAGACGAAACCTTGCGCGGTTGGAAAAGGAGTACGGAACTGTGATCGGTTCGGTTGGGGAGGACGCGCGTCTGTCGGATTCCCGCCTTGAACCGATGGAATAAAAAGAAGGAGAACATCTGCTGTGTATCTGAAATCACTGGAAATGCAGGGCTTCAAGTCCTTTCCCGACAAGACGAGACTGCTGTTTGACCGCGGCGTGGACGTGAACGTTGCCGCCGATGAGGGACAGGGTGTTACGGTCATTGTCGGCCCGAACGGGTCCGGAAAATCCAATATTGCCGATGCCATGCGTTGGGTTCTGGGTGAAATCTCTTCCAAGAGCCTGCGCGGAAGCAAGATGGAAGACGTCATTTTCGGCGGTGCGGACAGTCGCCGTCCGATGGGATATGCCGAGGTGTCGGTCACCTTTGACAATCGGGGCGATTTTGCAAAACTGGACTGTCCGTTCGACGAAGTGACCGTTACCAGACGCTACTACCGCGCGGGGGACAGCGAATATTTCATCAACCGCAAGGCGGTTCGTCTGAAGGACATCTACGAGCTGTTCATGAACACGGGTATCGGGCGCGACGGTTACTCCATCATCGGGCAGGGTAAAATTGCCGAGATGGTTTCCCGCAAGAGCGAGGAACGCCGCAGTGTGTTCGAGGACGCGTCGGGAATTGCGAAATACCGCCATCAGAAAACCGAAGCCGAGCGGAAACTGGCGGAGGCGGAGGACAATATCAGCCGTCTGTCCGACATTTTTTCCGAGGTTGCATCGCGCGTCGAGCCGCTGAAAAAGGAAGCGGAACGCGCGAAAAAGGCGATTGAGTTGCATGACGGCAAAAAGCGCGCGGACGTGAGTCTGTGGCTTTATGATACCGAGAAAATCCGGGACGAGCTGAACGCGGCGGAGGAAGCCATGTCGCGCGCCTCCTTTGACCTGCAAACGGCAGAGGACAGCATTCAGGCGCTGGATACGCAGTACGCCAAGCTGTCCGAGGCGGCGCAGTCAAGCCGCCAAAAGAGCGAGGAACTGTTTGAACGCATCCGCGAGCAGACCGACCGCTGCCATGAGTTGGAGCGGCGGCGCACGGTTGCGCAGAACAATATCGCGCACGCGCGGGATCTGATTGCGGCAACGCAGGGGTCGTTGGCGGGAACTGAGAAGTCCATTGCGGCGGAGACTGCTTCGAGCGCGGCGCACGCGCAGAAGATCGGCGAATTGGAAAACCGCGTTGCCGACCTCGGATCGGAGCAGGACAAGCTGAACGCCGCGCAGTTGACGCTCGGCAAAAAGGAAGCCGACCTCTCAGCGGCGATTGCGCAGGCGCTTGCCGATATCCGCGATCTGGAAGCCGAGGAAAAGGATGTGGAGATCCGCATTTCGGTTCTCGACAACGCCAAAACCACCGATTTCGACAAGAACAGCTCCGCCCTGCAGGAAATGGACGGTTACCGGAAGATTTCGGAAACCCTCGGCGGGCAGTGCAAATCGAAGGAAGAGACCGTGGCGAAATACGACGTGGAACTGGCTTCCATCGACGGGGAAATCGCCGACGCCGAAACCAAAGCGGGGCGCATTGCGGTTCTAATTCGCGCGGCGGAAAAGGACTGCAACGACGCAAAATTCCGTCAGGATTCTCTGGCACAGCGGATTGCGACCATCCGCTCCATGGAAGAGCATTTCGAGGGCTATTCGGGAGCGGTTCGCTACGTCATGAAGCAATATGACGAGGGGAAAATCACCGATACGCACGGCGCGCCCTGCGGGAAGATTTACGGACCGCTCTCGAAGGTCATTTCGGTTGAGGATCGCTATGTGACCGCGATCGAAATCGCGCTCGGTGCAAACCTGCAGAACATCGTGGTGGAGGACGAAGCGACCGCAAAGGCGGCGATGTACGCCCTCAAACGCGGGGAAGCGGGACGGGCAACCTTCTTTCCGCTGACCTCCATGAAGGCTTCTCAACCCACGCGCGAGATGACCGAGGCGGCGGGTTACCGCGGCTACATCGGCGTTGCCGACAGTCTGGTTTCCTGCGACGGAAAATTCCGCGACGTGCTGTCCTCTCTGCTCGGCAGAACGGTGGTCTTTGACAACATTGACAACGCCAATGTGATGGCGCGCGCCACGCATTACCGCGTCCGCGCGGTGACGTTGGACGGACAGCAGATCAATGTCGGCGGTTCGTTTACGGGCGGCTCGGTTCGAACGGGAAACGGCATTCTCTCCCGCGGGAGCGAGGTCAAGCGGCTTGAGGCGGAACTGAACGAAAAGAAGGCGGCCGTTGCAAAGTTGGAAAAGCAGCTCGGCGAGCTGACGCGCGAAGCGGAAGAGCTGGAAGAGCGCCGCAATTCCGCCGAGGATCGCCGCGAACTGATCGGCGTTCTGCGGAACACCGAGGCGGCGCAACTGGAGCAGCTGCGCGCAAAGCTGGACGCGAACAACACCTTGCTTGACAAGCTGAAGAACGATATGAAGCAGCTTGAGGAAGCACGCGCACGTTATGAGGAAGATCTGACGCGTCTGGGTGCTGAGCGGGAAAGCCTTGCGCACCGCATTTCCGAAATCCGCGATTTCCGCAAGGAAAAGGAATCCGAGCACGGCGACACGGTTCTGGAGAAGGAAGGCAACGCGCGGCGGATGACCGATCTCTACATTCAGATCAGCGAGGCGCAGAAGGACATTGAGACCGAGAACACCCTGCGGCAGGATTGCGAGGATCGCATTGCCACGCTGACGCAGGAGCGCGACGCACTGACCGAAAAGATCCGCGCCCGCGAGGAGCAGATCGCGCAGACCGAGGAAGAGATCCGCCGCGAGGGTGAGGAACTGGAAACGGCAAAAACAACGCTTGCGGAAATTACCGAGAGCCGTACCGCGATCGAGCAGGGCGGCGCGGAGTTTGAGCGCAAACTGACCGACGTCAACACCCGCCTGCGCGACAAGCAGAATCAGAAGGAACTGATTCTGCGCGAATACACCAAGTGCGAGGCAAAGCTGAACGGTCTGCGCGATTCGCAGGATAAGCTGGCGGGCAAACTTTGGGAGGAATACGAGATGACGCGCAACGACGCGTTGGCGCTCGGATATCCGCCCCTGACCAAAGAAACCAGACCCGAAATGCTCGCGCTTCAGACCGAGTGCAAAAACAAGTTGCGTGCGATGGGCAGCGTTGACCTTGACGCGGTGAATAAATACGAGGACGTGCGAACCCGTTACGAGAAGATGAAAGCCGATCTGGACGATCTGGAAGAAAGCCGCAAAAAGACAATTCTTGTCATTGCGGATCTCGAAACGGATATGAAAACCGCTTTTGTGGAATCCTTTAACCGGATCAACGAAAACTTCGGGCGCGTGTTCTCGGAGCTGTTCGGCGGCGGTTCGGCGGAGCTTTCGCTCTCCGATCCCGAAAATGTGCTCGAAAGCGGCATCGAGATCAAAGCCGCGCCTCCCGGAAAAATCATCAAGAACCTGATGCAGCTGTCCGGCGGCGAGCAGGCGTTCATCGGCGTTGCGTTGTTCTTTGCAATCCTGCAGGTCAACCCCACGCCGTTCTGCATTCTGGATGAGATCGAAGCCGCGCTTGACGAGGTGAACGTCGAACGTCTGGCGCAGTACATCAAGCGCTATTCACACGGAACGCAGTTCATCATGATTACCCACCGTCGCGGAACGATGGCGGCGGCGGACAGACTTTACGGTGTGACGATGCCCGAACACGGCATTTCCAAGGTGCTGATGTTGAATATCAACGATATCTCGAAGAAGGAAGGAGAAGACTGGGATGGGATTTTTGGATAAACTGTTCGGCAGAAAAAAGAAAAAAGAGGAAGCCGCAGTTGAAGAACCGGTTGTAACCGAAGAAAAAAAGGAAGCCGAAGAAGCGGAGGTTGCGGAGGCAGAGAAAGCGGATGAGCCGAAGCGGGAGACGGAAGCGCCGAAGCCCGAAATCGTGCCCGAAGTCCCCGTTGCGCCAACCGAGCCTGCCGCACCGGAAGCGCCCCTGCAACCGATCATTCCCGACCCCGACGAAACGGCTTCCGAGCCGCTTCCCGAAGTGCCGGAGAAGCCCGACCCGCAACCCGATAAAGGAATCGGGGAGACTCCCGCGCCCGAGGTGATTCCCGTCACCGAGCCGGAGCTGACTCCCGAGGCAGAACCGGATACTACACCGGAAGAAGCACCGGAAGAAAAGGCAGAGGGGCAAACTCCCGTCCCGGAGGAGGTCTCCGGGGCTACATCCGAGCCGGAAGCGGAAGCCGAAACCGAAACCGGAACTGCTCCCGAACCGGAGAAAGCGGAGGATGCAGATCAAGCGGAGAAAGAGGAAGAAGCGGAAGAAGTTGCGGAATCCGAAGCGGACGCGCCGCTGACGGGCGAGGAAAAGAAGGAGGAGAAAAAGTCTTTCTGGAGTCGCGTGAAGGCGGGGCTGAGCAAGACCAAAAACGCGCTGTTCGGGCAGATCAACGACCTGCTGAAGAACTTCGTCAAGGTGGACGAGGATCTGTTGGAAGAGTTGGAAGAACTGCTGATCTGCGCGGATGTCGGCGTGAACGCGTCCGAGGAGATCATCGAGGAACTTCGCGAGCAGATCAAGGACGGCAGACTCAAGGAAAAGGATCAGGTCATGGGCGCTCTGCAGAGCATTCTGGAACGGATGATCGGCGAGGGCGAGCCGCTGAAACTGGATACCGTGCCGTCGGTGATTCTGGTCATCGGAGTCAACGGCGTCGGAAAAACGACTTCTATCGGCAAGATTGCGAACCGTTTGCGCAAGGAAGGCAAAAAGGTCATTGTGGCGGCGGCGGACACCTTCCGCGCGGCGGCGATTGACCAGCTGGCGGTCTGGTGCGAGCGGGCAAAGGTCGATCTGGTACGCCAGAACGAGGGGAGCGACCCTGCGGCGGTGGTCTTTGACGCCTGCCACGCGGCGAAGAACAAAAACGCCGACGTGTTGATTATCGACACGGCGGGACGGCTTCACAACAAGACCAACCTGATGAACGAATTGGCGAAAATCAACCGCGTGATCGACCGCGAATTGCCCGGGGTGAGCCGCGAGAACCTGCTGGTTCTGGACGCGACCACGGGTCAGAACGCCATCATTCAGGCAAAGGAATTCAAGAATGCAGCGGCGCTGACGGGTCTGATTCTCAACAAACTGGACGGAACTGCAAAGGGCGGCATCATCATTTCCATCCGCAAGGAGCTGAATATTCCCGTCAAGTTCATCGGCGTGGGCGAGAAACTGGACGATATGCAGGAATTCGACCGCACCGAGTTCGTCCGCGCGCTGTTTGAGGGATGAGGTGAAGCGATGACAATGGTATTGGCATCCCGAAACGTCAAGAAGATTGCCGAAATGCGCACGCTGATGGCGGAACTGTTGCCCGAAGTGGAGGTTCTGTCGCTTGACGACGTGGGCGTGACCGAAGACATCGTTGAGGACGGCGCGACCTTTGAGGAAAACGCGCTCATCAAGGCGCGGGTCGCGGCGCGCGGCGGCAGAATCGGCGTGGCGGACGATTCGGGTCTGACCGTGGACGCGTTGGGCGGCGAGCCGGGAATCTGGTCGGCAAGATATGCCGCGCGGTGCGGCGTTGACAGCGACCACAACGACGAGGCGAACAACTGTCTGGTTCTGCGGAAGTTGGAAAACGTTCCCGATGAAGCGCGCGGCGCGGCATTCGTCTGTGCGATTGCCTGCGTGCTTCCGGACGGGAGCGAATTTACGGTTCGCGGCGAGGCGCGCGGCAGAATCCTGCGGGAATATCACGGAAACGGCGGCTTCGGTTACGATCCTCTGTTCTTCTATCCGCCGTTTGGCAAGACCTTTGCGGAACTTTCCGCCGGGGAAAAGAACGCCGTTTCGCACCGCGGGCAAGCCATGCGGCTGTTTGCGGCGGAACTGAAGCGGCGGCTTGCGGAGGGCGGCACGGGAAAATGAAGTATTCCGATTACTTTCTCTCTCCCGCAACGCGGTGGATCGCTACCTGTGCGGGACTGCTCAGCGGATCGCTGACATGGATGTTCACGCGTTGGGAGTACGGCGTGATCGGCGGCGTGACCGTTGCGGTATTGGTAACGCTGATTCTGCCGTTCGTGATGTACCTGCAGAATCTGCCCATCGAGCGGCTTAAGGCGAAAATCAAAGGTCCGTTTCTCTTTGACGAGCAGGTGCTGTTCCGCTCGCCGAAGGGCGCGTTCGGCGGATATTTCATTCTGACCGACGGAAGCATGGTTCTGATGACGCGCGGCAGGGAAAAGACCTGCATGGAGCTGACCCGCGAGGACGTGCGGTCGGTGCGTCTGGACGATGACAACACCCTGCGGGTGTTTCTGAACGAAACGCAGTATATCTGCATTCTCTGCGGTGTGGCGAAAGAAATTTTCGAATCCCTTGCTTCGCAGGGGTGGCATACCGCAAAAGACTGACCAAGGAGAACACAAAGCATGATCACATCCAAACAGCGCGCTTATCTGCGCGGACTGGCAAACGACATTCCCGCCATTATGCAGGTGGGGAAGGGCGGACTTTCCGAGAATCTGACCAAGACCTTTTCCGACGCACTCGAGGCGCGGGAACTGGTAAAATTCAATGTTCTGGAAAACAGCGGGGAGAGTGCAAGAAGCGTGGCGGACGCACTGGCGGAAGCACTGAGTGCCGATGTTGTGGCGGTGACGGGAAAAAAGGTCGTTCTGTACCGCCCATCCTCCAAAAAGCCCGTGATCGAACTGCCCCGATGACGCGGATCGGTATTTACGGCGGGACTTTTTCGCCGCCGCACAACGGGCATCTCGCGGCGGCGCGGGCGTTCATGGAGCAGATGTGGCTGGATATCCTCTATGTGATTCCCGACGCGCTTCCGCCGCACAAGGAAATGGCAGACCCCGTTTCCGCCGCCGACCGGTTGGAAATGTGCCGCCGGGCATTCGGCGGCATGGAGGGCGTGTATGTCAGCGACATGGAAATCCGTCGCGGCGGAAAGAGTTACACAGTGGACACTCTGCGGGAGCTTGCGGGGGAGGATCGGCGGCTCTTTCTCCTGTGCGGAACAGACATGGTGCTGACGCTTGACGAATGGCGCGAGCCTGCGGAGATCTTCCGCCTGTGCTATCCCGTCTATATCCGCCGCGAGGCAGACCCGTCACTGGACGGTCTGCTGATCCGGAAAATTGCGGAGTATCAGGAGAAATACGGGAAGGTCGTGCGGCGGATTGTCACCGAGCCGTTGGCAATCTCTTCCACCGAAATCCGCAAAAAACTCCGCGCGGGCGAATCGGTTGGGGATTTGCTTCCTCCGGCGGTGAAAGCATACATTCGTGACAAACATTTGTATGTTTGAAGAAAGGTCAGGTAGGGTATCATGACAGAGAGTACAGAGGAAAGACTCAACCGACTGCGCGAAACCGTGCGGGCGCGGCTTTCCGAAAAACGTTGCCGCCATACGCTGGCGGTGGAGGACATGGCGGCGCGGCTCTGCGCGCTGTACTGCCCCGAAGAGACCGAAAAGCTGCGGGCGGCGGCACTGCTCCACGATATTACCAAGGAACTGTCGGTTTCCGAGCAGGTGGTGCTCTGCCATGCATACGGCATTCCGATCAGTGAGGACGATCTGCTCGCGCCCAAGACCCTGCACGCGCGGACTGCGGCGGCGCAGATTCCCGTGGAGTATCCCGAATATGACGATCCGACCATCGTTTCGGCGGTTCGTTGGCATACCACGGGGCACGCGGAGATGACGCTGACCGAAAAACTGCTCTATCTTGCCGATTACATCGACGACTCGCGCACATTCCGCAATTGCGTGATTCTGCGCCGCTATTTCTGGGGCGCGAATCCGCAGTCGATGACGGCGCAGACGCGGGAAGCACTGCTTCGCGACACACTTCTGCTTTCCTATGACATGACCGTGCGGGATCTGCTCGATGAGGGTACGCCTGTTGCCGTTGATACGATCGAAGCAAGAAATGAGTTGTTGCGGGGTAAATCCTTGACATAATAAAAGAACGGGAATCCGCCCTCATCCGTCACCTTCGGTGACACCTTCCCCCTCGAAGGGGAAGGCTTTCGGACACTCTGCGAAACCAAAATAATTTCAAAAAGTGTGTTTGGAACTTTTGGGGCATCACCGCGCAATTCTCGAATGGCTCACTCACTTGCATCTTTTCCGTGATCCTTCACAAAAAACTTGCCTGTAGCTCGGCTACAGCCTGCGGATTCTTGTATCGTCTGACGAAAAATCTGACTGTGCAATTGCACCTTTAAAATTGCGCGGTAATGCCTTAGATTTCAACATTTCAGGGCAATATCAAAAGAACTCTGCACAACAGCCTTCCCCTTCAAGGGGGAAGGTGTCGCCATAGGCGACGGATGAGGGCGGCAATCGTATCATACGGAGAAAGACCCCAACCTTACATCAAGAGGTTTTTGCAACCTCGGAAGGTGAGAGGTATGGGCATGGTTGCTGGTATCAAACGGTTATGCGCGGTTGCGGCGTTGCTTGGCGTTCTGCTTTCGCTGGTTTCTCTTGCTTCCTGCACGGGAGCGGAGGGAATCAATCCGGACGGAGCGCGCGGGGCGGACGCGGTTGCACCGTCGGAGTCGGAGGATCGGGATCTGCGGATTCTCATGCTCGGCTGCGACCGTGCCGCGTCGCTGACAGACAGCATTCTGCTCCTGTCCGTGACCCCGCAAACGGGACAGGTGCGCATTCTGCAGTTGCCGCGCGACACCTATGCAAATTACACCGAGCGCGACTACAGGAAACTCAACGGGGCATACAATACGCTCGGCGCGGACGGCACGCGGGAGTTTCTCAGCCGCGCGCTCGGTGTGCGGATTGATTACACGGCGGTTTACGATCTGGATGTTGTCCGAGCGGCGGTTGACGCAGTTGGCGGCGTGGAGGTCGATATTCCGCAAGCCATGCGCTACAGCGACCCGATTCAGGGATTGGAAATCGACCTTGCCGCAGGAAAACAGCGGTTGGACGGCGAGGCGGCGGAGCAGTTCGTCCGATTCCGCGCGGGGTACCCGAACGCCGATCTGGGGCGGTTGGACGCGCAGAAGCTGTTTCTCGAAGCCTTTCTGCGCGCTTGCCGGTCGCTCTCTCCCGCACGTTTGTCGGGCGTCTGCCTGACGGTTCTGCCGCGCGTGCACACCGATATGCCGACTGCAGAGGTTCTGCGTCTGGCTTTCGCGCTCCTGCGGGCGGAAGCGCCCGCGCTTACGACCGAGACCGCCCCCGGGGATGCGGCAAAAGGGGTCAGCGGCGCGTGGTACTATATCCTGAACCGCGAGGAATCGGCGCGCGCGATCTCGGACATGACGGATTTTTCCTGTACGGAATTTGACCCGGATCGGGTATTTGACCGCCCCGAACATCCGGAGTTTCACAGAATATACACGGCGACCCGAGCGGTGCCGTAAGGAGGAAGCATATGGAAGAAAACAAGACCGAACAGCTGACGGAACAGCTTCCGTCGCTTGCAAACGCCTCATCGGAGGAACTGGCGCACGCGATCTTCGACGTGCTGGACGCGAAGAAGGCGAAGGATATCCGGGTTCTTCACGTGCGGGAGCAGACCGTGCTGACCGATTATTTTGTGATCTGCACGGGGCAGTCCAATACGCAGATCAAGGCGCTGGGCGGCGAGGTGGAATACAAACTCGGGCTGCGCGGCGTTGACCCGCAGCATTTTGAGGGGCGGGACAATAACAACTGGGTCGTGGTGGACTATGGCACGGTGATTCTGCACATCTTCAGCAGGGAATCGCGCGAGTTTTACAAACTGGAAAAGCTCTACGGCGACGCGGAAGAGATTCACTACATCGGCATTGACGAGAAGGCGGAACAATCGGAAGAGGAGAAAACCGAAAAATGAAATACGATTTCAGAGAGATCGAGCCGAAATGGCAAAAGAAGTGGGAAGAAGCCGACGTTTTCCATGCCGAGGACAACAGCGAAAAGCCCAAGTACTACACACTGGTCGAGTTTCCGTACCCTTCCGGCGCGGGAATGCACGTCGGACATATCAAGGCATATTCGGGTCTGGAAGTTGTTTCGCGCAAGCGGCGGATGCAGGGCTACAACGTTCTGTTTCCCATCGGCTTTGACGCATACGGGCTTCCCACCGAGAACTACGCCATCAAAACGGGCATCCACCCGCGGCAGGTAACCGACAAGAACATCGCAAGATTCACGTCCCAGCTCAAACGGGTCGGGTTCTCCTTCGATTGGGATCGCGTGATCGACACCACGGAAGAGGACTATTACCGTTGGACGCAATGGATTTTCCTCAAGATGTTCGAAAAGGGACTGGTGTTCCGCGATACTGCGCTGGTCAACTATTGCCCGAGCTGTAAGGTGGTACTGTCGAACGAGGATTCGCAGGGCGGGCATTGCGACATCTGCCACAGCGAGATTGTGCAGAAGTCCAAGACCGTCTGGTATCTGCGCATCACCGAATATGCGGACAAGCTGTTGGAAGGTCTGGATCGCGTGGATTACCTGCCCAACATCAAGCAGCAGCAGGTCAACTGGATCGGAAAGTCGACGGGCGCTTATGTCAACTTCCCGCTGAAGGGAACGGAAGAGAAACTGCGCATTTACACCACCCGTCCCGACACGCTGTTCGGCGTGACCTTCATGGTCATTGCGCCCGAGCATCCCGTGATCGAGAAGTACCGCGACCGCATCGCAAACATTGCGGCGCTTGACGCTTACCGGGAGGACTGCGCGAAAAAGACCGAATTCGAGCGGACGCAACTGGTCAAGGACAAGACGGGCGTGCGCGTCGAGGGGCTGACGGCGGTCAATCCCGTGTCGGGCAAGGAGATTCCGATCTACATCTCGGATTACGTAATGATGGGATACGGAACAGGCGCGATCATGGCAGTTCCCGCACACGACGAGCGCGACTGGGCGTTCGCAAAGAAGTTCGGCATCGATATCGTCGAGGTCATTCGCGGCGGGGATGTGACCAAAGCCGCCTATGCGGGCGACGGCGAGATGGTCAACTCGGATTTCCTCAACGGCTACACCAATAAGAAGGATTCCATCGCACGGATGCTCGAGTACCTGACCGAAAACGGCATCGGCGAGGCGGGCGTGCAGTACAAGATGAAGGACTGGGCGTTCAACCGTCAGCGCTACTGGGGCGAGCCGATTCCGATTGTGCACTGCCCGACGTGCGGCATGGTTCCCGTGCCGTATGACGAACTCCCGCTGAAACTGCCGAAAATGGACAGCTTCGAACCGGGCGAGGGCGGGGAAAGCCCGCTTGCAAAGCTTCCTTCGTTTGTCAACTGCAAGTGTCCGAAGTGCGGCGGAGACGCAAAGCGCGAGACCGACACCATGCCGCAGTGGGCGGGGTCGTCGTGGTACTTCCTGCGCTATATCGACCCGCACAACGACAAGGCTCTGGCAGATCCCGACAAACTGAAATACTGGCTTCCCGTTGACTGGTACAACGGCGGTATGGAGCACGTCACCCGACACATGATCTATTCGCGCTTCTGGCATAAATTCCTTTATGATATCGGCGTAGTGCCTTGCGACGAGCCTTATGCAAAGCGGACGGCGCAGGGGCTGATTCTCGGTCCGGACGGCGAGAAAATGTCGAAGTCCAAGGGCAATGTCGTAGACCCGAACGACGTGGTGGACGTTTACGGAGCGGACGTTCTGCGCACCTATGTCCTCTTTATGGGCGACTATGCAAGTGCCGCGCCGTGGAACGAAAGCTCCATGAAGGGGTGCAAGCGTTTTCTGGAACGCATTGCGGATCTGACCGATCTGGTCCGCCCGGACGGCGGAAGCGCCAAACTGGAAACCTCCTTCCACAAGACCGTGAAGAAGGTCTCCGAGGATATCGAGGAACTGAAGTTCAACACCGCGATTGCCGCGATGATGAGCCTGTTAAACGAAATCTACGAGGTCGGAAGCCTGACGCGGGAACAGCTTTCCGCTCTGGTTCGCCTGATCTGCCCGTTTGCGCCGCATCTGGCGGAGGAAATGTGGGCGGCATTGGGCGGCAAGGGCTTTTGCTCGCTTGCGCCGTGGCCGGAATGGGACGATACGAAAACGGTTGACAGCACGGTCGAGGTGGCGGTGCAGGTCAACGGCAAGGTTCGCGGAACAGTGTCGCTTCCCCTCAATTGTCCGAAGGAGGAGGCAATCGCGCTTGCGAAAGCCGACCCGAAGATTGCGGCGCAACTGGCGGGCAAAACGGTGATCAAGGAAATTTCCGTTCCGAACAAGATCGTGAATCTTGTGGTGAAATGAGCCGCCCGCAGGTTGCTGTCCTCTCGGCGGACGACCGTTTTGCAAGACTGCTGCAGCTGGAGCTTGAGGCGTGGCAACTGACGGTGCGAACCGGGCAGAAGGCGGATTCCGACGGTGCGGAAGTTGCGATTGTCGACCTTGACAGTGCGGAGATTCCGACCGGGGGAAACTACGGCTATCTGATCGGGTTCAGCCGTCTGCCCGCGCTTTCCGCAGACGCCGATGCGCGGCGATGCGCCATGATCCTGCGCCGCCCGTTCCGCATGAGCCTGTTGCGGCAGGAGGTGCTGGCACACCTGTCCGTGCGCGCCGCTGTGCCCGGTGGCGGGACGGAGAAGGCGACGGCGGGGGAGACTCTTTCGCTGACCGAAAACGGTTTGGTCAGCGGGACTGTGACAGTCCCGCTGACCCCGACCGAGCGGCGGATGGCGGCGCTGTTGCTGGAAGCCAAAGGGGAGGCAGTCACAAGAGCCGCACTGGAAGCCGTGAGCGACAGCCCGTCGGCGGGTGGGATTGCGGTCTATATCTGCGGAATCCGAAAAAAGCTGCGCGAGGCTGGAATCGGGACAACGGTTGAAACCGTGCGCGGGGTCGGATATTGTCTGTCTTTCGCGGAAAAAAGCAGAAAAAACACTTGACATCATTTTCAGAGAATGATATAATATGGGTAGAACGTCGGAGAACGAATCCGACGACGGAGGAAACACTATGGCAGAACGCAGAATGCTCGCAATCGACCTCGGCGCGTCAAGCGGACGGGGAATTGTCGGGTCGTTCGACGGGAACAAACTCAGCCTGCGCGAAAATCATCGGTTCTCAAACGACCCGGTCAATCTTTGCGGCAGGCTTTATTGGGATATTCTCAGAATTTTTCACGAGATCAAGCTTTCGGTTCAGAAAACCGTTCTGGACGGGGACAAGGTCTCCTCAATCGGCATTGATACATGGGGCGTGGACTACGGTCTGCTCGACCGCAACGGTCGGCTTCTCGGAAATCCCGTTCATTACCGCGACGGCAGAACCGACGGCGCGCAGGCGCTGGTCAACCGCGTGATTCCCGCCGAGGAACTGTACGCAACGGCCGGCATCCAGACGCTGAACTTCAACACCGTCTATCAGTTGGCGGTGGAACAGGCGGAAGCGCCCGAACGCTTGGCGCTTGCCGAGCGGATGCTCAACATTCCCGATCTGCTCAATTACTTCCTCACGGGAAATATGGCAAACGAATATACCATCCTTTCCACGGGCGCGCTTCTGGATGCGAAAAAGCGCGACTACGCATGGAATCTGCTTGATCGCCTCGGCATCCCGAGACGGCTGTTCGGTTCTGTCGTCAAGCCCGGAACTGACATGGGAACGCTCCTGCCGCAGGTGCAGAGCGAGACGGGAAAGACCGACGCCCGCGTGCTGACGGTTGCTTCGCACGATACGGCAAGCGCGGTTATTGCAGTTCCGACCGAGGAAAAGGATTTCCTGTATATCAGCAGCGGCACATGGTCTCTCATGGGGACTGAACTGCCCGAGCCGCTCATCAACGACGAGAGCCGTGCGGCGAACTTTACCAATGAGGGCGGCGCTTGCGGAACGATCCGCTTCCTCAAGAATATTATGGGACTCTGGATCATTCAGGAGTCCCGCAGGCAGTGGAAGCGTGAAGGGAAGGACTACAGTTTTGCGCAGATGGAAGCGTGGGCAAAGGAAAGCCCCGCGTTCCGCAGTCTGATCGACGTGGACGCGCCCGATTTCGCAACGCCCGGCAATATGCCGGAGAAGATCCGCGATTTCTGCCGCAGAACGGGTCAGCCCGTGCCCGAAACGGTGGGCGAGGTCGTCCGTTGCATCTATGAAAGTCTGGCGCTCAAGTACCGTTCGGTTGCCGAGCGGGTGATGGAGCTGATGGGCAGACGGGCAAAGGTCATTCACGTTGTGGGCGGCGGAACGAAGGATCGTTTCCTCTCCCAGATGACCGCGGACGCCTGCGGAATTCCCGTTTGCGCAGGACCTGAAGAGGCAACCGCAATCGGCAACCTGATGATGCAGCTGATGGCGGCGGGCGAGGTGTCGGGACTTACCGACGCACGTCGCGTTGTGGCGGCATCCTTTGACAGACAACAGTATCTTCCGACCACCGACCGGAATATGTGGGACGAAGCATACGGCAGAATCTGTACACTTTATCGGTAAATGCGGAAAGACTCCGGTCTTTCCGATTCGGCGAATACAAACCTGCCGAGCCGTGTACGGGACTGCCGTATGCGGAATACAAGGGCATAAAGGAATCGCTGTACGGCGAATCCGAGAGAAAACATATTTTGGAGGCATTTATGAAGGACAATCGTTGCGGAGAGCTTGGTGTGATCGGAATGAAGGGCTGTGAGAAGTTCACCTCGCAGGTGGACTACTATCTGCGTGACTGGCGCAGACACGGCGGAGACGGGACTTTCGTTATCAACGCGGAGTGTCTGCGGTTCGGCTCGGGCGAGGGCAAGGCAGTGCTCCACGAGTCCATGCGCGGCAAGGACATTTTCATCATCTGTGATACCTTTAACTACGGTGTGACTTATAAAATGTACGGCATGACCGTCCCGATGGGTCCCGACGAGCATTTCGCAGACCTCAAGCGCATCATCGCGGCGATCGAGGGCAAGGCAAGACGGATTACAGTCATCATGCCGATGCTCTACGAGGGCAGACAGCACAAGCGCAGCGGAAGAGAGTCTCTGGACTGCGCGTTGATGCTGCAGGAACTGGTTCACATGGGCGTTTCGAACATCCTGACCTTCGACGCACACGATCAGCGCATCTGCAACGCGATTCCGCTTTCGGGCTTTGACAACGTCCAGCCCACTTACCAGATGATTAAAGCACTGGTGCGGGCTGTTCCCGACGTGCAGATCGACAAGGATCACATGGTCATCATCTCACCCGACGAAGGTGCGATGTCGCGTTGTATGTACTATTCTTCGGTGCTCGGACTGGACATCGGTATGTTCTACAAGCGCCGCAATTATTCGATTGTTATCAACGGCAGAAACCCGATTGAAGCGCATGAGTACCTCGGACAGGATCTGCACGGAAAAGATGCGATCGTGGTGGACGATATGATCTCGTCCGGCGAATCCATGATCGATGTCTGCCGCCAGCTGAAGGAAAAGGGCGCAAACCGCGTGTTCTGTTTCGCCACCTTCGGTCTGTTCACCGACGGATGCGACAAGTTCGACCAAGCCGCCGCCGAAAAGGTGTTTGACAAGGTCTTTACCACCAACCTGACCTACCGCCGCCCCGAGCTTGCCTCCAAGCCGTGGTACGTGGAAGTCAATATGTGCAAATATGTGGCGTACCTGATCGATACGCTCAACAACGACGAAACCATCAGCGCGCTCCTGAACCCCGTCAAGCGGATTCAGACCCTGATGGACAAGCACCGCAGCGCGCAGGCGTCGCAGATGAAGATCGAATTTGAAGATCAGAACTGAAACAACTACATTTCCGAAAACGGCTGCTTTGACAGCCGTTTTCGTCAAAAAAGGAGCAATTCGGACATGAAAAAGCAGAATCTGACGGATGCGGTGCGGGTCATTCCCGTGGTGGTCATTCATGACCTCGCACAGACTGTTCCGACATTGGAAGCCCTCCGCGACGGCGGTATCCCCGCAGCGGAGATCACGTTCCGCACACCCTGCGCTGCGGAGGCAATCCGCATCGGCAGGGAGCAGTTCCCCGAGATGCACATCGGCGCGGGAACTGTAATCAACGCGGAACAGGCAAAGACCGCGCTTGCGGCGGGAGCGGAATTTGTGGTTTCCCCGGGGCTGAGCGCAGGCGTGGCAGAGGTCTGCTGTGCGGCGGGAATCCCGTATTATCCCGGATGCGTGACGCCGACCGAAATCATGGCGGCGCTTGAACTGGGGATTACGACCGTAAAATTCTTCCCCGCAAACGTTTACGGCGGGCTTGCAAGCATCAAAGCGCTGTCAGCACCGTTCCCGCAGGTGAAATTTCTGCCAACGGGCGGCGTGGATCTCGGCAACCTTGCGGAATACCTTGCGTGCGACAAGATTATCGCGGTGGGCGGCAGCTTCATGATGAAGGGCGACATCCGCGAAAACTGCCGGAAGATTCGGGAGGTCATCGGATGAAAGTCGTAACATTCGGAGAGATTATGATGCGCCTGACCCCGCCCGCGCATGAGCGGTTGGTGCAGGCAAGATCCTTGGAGGTCACCTTCGGCGGTGCTGAAGCGAATGTGGCGGTTTCGCTTGCCTGTATGGGCGAAGAAGCGGAATTCGTAACCAAACTGCCGGAGAACGACATCTCGCAGGCGGCAATCAACAGCCTGCGCGCATGGGGGGTGGAAACCCGACATATCGTGCGCGGCGGCGCACGGATGGGAACTTATTACATGGAGCGCGGCGCTTCGCAAAGACCTTCCAAAGTGGTCTACGACCGCGCGGACTCGGCGATTGCGCAGGCAGGCGCGGGGGAATTTGACTGGGCGAAAATTTTTGACGGCGCAGACTGGTTTCACCTGACGGGCATCACGCCCGCGCTTGGCGACGGCGTGGCGGCGGCAAGTCTTGCGGCGTGCCAAGAGGCGAAGAAGCGCGGCATGACGGTTTCGTTCGACCCCAACTATCGTGCCAAGCTGTGGAGCGTGGAAGCGGCGGCGGAAGCGATGGAACGGTATCTGCCGTATGTGGACGTGCTGATTACGAACGAGAATCAGGCGGGCGACCTGTTCGGCGTTCGTGTGCCTGCCGGAGAGATCAGCGGAGACGATGTGACCGACAAGGGGTATCTTGCACTGGCGCAGAGCCTGCAGGCGCTCTACCCGCACCTGCGCATGATTGCGCTGACCGAGCGGCGGACGCTTTCGGCGGAGGTCAACCGTTTCTGCGCAAAACTGTGGGACGGCAAAACGCTTTCCGCTTCCGAAAAGTATCGCATCGAAATTGTTGACCGTGTGGGCGGCGGCGACGCGTTTGCGGCGGGGCTGATTTATGCCCTGCGGCAGGGGCAGACTCCTGCCGCGGCGGTGCGTTTTGCGGCGGCGGCAAGCTGTCTGAAGCACTCGATTGAGGGGGATTTCAACCCCACGACCGTTCAGGAGGTCAACGCGCTTGCCAAAGGCAACGCAAACGGAAGGGTTCAGCGCTGATTTTTTGTCTGTTCTGACGATTTTTGCGCTTTTTCACGCAAAAAGCACAAGATGTTGTGATCCCAACATACAACAGCCCATAAATATGGTATACTATACGCACACCGGAAAAGCAATTTACGCGGTGCGAAAGGAGGGCGAAGGTATGACGGGTCGCATTCATTCCTATGAAACACTCGGTGCGGCGGACGGTCCCGGTTTGCGGTTTGTCCTGTTCCTGCAGGGATGCGGGCTGAGATGTCTGTATTGTCATAACCCCGATACATGGAATCCATGCGGCGGCAGAACCGTTTCCGCAGAGGAGATTGTGAGGGAGGTTGTCCGATACCGCAACTACTTCGGCAGGCGCGGGGGATTTACCGCGAGCGGCGGAGAACCGCTTTTGCAACCCGACTTTCTTTGCGAGCTGTTCGGTCGGCTGAAGGCGGAGGGAATCTCCACCGCGCTTGACACATCGGGCGCGCCTTACCGGGCGGAGGACAGCCGCTATGACGCATTGCTTCGGGTGACCGATCTGGTTCTGCTTGACATCAAACACATTGACGACGATGTCTGCCGCCGCCTGACGGGGCATGGGAACGCCGCCACGGTTGCGTTTGCGGAACGGCTCTCGCGCGAGGGAATTCCGATGTGGATTCGTCAGGTTCTGGTTCCCGGGTGGACAGACCGCGAAACGGATCTGCAGAAAACGCGGCAGTGGATCGACAGCCTTTCCTCTGTGGAACGCGTGGAGGTGCTTCCGTATCACACCTTGGGCAAGAGCAAATATGAAGCGGTGCAACTTCCGTACCCGCTCGGAAGTACGCCGACTCCCGACGCGGAGGCGGTAAAGCGGGCAGAAAAAATACTCATTGGCGATCCGGGATGTACCACGGCAAGCCGAAAAAGGAGAACATATGAACAGTAAGGCTTGGCAGGGATTTCTTCCCGGAAAATGGAGCCGCGGAGAGATTGACACGCGCGATTTCATTCAGCGCAATTATACCCCGTATACGGGCGACGGATCTTTTCTTGCAGGACCGACAGCGGCAACGGTAACGCTCTGGAACGAAATTCTGGAGCTGTCCGAGAAAGAACAGGCGGCGGGCGGCGTTCTCGATGCAGACAACACCATCGTTTCCACCGTCAACAGCCACGCGGCGGGATATCTGGACAGGACGCTCGAAAAAATTGTCGGTCTGCAAACGGACAAGCCCTTCAAGCGCCCGATGCATCTGTCGGGTGGACTTCGCATGGCGGAGCAGTCGCTGAAGATGTACGGCTATGAGATCGACCCGCAGGTTGAGACCTTCTATCGGAACTACCGCAAAACGCACAATGACGGCGTGTTTGACGTGTATACGCCCGAGATGCGGCGCGCGCGCACCGCGCATATCCTGACCGGACTTCCCGACGCCTACGGCAGAGGGCGGATCGTGGGGGATTACCGCCGCGTTGCGTTGTACGGCGTGGATTATCTGATTGCCAAAAAGGAAGAGGACAAAGCGCAGATCGACGGGGACATGACCCCCGGGAAGATCCGTGACCGCGAGGAAATTGCCGAGCAGGTTCGCGCACTGATGGCGCTCAAGGAAATGGCAGCGGCATACGGCTGTGATATTTCAAAACCTGCCGAGAACGCGCAGGAAGCGGTTCAGTGGCTGTATTTCGGTTATCTGGGCGCGGTCAAAGATCAGAACGGCGCGGCAATGAGCATCGGCAGAAATACGAACTTCCTTGACATCTATATCCGGCGCGATATGGAAAACGGAACGCTGACCGAGGAGGGCGCGCAGGAACTGATCGACCAGTTCGTAATGAAGCTGCGGATTGTCAAATTCATGCGCACCAAGGAATACAACGAGCTGTTCTCGGGCGACCCGACATGGATCACCGAGTCCATCGGCGGGATGGGATGCGACGGCAGACCCCTTGTGACAAAAACCTCTTTCCGGATTCTGCACACACTGGTCAACCTCGGACCTGCGCCCGAACCGAACCTGACCGTTCTCTGGAGCGAGCGTTTGCCTGAAAACTTCAAAAAATTCTGCGCGGAGATTTCGGTCAAAACTTCCGCAATCCAGTATGAAAGCGACGATCTGATGCTCCCTGAGATGGGCGACGATTATTGCATTGCCTGCTGTGTGAGCAGTATGCGGGTCGGAAAGGATATGCAGTTCTTCGGCGCGCGGGCGAATCTGGCTAAGTGCCTGCTTTACGCAATCAACGGCGGGCGGGACGAACTGACGCTTGACAAGAAAACGGGAGAGCCGTTGCAGGTTTCGCCCGAATACCGCCCGATTGAAGGGGACGGTCCTCTGGATTACGCGGAGGTCACGGAAAAGTTTGACTGCATGATGGATTGGCTTGCGGGGCTGTATGTCAATACGCTGAATCTGATTCACTATATGCACGATAAGTATTCCTATGAAGCGCTGGAAATGGCGCTGCACGATACGCAGGTGCGCCGCTTCTTCGCTACGGGAATCGCAGGGCTTTCCTGCGCGGTTGACTCGCTGTCCGCAATCCGTTATGCAAAGGTCTATCCGATCCGCAACGAAAAGGGACTGGTAACCGATTTCCGCATTGAGGGTGACTTCCCGAAGTACGGAAACAACGACGACCGCGCGGATTCGATCGCGGTGGAACTGGTGCGAACCTTCATGAAGAAGATCGCCTCCCACGAGACCTACCGCGCATCAATCCCCACAATGTCGATTCTGACCATCACTTCAAATGTGGTGTACGGGAAAAAGACGGGAACAACCCCGGACGGTCGCCACGCGGGAGAGCCTTTGGCACCTGGCGCGAACCCGATGCACGGCAGAGACAGCCACGGCGCGTTGGCATCGTTGGAATCGGTTGCAAAACTGCCGTATGAGTATGCGCGGGACGGAATTTCCAACACCTTCAGCGCAACGCCGTCCTCGCTCGGTCGGAGCGATGCGGAGCGCACGGAAAACCTTGTGGATATGATTGACGGTTATGTCCGCTCGGGCGGATACCACCTGAACATCAACGTGTTCAATCGGGAAATGCTGCTTGACGCACAGAAGCACCCCGAAAAGTACCCGCAGCTGACGATCCGCGTCAGCGGATACGCTGTCCGCTTCAATAAACTGACGCGCGAACAGCAGGACGAGGTCATCTCGCGCACGATTCACGAATCCATGTAAAAGAACGCCCTGCCGCAGTGCGGCAGGGCGTTTGATTAACATTATGGAAAAAAGTACAAACTCTTTTACCGCCTTTTCTTTGCACGAAGGAGGCGCAAAGAAAAGGCTTGGCGAAAAGAA
>URHR01000014.1 GCA_900547725.1 uncultured Eubacteriales bacterium
AAACTTCTTTCAAGAAGTTTCCTAAGCAGGGCTTGGGACAGAGTCCCAAGGTCTTACTCTTTCCCCAGACACCGCTTGCATGGCGAGTAGCCTGCGGACTCTGCCTGCTCGGCGGTCAGAAACCAGACAGAGTTCTGCTCCGACGGAACAGAAGAGCAGGTCAGCTTGTGGTAAATTTTCGAGCTTATATTCCCGACGAACGCATACTCGGTCGGCGCAGTGGCATTTGTCGTGTCGGGCGGAAGCGTTGCGCCGCTGTTCCGCGCCGTGCGGAAGGTCACCTGTGTGCCGTCGCTCTCACAAATGATGTCGCCCTGCAGATCGGTCCGATAAACCGTAACCCCCGCCTGACGGAGGCGCGAGAGCGTCTGCTCGGTCGGATGCCCGTACTTGTTGTCCTTGCCGCAGGAAATGACCGCATATTGCGGCATGACCTCTCCGAGAAATCGGATCGAGGTTGAAGTGTCACTTCCGTGATGCCCAACCTTGAGAACCGTCGACTTCAATGTCACGCCCGCTTCGCACATCGCAGACTCGGATTCGTGCTCCGCATCTCCTGTGAAAAGAAACGAGGTCGAACCGTAAACAACGCGCAGAACGATCGAACTTTCGTTGGTGTCTGTGTAGTCCGCACGCGGCGCAAGCACCGTCACGGTCGCACTGCCGAGGGAAAATACCGTGTCGACGGCGGGACGGATCAGCTTTTTTCCCTGCGCCTCCACGCGCGTTTTGAAGTTTTGGAACGCCTTGGAATCATAATTGTCAACAGGACAGTAAACCGTCCCCGCCTGCGCCTGCTCCAACGCGCCCGAAAGCCCGCCCACATGGTCGGCGTCGGGATGCGTGCAGACCACGTAATCCAGATAGGTCAGCCCCTGCTTTTTCAGATAGGTGTAAACCGTGCTGCTCGCGCTCTTGTCGCCGCCGTCAATCAGCATCGACTTCCCGTCGCAAAGGATCAGCGCCGCGTCACCCTGCCCGACATCGATAAAATGCACCGCAAAGGATTCTCCGACCGAGGCGGTTTCGCTTCCGGGGCCTTTTGTCCCGCCGCTTTCGCTTCCGAACATCCCGCAACTGCACAGAAACAGGCACAGAAGCGCCAAAAGCCATGCGGCGGGACGTATCAATTTAGAATGAGAATAAGTTTTCCTATAATTCATAATCTCCGTTTTGGGGTTCAACCGTTATCAATGCCCGAATTCGACCAGTTCCAGTCCTGCGTTGTCCTCCAAAGTGTGCGAAACTTGCCATTCCGTCTTGAACAGCAGAAAGTTGTTCCCGCGGAAGTCCTGTACCCACTTTACATCAAATAAATGCAGCTTCGCAGGGTCTGCACCGTTTGAAATGCGGCGGATATATTGGTAAGGCTGCGGGTACTGCCGATAGGTTACGCCGTACTCCGATTTCATGCGCGATTCCAGTACATCAAACTGCAATTCTCCCACAACGCCGACATAAACGCGCTCCAAGCCGCCGCCCGGTTCGGTGAAAATCTGGATCGCGCCTTCCTGCGCGATCTGGTTCATGCCCTTTGCAAACTGCTTGCGCTTCATGCTGTCGGTCTGCTCCACCATCGCAAAGCACTCGGGCGCAAAGGTCGGAATGCCCTCGAATTTCACCTTGTGATCCTTCGCGCACACCGTGTCGCCGATGGAAAAAATTCCGGGGTCAAATACGCCGATGATGTCGCCCGCATACGCTTCGGTGATGCCGGCGCGCTCCTGCGCCATCATCTGCTGCGGCTGGGAGAGTTTGATCTCCTTGCCCGCCTGTACGTGATAGTATTCCCCGTCGCGCTCGAATTTGCCCGATACAATGCGCATGAAGGCAATGCGGTCGCGGTGCGCCTTGTTCATGTTCGCCTGAATCTTGAACACGAACGCCGAGAAGGACGGCGCGAACGGATCTACCACTTCGTCGCCCGCCGTGCGCGGCAGGGGCGGGGTGGTCATTTTCAGGAAGTGCTCGAGGAAGAATTCCACGCCGAAGTTGTTCAGCGCCGAGCCGAAGAATACGGGGCTGAGTTTGCCCGCGCGAACCTTTTCCAGATCGAAGTCGAAGCAGGCTCCGTCGAGAAGCTCCACCTGCTCGGTCAGCTCTTCGCGCGCGTATGACCCGATGAGGCTGTCGAGTTTTTCAGTGTCGGCAATGTCGCAGTCGATCGCCGCGAGACGGTCGCGGCCGCGGTGCGAATCACCGAATGCGAGAATGCGGTGTCCGTCGCGGTCGTAAACGCCCTTGAAGCCTACGCCGCAACCGATTGGCCAGTTCATCGGATACGTCCCGATGCCGAATTCCTTTTCCAGCTCGTCCAACAGATCGAACGGGTCGCGCGCCTCGTGATCCAATTTATTGATAAAGGTAAAAATCGGGATATGCCGCATGGCGCAAACGCGGAACAGCTTGCGGGTCTGCGGCTCGATGCCTTTTGCCGCATCGATGACCATCACCGCGCTGTCCGCCGCCATCAGTGTGCGGTAGGTGTCCTCCGAGAAGTCCTGATGCCCGGGGGTGTCCAGAATATTGATGCAGTAGCCCTCGTATTCAAACTGCATGACCGACGAGGTGATGGAAATTCCTCTTTTCTTCTCCATTTCCATCCAGTCCGAAACCGCGTGGCGGTCGGAAGCCTTGCCTTTGACCGATCCTGCGGTCTGGATTGCACCGCCGTAAAGCAGAAACTTTTCGGTCAGGGTCGTTTTACCCGCGTCGGGGTGGGAAATGATGGCGAATGTTCGCCGACGGTTGATTTCTTCGCGTAAATTGCTCACTTTTTGCGTCCTCTTGTATGCTATTTAAGAATAAGAATTGGTATTATTTTTGAAAATCGGCAGAATCGGTCATGAAAACACTGCCGTCGGAGCGGAAAAACACCGCTTCATAGGAAAATGTTCCGCTGTCGCGGAGCGCCCGCGCCGCGTCCTCTCCCATGACCATAAACGCCGTGGAGAGCGCGTCCGCCGTCGGACCGTCCCGCATGACGACGGCAACCGAGGACAGCCCGCTGTCGGAAGGGTAGCCTGTCGTGGGATTCAGAATGTGATGGTATTGTTTCCCGCCGATGGTGACGAACCGCTCGTAATCGCCCGACACGGACAGCACCTGCCCGTCCTTCAGCGTCAGCGTGCCCGCAAGGCTTGCGCGGTCGTGCGGGTTGCGAACCGAGACCCGGAACGGCTTGCCGTTCGGCTTTGAACCGAATACCGTTACGCAACTGCCCATGGAAATCAGCCCGCCGTCCAACCCGTCCGTCGCGGACAGCGCGTCGCGGAGCGCGGAAACCGCCGCCCCCTTTGCAATCGCGCCGAGGTCGACCTCTGTTCCGTCCGGCTTGCCGACAGAAGTGCCGTCCGCCGTCAGGGAGGATGTCCCGACCGTTGCAAGCCGCACAGCCAATTCCTCCTCGGTCGGCAGGCGGTTCTCTTCTCCGCATTTTTTCCAGAGCGCGGTGAGCGGCGCGAGCGTGATGTCAAAACTGCCGCCCGTCAGCGCGGAAAGTTCTTTTGCCTGCCGGATCAGCGCAACCGTCCGCACGTCCGCGTCGGAAATGCCGTCCGCCGACGCATTCAGCCGCGAAATATCGCTGTCCGGAATCGTCAGCGACCACAGCCTGTCCAACTCCGAAACGGTGGCTCTTGCCAGCGCAAAGCCCTCTTTTTTTGCCTGCGCTGTCCCGTAAAGCGTGACCGAAACGGATGTTCCCATGCCCCAGAATTCTTCGGTCTGCCCTTGATCCGCAGAACAACCCGCAAGCCCGAGCCCGAGCCCGAAAAGAAGCAGGCAGAGCGCTAAAATGCAGCACGTCATGCGTTTTTTCATGTGCGGAACCACCTTTCCAACCGCGGAATCAACAGATCGAGCAGAACGCCGGTCAGAGCGCCGCACGGAATCGCCGCGAGCAGCAGATAGGGCAGGAGCGTGGTGAGAAGCCCGAACGGCGCGCCGCCCGGAGATGGCATGACCGCGCAGGCGGCGAGCACCTGTCCCGTATTGTGCGCCGCGGCGCAGAGAACCGACACGCCGAGATAACTGCAACGGCGCAGGAGCACCCGTGCGAGCCACAGGGCGAGATAGGTCATGCACGCCCCGCCGAGCGAAAAGAACAGCGAGGTCCATGACCCGAACAGCACCCCCGTGATCCCCACGCGGAGCAGGGAAACCGCAAGCGCGTCGAGCGGGGAGAGCAGAGAAAAGGCGAGAAGCGTGACCGCGTTCGCAAAGCCCGGCTTGAAGCCCGGAAGGAACGTGAGCGCCCCGAGGGGGAGCAGGTGTTCTAGATACGAGAGCATCAGTGCTGCCGTGAGAAGCGCCGCGTCAAGCGCCACGCGCCGCGCGGAGGTGATTCTTCTTCCGCTATCCGATGACGGAATCGGCATCCCCGACACCTCCCTTCGGATCTGCGATGGTCAGGCGAACCGCCGCAGGCGCGCAGATGACCGTTTCGCCTTTGCGCGAGATCCACCCCGTGTGCAGGCACACCCGATCGGGGCAGTCGGTCTCTTTGACGCGGGCGCGACCGTCCCGGATTTCAACGGTCAGTGTGTAGCCGCCCGAGGCGACCGGGATTGTGCGGTCGGAGGATAGGGGATAGGAAAGAACTTCCGACTGCGTGCGGATGACCAACCGGAGATTGGAGGAATCGTTCCCGGAGCTGCGGAACGAGCCGAACAGTAACAGGGAGGCTATCAGCAGAACCGAGAGCATGACAAGCACGTCGGCAAAGGAAAAGCGCGTGCGAAACAACTTCCCACCCCCCGAAAACAGAATCGTACCAGAATATTATACCAATAAAGAGACGGTTTTGCAAGGGCAAAGCGAAAGAATTTTCGGGGAGAGAAGATTTTTTTTGAAAAAGGGCTTGACATTTGCGAAAAAAAGTGTATAATATTATATGTTGCGCACCAAGCGCGATCGCGGGAGTGGCGGAACTGGCAGACGCGCACGTTTGAGGGGCGTGTGGTTCACACCATACGGGTTCAAGTCCCGTTTCCCGCACCATAATGCACCAACAAAAAAGATATTTGGTGCGAAAAGCACGAAAAAGCCCCGTTATACGAGGCTTTTTCGCGTTTTTAGGGAACTTTGGCTTGTGTCAACAAAAATCACAAACCGTAGATATCTCAACATTGTTTTTCGGGCCTAACGGGACTTGAACCCAAACGGTCAAGTCTTTTGAGGACGAAGCCATATTTTACAACTTTATCATAAACAGGCGAATGAGAAATTTTTTCGCGTCCAAACAACGCGGCGGATGAAAAACTCTCATTCGCCTTTTTTGTTTCTCAAAATAAAAAGAAAGGGGAAATTTGAAAAAGATGGACGAAACCGGGTTGTACCGCTACTCGCTGTCCTTTGCGGCGGGGAGTCGGGAAAAGGATTTATGGGTGGCGAGTTACCGCGCAAATCGGGCGTGCGCGGAATTTATCCGAAAGACGATAGCAGAAAATTTTGACGGAATGCGTTTGAATGACGATTGTCTCCAGACAATTCTGGACGCTTACGGCTTCGACCGCGTGATGTGGGTATTGGCAAATACAGTCGGGGAGGGAAAGGGGGATGGGCGGTATTCCCAATCCAACAAGGAGTGGGCAAAGACCTTCCGCATTCCGCCGGACTCCCACAATTCCGAATTTTGCGTCAATTCCCACCCCGCAATTGTAAACGGGTTGGTGGATGAGGTTCGCAAAGCATGGGACGATCTTCACCTTTGGAAACCGGAGCAAATAGAAAGTCATCTCGGTCAGAATCTGGTAGGACGCGTTTTGGTTGTCGACCCAAGTGTGCTGAAGGATCCGTATAAAACTTCGGACAACCAGTTGTTTCTTGCGCAAAGCGGGAACGGTTGCTAAACTGATTTACGATGAACTGTTGGAAATGAAAGAGGGAGCAGAAGCGAATGAATGACACCTCGGTGACGGTTGCGTCACGGAATGTCTCGGAATAAGCCCCCAAAGCAGGCGCTTTGGGGGCTATCGGTGTTCGTTACATCAGCTTTTTATAAATATCCAGCACATCGTCGCGGGTGAGCGGGACGAAGTTGTTTGCCATCAGGCGTCCCTGCGTGATGAGAACGCTGTCGGTAAAGGTGACGACATCCTCGTCGGTCACGCCGTATTCGTGAAGCGGCTTCTTCGGCAGAATCCGATTGAGCAGGTTCTCCAACTCGGTATAAACATCCGGTGTGTCGCATTCCAGCAGGTCGGCGAGGTAGGCGTTCAGGTGCGCAATCTCGCCGTCCGATTTCTTCTCCATGTACTTGTTCAGTACGCCGGTAAAGAGCGCGTAGTTGCTCTCGCCGTGCGGGACATGGTAAGTGCCGCCGAGCGGATAGCTGAGCGCATGGACTGCGGCGCATCCCGCCGTACCGAAGGCAAAGCCCGCCATGTTGGAGGCGATCAGGAAGGTTTCCATCAGTGCGGGAAGTTGTTCCATGCCGTCCTGCGCCAGTTTCCGGTAACCGCCGATGATCATTTCAATTGCCTTATAGCCCATCAGCTTGGTATAAGCGGTCGCCTTGGGGGAGAGGGAGGACTCCACCGCGTGAACCAGTGCGTCGATGGAACTGGTTGCAAAGACCTTCAGCGGCAACTTCTTCAACAGCTCGGGAATCAGCACGGCATAGTCCGCATAGAGCGGCTCGCCCGTCAGTCCCATCTTCACGCCGAGGCGCGTGCGGTTGATGATGGCAATATCGGTTACCTCGCTGCCCGTGCCGCAGGTGGTCGGAATAATCACCAACGGATATTCCTTTTTCAGTTCGTCTTTGTGCTCGTAGAGCTCATCCACGGGCTTGCCGCCCGAGACCGACAGCACCTTTGCAATGTCGATCACCGTGCCGCCACCGATGGCGATCACGCGGTCGTATTCCTTGCCCGCCGCCGCTTTGATGATGGCATCGACCATGGTATCGGTCGGTTCGCCGCCGCCGAATTCTTCCTGATAAATCAGCTGTGCGCCGTAGGGGTTGCCATCGAAATACGGGTCGAAGATATAGCGGTTGGTCAGAACCAAATCGTGCTTGCCGAGGTGAAACGCCTCTGCAAAGGACTTGGTATCATCGAATTTGTACAGCTTCGGGCGGAAAATGATCTGTTCCATGGCGAATGCCTCCTCAGTTCCAGATTTCCTCATCGGTCGGGATCTTTGCGTCCTTGTTGTAAAGACCGATCTGAGAAACATTGATCAGATGCGTGTAGTTCAGGTTCTCGGAAATGCTGTTGTTTCCCCAGGAGCCGCAGCCCAGCGTGGTGGTCGGCGCAAAGCCGTTGTAAAGGCTTCCGCCCGCGCCCGTGGAGGACGGCTGGTTGACAATCAGGCGGCTGACGGTCAGCTTCTCGCCTGCATACTTGATATGCTCCATATCGTGGCTGTGGAGGGAGGCGGTGTGCCCCTTGCCCTCGTAGTCGAGGTCGGTCTGCGCCATTCTCACGGCATCCTCAAAGGTATCGTATGCCGCCGTAATCATGACCGGGCACATCTTTTCGCGGCAGAGCGGCTCTCCGCGCCCGATGCTTCTTGCCTTGATGAGAATCATCTTGGTGTCGGCAGGAACTTCGACTCCGGCAAGCGCGGCGATGGTCTGCACGCTCTGACCGACAACCCGACGGTTGATCGGACCGTTGTCCGGGAAGATGGCGTCGGCAAACTTCTTGGCTGTGTCGGCGTCCTCAACGTAGAACACATGATTCTGTTTGAAAATATCGATTGCGCGGTCGAAGGATTCCTTCGGCAGCAGAACGCACTGCTCACCCGAGCAGATGATGCCGTTGTCGAAGATTCTGCCGCTGATGATCTTCGGAATGGCTTCTTCCAACTCCACGCCGCGATCCACAATGACCTGCACGTTGCCGGGTCCGACGCCCAGAGCCGGCTTGCCGCTCGAATATGCCGACTTGACCATGCCCGCGCCGCCGGTTGCAACCACAACGTCCACGCTCTGCATCAGGGCATTGGTGGCATCGATGGAGGATTTCTCAACGGTCTGAATCAGATCAACCGGCGCGCCGAGCTTTGCAAGTTCCGCACGGAACAGATCCACCACATACTTGTTGACGTTCTGCGTTCTCGGGTGGGGCGCTACGATAATGGCGTTCTGTCCCTTGAGCGCGAACATCGCGTTGCACATCGGGGTCACAACCGGGTTGGTCACGGGGGTCACCGAGCCGACCACGCCTTTTGCTTTGGCAACGCGGATGATGCCGATCTCCTTGTCCTCGCCGATGATGCCGACTGACTTCTTGCCCTTGAGGCTGTTCCAAATGCACTTGGACTTGCCGTGGCACTTGGCAACCTTATCGGCATAAACGCCCATGCCGCTCTCTTCGCAAGCCATTCTTGCCAGTTCCTCGGCGCGGTCATAGACCACCTTGCCAATGGCGCGGACGACCTCATCGGTCTTTTCCTGCGAGAAGGATTCAAACTCCTTCTGTGCGGCTCTTGCCTTTGCTACCATTTCATTGATCATAGTTACAACCTGTTCGTCCATTTTTCCTGCTTCCTTTCAGAATTCTGTATTTGATAATTATTGGAGGTACTTATTGAAATCCAGCGCCGCGCGCAGATCGATCGGATTTCCGCGGTACGCACAGGATTCGGTCGCGTTTTTGAGGTATTCCCTCAGGGCGGGGCGGAATTTGGGATGCGCGCAGTTTTCGATGATACAGTTTGCGCGGTCTATAGGGTCTAACCCGCGCAGATCCGCAACGCCCTGTTCGGTAATCAGCGCGTGAATCTCGTGAATGGTGTGATCCACATGGCTGACGTGCGGAACAATACAGGAGAGCGTGCCGTTCTTCGCGGTCGACTTCGTGATGAAGATCGAAAGCCCCGCGTTCTGGCAGTAGTCGCCCGAACCGCCCACACCGTTCATTAGGCGCGAGCCGTCGATGTAAGAGGAATTGGTGTTGCCGTAGAGATCGGCTTCGATCACCGTGTTGACCGCAATGACGCCGAGACGGCGGATGATTTCGGGATGGTTGCTGATCTCCTGCGGGCGCAGGATGATTTTATCGCGGTAGCGCTCGAAATCGCGGAAGAAGCTGTCGCGGCGGTCTGCCGAGATGGTCAGCGATGTGCCCGAAGCAAAGTCGACCTTGCCTGCGTCAATCAGATCAAACATGGAGTTCTGCAACACTTCGGAATAGACCGTCAGATGTCCGAAATCCGACTGCGCCAATCCTTCCAGCACGGCGTTGGAAACGCTGCCCACGCCTGCCTGAAGCGGCGGGAGCGGGTTGCAGAGACGATCCGCCCGGACTTCGCTGTGCAGGAAATCAATCAGGTTTGCCGCCATCTGCCGGAACTCGTCATCCACAGGGGAGACGATTCGCCCGTTGTCGGGAATGTTGCTCTCCACCACGGCTACCACCTTTGTGGGGTCTACCTTGATATAGGGCGTTCCGATGCGGTCGCTGACGCGCTCAATCGGAATCGGTTTGGTGTGCGGCGGGCGGGCAGGGGAGTAGACATCGTGAACACCCTCCATGCAGGCGGGGACATAGGTGTTGACCTCGATGATGACCTGTTTGGCGCATTCCGCGTAGATGTTGGAGGTGCCGACCGAGGTTGTGGGGATGATGTTGCCGTTCTCGTCAATGGCGGTTGCTTCGATAATCGCCACATCCACCGGGCGCAGGAACTTGTTCTTGACCCAAACGGGCATCTGCCCGAGTGGCACGTCATGGTAGGAGACCTCGCCCGCATTGATCGCGTTCCGCAGATCCTTGTTGGTCTGGTAGGGCATCCGTGCCCGGAAAGCGCCGACCCGCGCCAATTCGCCGTCGAATTCCTCGCCGAGAGACGCGCCGGAATACACGGTCAGGTCAAGTTTTTCGCCCTTCCGCGCCCGGTCGGCAAGGACGCCCGCAACTGCTTTCGGGTAGCCGGCGATGGTAAACCCGCTGACCCCCAGTACCATGCCGGGGCGGATGAAGGTTGCCGCGTCCTCGGCGCTCATCACACGCCCGAGATAGCCGCTGTAGCGGATGCGGCTCAAAAATTCACTGTTGTTCATATGCCGGATCTCCTGTTCTCTGTTGCTTTTGTCCCCATTTGACGGTTACATAGAATAGAATGGAAAGGATTGCCGCAATCGTCCAACCGATCGGCCACGAGAGCCAGATGCCCGTTGTGCCGAGTGCGGTGCGCGAAAGAATTTCCGCCAGCGCCACGCGCAGAACCAGATCGGTAAAGGTTGCGATCATGAATTTCTTCATCATGCCCGCGCCGCGCAGAATGCCGTCCGACACCAGTTTTGCCGCCACCACAAAGTAGAACGGCGAAACGATGCGCAAAAAGAGTACGCCCGTGTCCATTGCCGCGCCCGTTGGACTTTCCAAAAAGATGTACACAAGCCATTTTCCCGCAAATTCATAAAGCAGAACCAACGGGATGCAGAGCGCCCAGACCAACTTCAGCCCCGCGCGGAAGCCCGCCTTGATGCGGTTGTATTTCGCCGCGCCGAGGTTCTGCGCCGTGAAGTTGGAAATACCGTTTCCGAGCGTGGTCAGAGAGGTGATGACCATGTTGTTCAGCTTGACCGAGGCGGAGTAGCCCGCCATGACAGCCGGACCGAATCCGTTGATGACGCTCTGAATCACGATGTTGCCAACCGAGATGAAGCTCTGCTGCAGGATGCTCGGCACCGCAACCACCGCAAAGCAGCCGAACTGTTGCCATGAGAAAATCTGCATTTTTCCTTCCGTCCGGATTTTGCGGAACCGGCGGAAAACCACCACCAGCGCCAGCACACAGCTGATGCCCTGGCAGAGGAAAGTTGCCCATGCAACGCCCGCCACGCCCATATCGAACGCGGTGACAAAGAGGATGTCCACGCCGATGTTGGAGAGCGACGAGCAGGCAAGGAAGAGAAAAGGTGTTTTGGAGTCGCCAAGCGCCGAGAAGATGCCGGTTGCGACATTATAAAGGAAAACGAAGGGCAGACCGAGGATGTAAATGTCCAGGTAGAGTTTGGAATCTGCAAAAACCGCATCGGGGGTTTTAATCAGACGCAACAGCCCGTTGCAAAAGATCATGCCGACCGCCATCAGAACTGCGCAGATAACCGTGCTGGAGATCAGCGATGTGTAAACTGCGGTTTTGAGATCTTTGTACCGCTTTGCGCCGAACAGCTGTGCCGCCAGAACCGAGCAACCGATGTTGCAACCGAACGCGAACGCAATGAAGATCAGCGTAATTTCATAACTGTTTCCAACCGCAGCCAACGCATTGTCGCCGATGAATTTGCCCGCGACAAAGCTGTCGGCAATGTTATAAAGCTGCTGAAAGATGATGCTGCCGAACAGGGGAAGGCAAAACCTGCACAGGACGCTTTCCGGTTTTCCGACCGTCAGATCCTTGTTCATTTGCCGCTGCCCTCCGATTTCTTACCGGGGAAGGTAAAGAGGAACGCCGAGTAGGAAAGAATGAAGCCGAGCGCGTCGGGAATGACGAACGCGTTAATCCCGCGCATCCCTGCGGCAATGGTTCCGAACACAAACCCAAGCCCGACGGTTGCGGAGAGCAGCCGCGCGCCGGGAATCCGTTTGCCGCTTTTGCGGATCAGGGTGAAAAGCAGAATCGCCATGCCAATGTCGATGCAGATATCCGTAATCAGTTCCAAAGCAAGTTCCATTTCAAACACCTCACATTTTGTCGGTGACCGCTTTCGCAATCACATCCGCCGTACCATCGATTCCGTAGCGGCTCGAAGAAACCATCAGATCATAGCTTGCAACATCGCCCCACGGCGTGTCGGAATAGAAATCAAAGTATTTTTTGCGCATCCGATCCACCTTTTCCACTTTGCGCATTGCCGCCTTCGTGCCGATGCCGCACCGCTCGGCAATCCGCTCCGCACGATCTTCCATGTCCGCATAAACAAAGACTGAAAGCACATCGTAGCCTGCGCCCCGCAGGATGGAGGATGCGCAACGCCCGATGATGACGCATGGACCTTTTTTCGCAAGCTCGAGAATTGTCTTGCTCTCTGCCTCAAACACGCGCTGCTTTTCGGAGTAGAACATCTCGCCCATCGTTGCGGTGTCCGCAAACGGGTTGCCCGATACCGCGAGCGAAAGCCCGATCGGCTTTTCCTCATCGGCTGCCACGGTCTCCGGGGACATCCCCGTTTCGCGCGCCGCCCGGGAGATCAGAAGCTTGTCGTAGCAAACCACACCGAGCCGCCCTGCCAGCTTCTCACCGATCTCGCGCCCGCCGCTTCCGTACTGCCTTCCGATGCAGATGATTGTGCTTTTCATTTTTTGTTCCTTCTCTCGATTGAAAAGTTACAGAATCGTACTTGACTTTTCTGTACGCGTATAGTATAATCCAAATGTCGGTATGTGTAAAATCTTTTATTTATATGGTTGTCATGTCAAGAATGAATCGCAGAAGGAGAAAACGGGATGTACATCAGTTATGATTATTACCGGATATTTTATTATGTAGCGAAATACGGGAACATCACGCAGGCGGCAAAGATTCTGCTCAACAACCAACCCAACCTGACCCGCGCCATTAAAACGCTGGAGAGTGAACTGGGGTGCCCGCTGTTCATCCGAAACAACCGCGGCATGAAGCTGACCCCCGAGGGCGAGCGGCTGTTTGAGCATATCCGCATCGCATTTGAGAATATCGAGGCGGGGGAGGCGGAAATCATTGAAAGCCGCAATCTGGAAAAGGGGACGGTCTTTGTTGCGGCAAGCGAGGTCGCCCTGCATTGCGTCCTGCTCCCCGTTCTGAAGCAGTACCGCACGCTCTACCCCGGAATCCGACTTAAAATCAGCAACCATTCCACCCCACAGGCGGTGGACGCCATCAAAAACGGCATTGCGGACATTGCCGTTGTGACCACTCCGACTCTGCCGTCTGCCATGACCGAGGAGGTGACCGTGCGGAAATTTCATGAGGTTGCGGTCTGCAGCGCCGCATTTTCGGAACTGTTGGGGGAGAAGGTCGGCTTCGCGGAACTGCTCAGCTACCCCATGATCTCGCTTGGAACGCAGACCAAATCCTTTGAGCTGTATTCGGAATTTTTTGCAGAGGAGGGACTGCACTACCACCCCGAAACCGAAGCGGCAACGGCAGACCAGATTCTGCCGATGGTCAAAGCCGACCTCGGCATCGGATTTATCCCAAGGGAATTTCTTCAGGGTGTGGAGGGCGTTTTCGTCATCGAGACCGAAAAGTCGCTCCCCGAGCGTGAAATACGCATCGTGAAGCGGCATGAACAGACCCTCAGCATCGCGGCAAAGGAACTGGAACGCCTGATTCTGAAACCGCAGGGGACGCAGATGTAAAAGAGAAACAGCTCCATTCGGCATGATTCGTTCTCATGCGTAAGCAGGAGAACGCCGCGGGGGCGTGCGCGTCCGCGGCGGGGTCACACCGTTTGGTAAAGCCGACCGGAAGGGCGGTTTTTGGGGTATTTTCGGCATGTTGCGGAAGTCTCTGCGATGTCGTGCCGCGATGTCGGAAACGATCTTGTTACGGGGTCGGAATGATGTCGGAAAGAAGGGAAAATGAAAGCGGTAAAAGACAAAATCCGGTTTGCCTTGTGGCTGAAACCGGATACAATGGAAAAGATACGGGCAGCCTCTGCGCAGGACGATTGCGGGAGCCTGTCCGAATTTATTGAAAAGGCGGTGCTTGTATACCTCGGTTACCTTAGCGCGGGGGAGAACGCCACCTTTCTGCCGGGCGCATTCCTGTCCACCATGAAAGGCATCGTTGCCGAAAGTGATCACCGTCATGCGTCCATGCTGTTCAAGCTGTCGGTGGAGATGGCGATGCTGATGAATATCGTTGTGGCAATGCAGGATATTCTACCAACAAAACCTCCCGTCCCGCGCGGTAACCGTCTACCTCTACCTCCGTGAGCGAAGCAACAAGGACGGTACTTGCTTTCCGTCCATTCTGACCGTTTCCCGCGACACAGGTCTGTCCGAAGCCACCGTCAAGCGCGCCATCCAGGACCTCATCGCCGCCGGCTGGCTGCAAAAAGAACCCCGTCTCCGAAGAAACGGGGCAAGGAGCAGTAATCTGTACCTGCTGAAGCATTAAAAATGGGGAGAGAAAACGCGGGGGGTAGTTGCAAAAAACAATTTTCCTGCCAAGACGGAACTCTGCCTATCCGCTGACCCCTGTCCCGGTTCACCGTGAGCGGGGAAAGGGAAGGAACCACTTGAAGGGATACGGTTGGGGAAATATAAATCATCTGTAAAAATGATTCTTCGGATTATGGGGCTGTGAAGTATACCCCTGCGGGTTGCGGATCGTGATTTTGATTTCCATTTCGGCGTTTGCGGTATCTATGGATACGATTTCCGGTTATGGGGACATGGTGTGCGCGAGGCTGATTTCTTCGCCGATTGTGGCTCTCCGGGAAACTTTAACGGGCGGGAGACGGTCACGGGGGATACCTTAAGGCAATACCGCGCAATTCGCGATTGGCGCACTCGCTCGCGCCTTTTTCGTGATCCTTCACAAAAATCCTGTAGCTCAGCTACAGGCAAGGATTTTTGTATCGTCTAACGAAAAAATCGACTCTGCAAGTTGTGATTCGCACCATCGGAATTGCGTGGTGTTGCCTTAAAACATATCAGCATAATTCTTCTCCAGAAATTGCTTCAGCTCACTTCGGGAGTGCAGGGAAATGCTGTTTGCGAGGCGGCGGATGCGGTAGGGGACGGTGTTGCGGGAGAGATGCAGATCTTCGGCGATGGTTTCATAGGATGCGCCTTGCAGAATGTGACGGATGATTCCCAGATCGGTTTCATCGCAGATGCTGATCATCTTTTCCAACTTGGAAAAGGTCTGTACCTCGTCATTGTGATAAAAGCAGGGATTGGGAAGGTCTGGCAGGGGGACAGAGTCGGCGGAGAATGTGGACTCTGCTGCTTGAAAAATCTGTTTTGTTGTTTCCCGCGGGATCAGCTGTCCCGTCATTTTCAGGGACAGCCGGAGCGACGGAGAATTGGCGTTTGCCAAATATCGGTACAGGGAGATGACCTGCGCCCCGATTGCGGTGTGGTCAACCGTAAAGGTGGACAGCTTCGGGGTGAAGTGCTCAACCAGATCAATTCCCCCGATTGTAATCAGTTGCAGGGTATCCGGCACAGCGATCCCATCCGATTTCAGGTGCTTCATCAGGGAGAGCGCTACAATGTCATTGACACAGATTACCGCATCAAACCGATGAAGCTGACCGGAAAAATCCTGATAGCAGGCGTTCAGGTCGTTTTCGTTATAAAAGCAATGCGCCTCCGGATCTGCAAAGCCGCGAAGCCGGCACTCCTGAACAAATGCCAGTTTTTTGATATCATCGGTTGTGGAATTGCGGAACAGACCGTACAGCGCGACGGTTGCGCACCCCTGCGCTTCCAGATATTGAAAAATTGTTTTGATCCCTCCGCTGTAGTCGATTGCGCACTGCGCCTGAACCAGCTCGGACGGCCATGGATAGCAATCCGTCAGAATAACCTGAATGTTATGATCCCGAAAAAAGCAAAGCGCGGGAAAAATCCATGAAGGGGAGGTTGCGAACAGGATGATGAGCCGGGGGCTTTGCCCGAATAGCCGCTCATAGGGATAATCCCTGTAAGCATTGCCGTCGATCTGCATCACGGTATATTTTTTCTGCGCGAGTACGGCTTCTACGCCGAGCCGTTGCTTGTCACACCAAATGGAATTGTTCAGATATGCAGGCTCATAGATCATGGGAATTATCATAACAGAACTCCTTTTATGCAAGCGGGAAATCGCCCGTGTATCAATGATAGCATAAAAAACGGAGGGTGTCAAGTCGGTTTTTGCAAATTTGCCCATATCTATTAACCAACTATTCCCGAATTTTTCTGTTTTTTTTGTATTGCTTCCGATGAAAATTTCAGGTATAATTAAAGTACAAAATGGCTGTGGAGGCAAGGAGCATGAAAAACGGGAAATGGACATCCGAGCGCGCATGGGAATGGTATCGCGCGCAGGGGTGGATTCGCGGGTACTGCGGGTATCCGTCCAACTGCGTGAATCGGATCGCGCTCTGGCAGGAATACGGTCACGAGGCGGTGTTTGCCCAATTGGAGCGCGAATTTGCACTGGCGAAGGAAACGGGACTGAACGCCGTTCGCACGGTGATTCAGTTTGAGGTCTGGCAGAAACAGCATGACAGCTTCATGCGCCATTTGGAGGAGTACTTCACGCTTGCCGAACGCTACGGGCTGAAGGTCATGCTTGTGCTTGGAAACGACTGCACCGTGGCAAAATCGCGGTGGAAGCCCGCCGTTTTCGGCGAACAGCCCGTGGACTGGGGTTACCACAGTGGCATCAAAGGTGGTCAGCACGCGGGGGATTACCACGAGGCGGGCTATCAGCTGTTGGATGACCCAACCGTCGAGCCACTGTACTACGACATGGTTGCGGAGTTGGCGGAAACATACGGGCAGGACGAGCGGCTACAGATCTGGAATGTCTGGAATGAGGTCGGCAGCAGCAACCGAGGGACCATGAGCGTCCCCGCGATGGAAAAATTCTTTGCCATCCTGCGCGAGAAGCAGGTCATGCAGCCGCTGACCGCAGAGGTCTGGGACTATGACCGCGACATGAAACCGAGAAGCGCGGAGGGAAAGCGCGCGCTGGAACTTTCGGACATCATTTCCTTTCACAACTACGGACCGTACAGCGGCATGGTGCGCCTGATTGCAAATCTGAAGCAGTACGGCAGACCGCTGATTTGCAGTGAATGGCTGAACCGGTTGGAGTACGGCAACGACATCGAGCACCTGCTCCCGCTGTTCTGGCTGGAGCATATCGGTTCCTACCATTGGGGGCTGATGCAGGGCTACTCGCAGACCTTTGAACCGTGGGGCGGGTACTTCCTCCGTCAGGAAAAGGGGGAGGACTTGGATTTGACCAAGTGGCAGCATGACCTTTACCGCTTCAACGGATTGCCCTACATCCCGCGCGAAATCAAGGTGTTCCGTGAGTTTGCGGCACTGGCGGACAATCGGCATGACAAAGCCTGAAATTGTCATGCTCTGCGGCGGCGGGTATACCGCGCGCATCAACCTGTCACGCGGGGCGAACTGCATCTCGCTCCGCCATTCCGCCACGGGCGCGCGCATCCTGCGGGAGCCGCCCGACCCGATGCGCTTGGATAATCCGTATCTTTACGGAATGCCGCTTCTCTTTCCTGTCAACCGTATCTCGGGCGGACGGTTCACGTTTGCGGGGCGGGAGTATGTCTTTCCGGTCAACGAGCCGAACACGGGATGTCATCTGCACGGGACACTGCACGAAACGCCGTTTGCCGTGACCGCACGAAGCGGGGACAGCCTGACGGCGGAATACACGGCGGACGTGGCGCACCCGTATCTGTCTTTTCCGCACGCGTTCACCCTGCGCCTGTCCTATCGCTTGGAGGCAGACGGACTGCACTTGAAAACCGCTCTGACCAACCGCTCGGACACGGATATGCCGTATTTTCTCGGCTTCCATACGACCTTCAGTCTTGCCATGACCCCGAAAACGAACGCGAAAACCGTGCTTGCAAAAGCGGAGCTGTCGCGAGAGATTGAGCGGGATATGACAACCTATCTTCCGACAGGCAGACTGCCGGAATTTGACGCAATATCGGCGGCACTGGCGGCGGGGACATGGCATCCCGCATCGGGCGCGGTCAGCCGACATTACCGCGCGGGCGGCGGGGGACTTCTGACCCTGACCGACCCCGAAAACAACCTGCGGGTGGTGTATCACAACGACAGCTCCTACGGCTTCCGCCTGATCTACGGGGACGGGAAAGCCTTTCTCTGCATGGAGCCGCAGACCTGCATGGTGAACGCCGCGAATGCGCCGTTTGCGCGGGAGGAAACGGGCTTTGCCTTCCTGCGCCCAAACGAAACAAAGCAATTTCATTCTCAGATCGGATTGGAGGAAATCGGAATATGAAAATCACATGGCTCGGTCAGGCGGGACTGCTGTTTGAAACGGACGGCAAGGTGATTCTGCTCGACCCATATCTTTCGGACAGCGTGGAGAGGATCGAACCGCACAATCGGCGGCGCGTTCCGGTCGACCCGCGCTTCCTCTCGCTGAAGCCCGACCTGATTCTGCTCACGCACAACCATCTCGACCACACCGACCCCGAAACGCTCTGCCACTATCTCGACGCAGACACTGCGGTCACGGTGCTGGCTTCGGGCAACGCGTGGGAGAACGTCCGTCGGCGGTTCGGCGGAATCCAAAACAATTACGTGCTGTTCAATCGCGGCACGGAGTGGACGGAGGGAAGTCTGCATTTCCGCGCCGTTCGTGCCGTGCATTCGGACGACCGCGCGGTCGGCTTTCTGATGGAAGCCGAGGGGAGAACCTATTATATCACGGGCGACACGCTCTATGACGCGCGCATTTTCGACGACCTGCCCAAGCGCGTGGATGCGGTGTTCCTGCCCGTCAACGGGGTAGGGAACAACATGAACATGACCGACGGCGCGCGCTTCTGCGAGCGGATTGGCGCGGTGGCAGTTCCGCTTCACTGCGGGCTGTTCGACCGCCTCGACCTTGCCGCGTTCCCGTATCCGAACAAGGTCGTGCCGCAATTCTATCGGGAAATTCCTTTGGAGAAGATATAAGAATATGAAAATTACAAAGCTGGAGCTTTTGAAGGTCAGACCCCGCTGGATGTTTCTGAAGATGTACACCGATACCGATCTGGTGGGGCTGGGAGAGCCTGTACTGGAGGGGCACTGCACCTCGGTTGAGGCGGTTGTCCGCGAATTTGAGGACTATCTCATCGGCAAAGACCCGATGCAGATCGAGCACCATGTGCAGGCGCTCTATCGCGGCGGCTTCTACCGCGGCGGTCCTCTGATGCTCTCGGCAATCAGCGGCATCGAGCAGGCAATGTGGGACATCAAGGGAAAGTACTACAACTGCCCCGTCTGGGAAATGCTCGGCGGTAAGGTGCGCGACAAAATCCGGATGTATACGCACATCAAGCGGACTGCCGTGGCGGGCGATTTCTCGGTGGACGAGATGCTGAACATCACCAATGAACGGTTGCGTGCGGGCTATACCGCGCTGAAATATTCCATCATTCCGCCCATCCGCGCAATCGATACGCCGCAGAACCTCATGGGGCATATCGCGCGCTTTGCGGCGGTGCGCGAGAGAATCGGGGACAGCGTGGACCTTGCCATTGATTTTCACGGGCGGGTCAGTCCCGCGATGGCTCTGCGCCTTGCCGAGGAGCTGAAGCCCTACCGCCCGTTCTTCATCGAGGAGCCGTGCCTGCCCGAAAATGTGGACTGCATGGCGAACATTGCGCGGTCGACCTCCATACCGATTGCGGCGGGTGAGCGGCTGTTTGGAAAATGGCAGTTCCGCGAGCTGTTGGAAAAGCAGGCGGTGGCGGTGGTTCAGCCCGACATCTGCCATTGCGGCGGTATTTTCGAGGGGCGGAAGATTGCCTTGATGTCGGAGTTGTACTTCGGCTCTATCGCACCGCATAACCCGCTGGGACCAATCTCGCTTGCCGCCTGCCTGCAGGTGGACGCGTGCAGCCCGAACTTCTTGGTACAGGAGCACCCGGGCAACCCCGATGGCGGCGACCTCGGCGTTGGGTATCTGAAGGAGCCGTTTGTGATGAAGAACGGATACATTGATGTCCCCACCAAGCCCGGGCTTGGCGTTGAGTTGGACGAGGACGCACTCAAGGAGAAACTGTATGACGGGAAATGGACGACGCCGCGGCAGTATTTCGAGGACGGAAGCAATGCCGATTGGTGAGAAGCAAGAGGGGAGAAACAGAGCATGGAACATACGGTTTTTGTAACCGGAGCGCATAACGGAACAGGATATGCCATTGCCGAGCGGTTCGCGCGCGAGGGCTGGGCGGTTCTGATCGGAAGCCGGAATCAGGAAAGCGCAGATGCCGCCGCCGGGAAGCTGAATCATACCTACGGGGTCTATACAAAAGGCTATTCCTATCAGACCGCAACGCCCGATGCGGACGAGGTGCGGGCGATTTTCGAGGACATCCGCGCAAACGGGCATTCGGTGGGGGCGCTTGTCCTCAATGCGGCAAACCTCGGACTGAATCAGGTGAGCATGGAACTGGACATCCGCGACTTTATGGGTGTCTATAATACCAATATTTTCTGGAATTTCCTGATGGCGCGGGAAGCGGCAAAGCAGATGCGCGAGGCGGGCGGCGGGTCGATTGTGTTCATCGGCTCCAATTCGGCTCTGCGCGTGACCGAAAACCGTTGCGCTTACTGCTCCTCCAAAAGTGCGATGATCGGAATGTCCAAGTCGCTTGCGGTGGACTGGGGCAAGTGGAACATCCGCTCCAATGTGGTTCTGCCGGGGATGATTAAAACCGAACGGTGGGAGAACAACGTGAACAACGCGAAATACTGCCTGCCGAACTATACCCCTCTGCACGACATTGCGGAATTCGAGGACATCGCAAACGCGGCGTGGTACTTCGGCAGTGAGCAGTCCCGCAACACAACGGGAACCGAACTGGTGGTGGACGGCGGGATGCTGGCGCAACTGACCCCGAACATCAACCGTACCCTGTGGGAGTGACGGCATGACGGTTCTTTCCATTGACGGCGGCACAACCAACACGCGGCTTGTATTGGTGCGGGGCGGTGAGATTCTTGCCTCGGAGAAATGCGGGCTCGGTGCGCGGAATGCGGTGTTGGACGCATCGCTTTCCTATGCGGACATTTTGACGGAAAAGCTGCGCGCGTTCCTCGCCACAACGCAGATCATGCCGCAGCTTGCGGTTGCCTCGGGCATGATTTGCAGTGAAGCGGGGCTTGCTGTGACCCCGTATATCCAACCGCCCGCGAGCGCCGATAAACTGGCGGAGCACGCGGTGAAATTTACGCTTCCCAAGCTACCCGAGCTTCCCCTGTGGCTCGTTTCCGGAATGCGGACGGTGGGAAGTACGGATAATCCAACGGAAACCGACATCATGCGCGGGGAGGAAACCGAGCTGTTGGGACTTTGCGGCAAAATCGGGGATATGTCCCGAGCCGTGATTCTTCTGCCCGGGTCGCACCTCAAAACCGTGTTTCTGAATGCGGACGGCGTGGCGGAGGACTTCCGCACCTCCCTTTCGGGCGAATTGCTCCGCGCGGTGGCGGAGAATACCATTCTGCGCGAGAAGCTGATGGGGGTCTACCCGAAGATGCCCGACCGTGACCGCCTGCTTGCGGGCTGTACCTGCGCGGCGGAGCGCGGGGTGAACGAGGCGCTGTTCAAGGTGCGCATTCGCCAAAAATTCTGCACGGACACATCGGAACAGCTGTTCTCCTTCCTGCTCGGCGCGGTGCTGTGCGCCGACGTGGAGAGACTGCGGCGGGACGGCAGGGGACGCAGAATTCTTGTCGGTGGCTCGGACCCGCTCCGCTTTGCCTATGCATTCCTGCTCCGCGAGCGCGCGGGCTTGGAGGCGGAGGAAATTCCCGAGGCGCTCTCGGAATACGCTGCGGCATACGGCGCGGAACGGGTTGCACTCGCATTGGAAAAGAGGAAAAACGGATGAAGAAAACCGAACTGATACAGGAAATCCGCGAGGCAGCAATCATCGCCATCATTCGTGGAGTAGAGCATGAAAAACTGCCGCCACTGTTGGATGCACTGGCGGCAGGCGGGATTCGGTTTGCGGAGATTACCTTTGACCAAACGGGAAGGACCTCCGGCGAGGAGACCGTGCAGAGCATCGCCGAACTGAAAAAGCACATGGCGGGCAGAATGCACATCGGCGCGGGAACGGTGATGACGGTCGGGCAGGCGGAGCAAGCCATGCAAGCCGGAGCGGAATTTCTGATCTCTCCGAATGTGAATCCGGAGGTCATCCGGCACACCGTGGCAAACGGGTGCGTGTCGATTCCCGGGGCTATGACCCCGACAGAAGCGGCGATGGCTTATGACAGCGGTGCAGACTTCGTCAAAATCTTTCCCGCCGATACTTTGGGGCTTCCGTACCTGAAAGCCCTGATGGCGCCGCTTGCCCACATTCCGTTCCTTGCAGTCGGCGGCGTGAACGAAGAAAACATCGGCGATTTCCTTTCCGCAGGGCTTGCCGGAGTCGGCGTCGGCTCGGCACTCACGCCCATAGAGTGGATTGCAAACGAATCCTATCAGCAAATAACGGAACATGCAAATCGATATTGCAATGTAGTCCAAAACCACAGGAATTATTTCGGCAAACGGGCGTAACGGAGTCGAAAAGCGAGGAAAAAAGCACCGTTTAAGAAAAAAGGGGGATAGTCCATACATTTGAATGCATTTGCATTCGGCAATGGGCTATCCCTGTTTTTCATATGTTCGGAACGCGTGCCGACATTTCGTACCGGAGGAGTGAGATGAAATTCCCGCTTGAAAATGCGGTTGAAGTGAAATGCAGTCATCTGCCCGAGGCGCTGAAGCCCGATTACCTGCAACCGGTTTACAACACCGCGCGGAGCATTCCGGAAGTGGAGGCTCCTGTCCTGAGACCTGAATGCAGTTCCCGATTCCCGAAAGACCCGGGTATTATGCAAACGGAATTCTACAGTTGGGAGTCGCTGCCAAAAAAATGTTTCGGTGATTCGCCCGAATATTTTTGAAAGCAGGTGGCAAAGTGGTTGTAGGAAGCAAAACCGACGGCTTGCGCGATGTTTCCGATGGTCTGGTATCGGTCAAGGGTCAGGGAACGCGCAACGGAAATGCGGTAGGAATGCAGATAGTCAATAAAGGATTGGTTGAAAATGGCTTTGAAACTCCTGCAAAAGTAGGACTTGCTATAATGAAATCGTTCCGCCACATCGACCGTTGAGATTGGCTCTGCGTAATGCCGGCTGACATACTGCACAATTTCTTTCGTGAAAGTTGCCTGTTTGGACATTTTCTCGCCATTGCCGGACGAAACGAATCCGTCCTGCTCCAACGTTGCCAACAGGTCCAGAAGACTTGCGAGAATCCGCATGAACCCCGCAGGTGCAGACCGTTCCGCATAGACCGCATGAATGTTCCGTATCTTTTCGTTCAACTCGGCGGCGTGAGGGTCATCGTGCAGAATCAGGGACTGAAATTTTCGGACGTTTTCCTCAATGGATTCCAGATAGGCATCAAAATCCGGAACCGCTCCGTTTTTCAAGAGAGACAGGTCAAAATTGATGACGTGGAATTCGTTGACGGTGTCGGGGGCTGTGACATAGGTTGCGTGAACGTCAAATGGATTCAGGAAAACGAGGTCACCCGCATACAGCGCATGCGGGGTGCCGTTGACCGAGACCCAGACCTCCCCCTGCACGATTCGCAGAATTTCCATCGCCAGATGATTATGCGGAATGCTGAACCAAAGAATCCCGTGCTTTTTCAGTTCGGTCGGCTGAGTGGCATGGCGGGGACTGTAGTTGTAGGTGGTAGAGGATACCGGAATCTGTTCGTAGCGCAGATAGGGCGCTTCCTGTCTGTATAGCATAGGCTTCTCCTCTGTTATGGAACTTGCTCTCATGATAGCACATTTTTCTCCGTTTGTCAAGACCGCGAATCTTAGAATTCGCGGTCTTTTTTGTTTGCCTTGTTTTTTTGTATGGGATGCACAAAATCGAACGGTTAAAATTGTATACTGTGGCATGGCGCTTCTTTTTCACATTTGTTATAAAATCAATATGATATTCGGCAAAATTTCGCGCAAAATGTCAATATTCATATAGAATTGGACAATATCGCGACTTTACAGAATGCACAAAATATGCTATGATATTGATACAGGTGACCCGAGTCGAAAGGCAGGGCGCAAATAAAATGAAGCGGAGGCTATCGAAAATGAAACGAACCCGGAAAGCACTTTCCATCGCACTGATTCTCTGTATGTTGCTCGGAACGGCTCTGGCAACGGTGTTGACCGTATTTGCGGCAGCGCCTGCCGGAAAGACGACTCTGACGACTGACCCCGAAACCGGATATCCCAAGTGGTCGAACGATGAAACCGTTGGTTGGCGGAACGGAAACTGGTATGGAAGCGACTCTCCGTTTGCGTATGAATATTACGTGGCGCCGACGGCAACGGCGTTGACACCTCCGGAGGATGCAACGAATGTGATGGGCTTCTATCCGATGAAATGGCATGAACCAACGGGTAGATTCCGTGCAACTTTGACAGGCACTGCGGGTGCATACGGTTCAACCGATGCAAATATCGGTGTGCTGGCGTGCTACCATCACATTGCATCGGCGGTGTCCTTTGCCGCGACGTATACGGGAAAAATTCGCTTTACCTATCAATGTGCAATCTTCGCAAATGCGGACGGAACGAATCAGTCGGCTGACGGAACGCTCTACATTTCAAAATCGGCTCTGAATCCATCGGATCCCTCCACCTATATGGAAGCGATTACGATGGAAAAGGCTGCGTCGCACAATGAAGCCGGTTACGGGGTCAAAAAGACGGTTGAAGTGGATGTGAAAGCGGGCGAAAAGGTATATTTCACTACGAAAAATAATGCCGGTTCGCTCCTGATGACGGTGCTGTATATCAACTCCGCGGAATACATCGAAATGCCTGTGGTTACCGACTCCGCACAGGTCATCGGACACAGCCTGTCGGCGATGGATACGCCGGTTGTCAATTTTTATGTGAAGCTGTCCGAAACGGCAGTCGGCTCCGATGCAAACATCAAAGTAGGCTCGGATGAAGCCGTTACTGTCAGCGGAATTTCCGCAGCGGGTGTGGTCGGTCCGAACGGGGAGACCCTGACCGAGGCGGACTGTGTGCGCATTTATTCCGTTCCGGTATCTGCCAAGCGCATGACCGAAACGGTGACAATCTCCATCCTCGGATCTGATGGGCAGGAACTGCTGACAGTCGGCAACACCTACAGCGTCGCGGAATACTGCTACGCGCAGGTAAAAACATGGAAAGAGGCGGGAGAGACGGTAACGCAGGAGCAACTGGACGTGGCAAAAATCTGCACCGGAATTCTGGTGTACGGCAGAACGGCACAGCAGTATTTCGGCTACAACACCGCAAATCTGCCGCAGCTTGACGCCGACCTGCTTGCATTGGTCATGGCGGACTGTCAATAATCGTGGAAGGGGAATTCAGCCATGAAACTGCTGTATACAAAGCCCGATGCACGCATCGAACTGCTGTCCTGCGCGGATATCCTGACAGGGAGTGAGGAGAACGCACGGGAGGGCGTCAGCCTGCCGATTATTTGGGAGCCGTGAGCATGAGACGCACAGGTCCGATGATTGGAATGCTCCTGCTGCTTGCAGTTTGCCTGTTCATGGCAGGCTGTGGGCGCGGGAGCGGACTGCCGAACGAAACGGCGGCATCCTCCAAGGTCACGGAGGGGACGGGGAGCGAGACTGCGGCGGGGACCGAAGCCGCCGCGCCCACTCCGCCCGTCAAGCGCCCGGGGGTCGATAATAACCCCGTCGATCCGCCCAAAACACCGGATTCCGAAACGGAAGCACCGCCTGCCCCGTCGGAACCCGAAACCGAGCCGCCCGAGAAGGGAAGCAGAGAGGGGAACGAACTGCCGCCGCTTTGGGTTCCCACCGAGGAAGCCTGACGGCGGCAAGATACCAAAGGAGAAAAACATGAAAAAAGCCTATGGAAAGCGGCTTGCCCTGCTGATGGGTCTGCTGCTTGCAGCTTCGGGTCTGTTTGCCTGCGGAAAGGGTCAGACACCCGCCGCGGGGACAACCGAAGCCTCGGAGGAGGTCACAACGGGCGGGGACACGCAACCGATTTCCTATCGGGAGCTGTTGCCCGTTGCGGATTACGAGGAAGCCGATGTCAACATTCTGGTGATGTCGGGCAGAAGCTGGCAATACATTGCGGAGGACACCGCCGCGGATGCCTGCGCAAGGGAGCTGATCTCCCGCAACCATCAGGTGGAGGAGCACTACCATGTCTATCTGAACTACACGCCCACCAACAAGGGCTGGAGCGGATTCCACGAGCAGTGCAGAAACGACCTTTACGCAGAGCAGGCGGCGTTTGACATTACCTCCCCCGATTACTACTACCAATGCGAGACGGCGGGCTATTTTGCCGACCTCGCAACCCTTGACGAAATCAGGCTGGACAATCCCTACTGGGTGGACGGCTGGAACCGCAGCTCGACCGTGAACGGAAAGATTTTCACCGCGCTGAGCTACCTGACTTTGGACGCAATCTCCTCGGCGCAGGTGCTGTTTATGAACAACTACTTTGCCGAGGATTTGCTCATCGATGTGGCGGCGCTCAAGCAGTCGGTCTATAACGGCAGCTGGACGCTGGACGATATGCTGACCTATATGCGGCTGGCATCGCTGGACAACGGCGACGGGGAATGGACCTTTGAGGACCGCTACGGGCTGTCCTACAACCTCTGGGGCGGGCGCGCGATGCTCTGGTCGGCGGGTCTGGCGCTTTCGGAAATCTCCGAGGACGGGACCATCAGACAGACCTACACGGCAAGCCGAAATGTGGATATCTTCCAGAAGCTGTACCAATTTTTCAACAGCAACCCGTATTCCTATTACGGCGGCGGTGCGGGGTCGGTGGAGTCTCCCGTGGGTGCCGAGGCGCTGTTTTTTGCCAACCGTTCGCTGTTTGACACCAATAAGCTCGGAAACGCGACCCTGATTTCAAAGAATCTTGACAGCTTCTCTCTGCTCCCGATGCCGAAATACGACAAGACCCAAACCGATTATGTCGTTTCCTCAGGCGGCTGTACGGTTTTCGGAATCATGAAGACCGCAAAGAACCTCCATATGTCGGCAACGATTCTCGAGGCGCTGTCGATTCTCTCCTACGAGGATGTCAGACCCGTTTACTACGAGGATTCGCTCAAGCTTCATTATTCTGGCGACCCCGACACCGCAAGGATGCTGGATTTCATCATGGCGCGGTTCCAAATCGACTTTGCGTTTATCAACTCTACCAACTTCGGTGACCCTGCGGCAAGACCGTTTGATTTGATTTTGGATTACAACCGAAACTACGTCTCGGAGATGAAGAAACTGGTAGATTCCTTTGAGGGCAATCTGAAAGCGTTTCGGGACGCGTATTCCGATGCGGAGCCGTCGGAGGACTGACAGCAGGGAATCGACAAATGAAAACAAGAAGAAACCGAAAGGGTTGGCTGTGGATGAGCATTCTGATAGCAGGACTATGTATGGCGGCGGTATCCTGCCGCGCGGGAAGTGAGGTCGGCGCGGTAACGGGCACGGCAAAAACGGGGACGGTCGGAGCGGATACAACGAAGATTCCGGAAATTCCGACCGCGCCGGATACGGATGTAACGGGTGAGACTCCGGACGTTCCGGTAGGAGACAAGACCGTTCCGGTCACCTCGGCGGAGCTGATGGCGCTGATTGAAAACGGCACGATTGAGGAGAACGGCGACTATGCCGTAACGGACGGCGCGGGACTGACCTTCAGTCGCTCGCACAACGGCAAGGAGTACGACCTGCGCGGTGCGCTGATTCGCATCGGCGTGCGGGATGGCGCGGCGGGAATCGATATTCGGAGCAAGACGCTGACGCTGAAGAACGCGCGGATTGCGGTCTACGGCGATGTCGGGGTCTCGGTCGGCTCGGAGAACGCCAACGCAACGCTGACGGGGCTGCACATCGGCGGCAGCTGCAAAACGGGCTTCCTGCTGGGCGGAAACGGCTCCACACTGGACGGCTGCACCGTCAAGCCCGCCTCGGGCGGAACGGTGGATACCGCCGTGCGGGTAAGCGGCAGTGACTGCATGGTGACGAATTGCTCGTTTGAAGGAGTCGGAGTCGGCATTCTGGACGAAAGCAAGACGGGCGCGGCTGTTGACAATAACCTGCTGACCGACTGCGAGACCGGAATCCGGATTCGGACCGCGAACGCAATCGTCCTGCGGAACACGCTCAAGGGCGGGAAATCCGGCATTGCGGCGGAGGATGACGGCGGCGAGATATCTGCCTGCATGGGTAAGGTTTATAACCTGCTGGTGGCAAAGAATCGGGTGGAGAATGCGGAGAATGCAATCCTGCTCTCGGGTGTCTCCAACTGCACGGTGTTTCTGAATCGCACCGACGACCTGACCGTGCGCGACTGCGTAAATGCATATGTCGTGCGGAATACGGTCGGCGGGAAGTTGACACTGGAGCGGAACAACTATCTCCTTGCCGATTCCAATGACCGCGCGGCGCTGACCGATACGGAAAACGAAAACGTCAACGGCGGCGATCTGACCGATTTGTCGGCGCGGGCGGCGGTCGGCGTAAACGAGGCGCTCCTGCCGCACATCAACCGCGAGCAGTTTGCGGGCATGACGGGGCGCGCGGCGTTTCGGTCGCGGTACGGGACTCTGAGCCTGTCCGCATACCTGACGGCGGCGGTCTCGGCAGGGGAGACGGATATTATCGCGCCGCCGGGCGCATTTCTGGACAACGCCGTGGCCTTTAACGGATTGTCGGATGTGCGGTTCTACGGTTGGGGGACCTACTATGATACCGTGAAGTCCACCGCAACGGCGTTTTCGTTTACCGCCTGCACGGAGATTGGGTTTTCCGGTTTCTTCATCGGAAACAGCGTGAATCCGAATTTTCAGGGAACGGTTACCAAGGTAACGGGACCGGCAGGGAAGGAGACTGTCTCATTCGTCCCCGACCCGGGCTATCTTGCCAACTATTCGTCAAAGGCGGATTACCCCGCAACCAACGGCGGAGGCGGCGGAATCTATCGCGGGGATTCCCTCTCGCCGTATAGTGAAATCTGGTACGAAGCATCTTCAAAAACATACGACCCGACCGCGCAGGTCAACAGCCTGACGCTGATCTGGGACGGCATCAAATACGGCAGAATTCCGGGCGGCACGGGACTGTCAAGCCCTTATGCCGCAGGAGAAATCAAGGTCGGTGACCGTGTTGCATTCCGCAACTACAAAGGCGCAAGCGGCATTTCCATGCGCGGTTGCAGCGGATTCCGGATTGAAGATGTAACGGTGTTCAACTGCTCGGGCTTTGCGCTGTCGGAATACGACGCCGAGGTTGCCGCCCGCCTGCACCGTTACAGCGTGACGAGCGGTCCCGCTCCGGTGATTGACCGGATTGTCAATACAAAGGAACTTGCAACGGTCAACGACGCAAACCGCTATGTGACGTGGACCGACGGTTACGGCAGACTCCGCTCGGCGTTCAGCCTGAACACGACCTGCGATGCCACGCACAGTACCAATGCACGGGTCGGAATGCAGGCAGTCTCCTGCCTGTTGGAAAACATGATGGACGACGGCGGAAATATCAATGCCCACTACGGAACGGCGGTCAGCTTCGATGCGGCAACGCGGACTCTGACCTACAAATGCTGTTCCACGGGCGGCTATTATCTGCTCCCCGCACCTTTCCGCGTGGGAGATACCGTCCTGCTCTATACCAACAAGGGCGTGAACGTCGGTTCCGCAACCGTGACCGAGGCGACCGGGCAGACCGTCAGCGCAGCGGCGAAAAAGGATTGCCGGTACACGGTAAAACTTTCGGAAACGGTCACGTTGCCAGCCGATACCGACTCGGTAATCGTGCAGAATGCGTCCGCAAGCGGCAACGGATTCCTATGGGACAACGTGTTGGTGCGGAATAACAATTCCTACGGCGTGCGCATTCAGGCAATCGGGGGAGAGATTCGCAACTGTTCCTTTATCCGGCTTGCCAAGGGCGGGGTGAACATGATTCCGCAGTACGGCGCATGGCCTGAGTGCGGATATGCCGCCGACGTGAAAGTAACCGCAAATGTGTTTGAAGAACTCGGGTTGATGGCGGCGCAGTGGTATGATTGGGATTCGGTTGAAAAAGGTTCGTCTTTTCTGCCGCTCTGCATCTGGGCAACGGGCGGAGATACTTCCGATGCGGACAACTGTATGTTCCGCAATATCAGCATTACGGGAAATCGGTTTGCTTCCCGCTATACCTATTACGATATGCGAATCAACGGCGTGCGAAATCTGACCGTCAGCGGAAATACCTTTACGGGCAGATTCGGCAAGGAGAACGGGGACAGTCAGGCACATATTCTGCTGTGCGGCGGAAACGGGGTTCGGATTGACGGAAACCGATTCCAATCCGGCGCCAATCCGGTACTGTACCGTCGCGATGACATCGCGGAAAATGTTACGGGAAGTGACAGCAACTGACAAAAAGGGGCAGTCTCGTGCAAATCGGCGGGGGACTGCCCCGATGTTTTGATGAGAAACGAGAAAAGGAGAATCGGATGATTTGGTCAACGGAACGTGCATGGGAATGGTATCGCGCGCAGGGATGGATTCGCGGGTACTGCGGGTATCCGTCCAACTGCGTGAATCGGATTGCGCTCTGGCAGGAGTACGGACACAAGGCTGTGTTTGCCCAATTGGAGCGCGAATTTGCACTGGCGAAGGAAACAGGACTGAACGCCGTTCGCACGGTGATTCAGTTTGAGGTCTGGCAGAAACAGCATGACAGCTTCATGCGCCATTTGGAGGAGTACTTCACGCTTGCCGAACGCTACGGGCTGAAGGTCATGCTTGTGCTTGGAAACGACTGCACCGTGGCAAAATCGCGGTGGAAGCCCGCCGTTTTCGGCGAACAGCCCGTGGACTGGGGTTACCACAGTGGCATCAAAGGTGGTCAGCACGCGGGGGATTACCACGAGGCGGGCTATCAGCTGTTGGATGACCCAACCGTCGAGCCACTGTACTACGACATGGTTGCGGAGTTGGCGGAAACATACGGGCAGGACGAGCGGCTACAGATCTGGAATGTCTGGAATGAGGTCGGCAGCAGCAACCGAGGGACCATGAGCGTCCCCGCGATGGAAAAATTCTTTGCCATCCTGCGCGAGAAGCAGGTCATGCAGCCGCTGACCGCAGAGGTCTGGGACTATGACCGCGACATGAAACCGAGAAGCGCGGAGGGAAAGCGCGCGCTGGAACTTTCGGACATCATTTCCTTTCACAACTACGGACCGTACAGCGGCATGGTGCGCCTGATTGCAAATCTGAAGCAGTACGGCAGACCGCTGATTTGCAGTGAATGGCTGAACCGGTTGGAGTACGGCAACGACATCGAGCACCTGCTCCCGCTGTTCTGGCTGGAGCATATCGGTTCCTACCATTGGGGGCTGATGCAGGGCTACTCGCAGACCTTTGAACCGTGGGGCGGGTACTTCCTCCGTCAGGAAAAGGGGGAGGACTTGGATTTGACCAAGTGGCAGCATGACCTTTACCGCTTCAACGGACTGCCATACATTCCGCGCGAAATCAAGGTGTTCCGTGAGTTTGCGGCGCTGGTAAATCGGCAACCTCCAGTATAGCAAAACGGGATACGGATGGGTGGCGGAAAGTACGAAAATGAATGGAGAATCGGAGAAAAGAAATGCAGGAATTTATACGGGAACTGAAAAAATATTCGGAAATTTTGGATGCCAACCGTGCAGAATCGCTCGGAAAGCTCACGGACGTCAGATGGTCGCCCTGCGGCTACAAACAGGCGGGAGAACTGCCAAACGATTCCGCGCTGACCCCGTTTGACACGGAAAAGGACACATGGGGCAATGGCTACGATGCGCATGCATGGTTCCGCTTCGCGGTCGATGTGCCGCAGGATTTTGAGAATATCTTCCTCTCGGTCGCAACCGACCGGGTGGGGACGTGGGATCCCGACAACCCGCAATTGCTGGCCTGGGTGGACGGGGTGATGGAGCAGGGCATGGACATCAACCATACCCGCCTGTATTTCCGCTCGGCAGGGCGGCATGAGATCACCGTCTACGCCTACACGGGCATCAAGACCCTGTCATCCTGCTTCCACCCGGAGATGTTCCGACTGAACCGGGACGTGGAAAAGCTGTGGTATGACATCAAGGTTCCGTTTGATTCCCTGTCCTATCTTGAACCCTACAGCGGCGAGTACCAGACGATTCTCTCCAACCTCAACCGCGCAGTGCTGTTGCTTGACCTCTGCGAGGTTCCGTCCGAGGCGTTCCATACATCGGTCAAGGTTGCGTCCGAATGGATGGACAGGGAATTTTACGGCAAACTCTGCCATGCACCCGATGAGAATGCCCCTGTGACCGTCGGTATCGGACATACGCACATTGACTGCGCGTGGCTCTGGACGCTCAAGCAGACGCGGGAGAAGGTGCAACGCTCCTTTACCAACAGTCTGATGCTGATGGAGCGCTATCCCGAATACCGTTTCATGTCCTCGCAAGCCCTCCTGTATCAGAACCTCAAGGAGGAAGCGCCGGAGATTTACGAAAAGGTAAAGAAAGCGATCCGGGACGGCAAATGGGAAGTCGAGGGCGCGATGTGGGTGGAAGCCGATTGCAACCTGACAGGCGGCGAGTCGCTTGTGCGGCAGGTGCTTTACGGCAAGCGCTTCTTCCGGAACGAATTCGGCGTGGAGAGCCATGTGCTCTGGCTTCCTGATGTGTTCGGGTACTCCGCCGCGCTCCCGCAGATTTTGCGCAAGAGCGGCGTGGATTGGTTCGTGACTTCCAAAATCAGTTGGAACGATACCAATATGATGCCCTATGATACTTTCCTGTGGAGGGGCATTGACGGCACCGGAATCAATTCCTACTTTCTCACCGCGCAGGACGCGAAGCGAGGGAAAGACCCCGAACGCTATACTACCTACGTTGCGCACGTCACGCCCGCGCAGGTGGCAGGCACTTGGAAGCGCTACCAGCAGAAGGAGCTGAACAACGAAGCGCTCATTACCTTCGGTTACGGAGACGGTGGCGGCGGCTCGACCGAGGCGGATCTTGAAATCGGTCGCAGACTGAGCAAGGGCATCCCGGGGACACCTGCTTTCAAGGTGGATTTTGCGGGCAATCTGCTGTCGCGACTGGAGAAGAAAATCGAAAACAACCCGCGCCTTCCGGTGTGGCAGGGCGAGTTGTATCTCGAATTCCACCGCGGTACTTACACCACGCAGTCCCGCAACAAGAAGAACAACCGCCGCAGTGAGAGCCTGTATCTTGCCACCGAGTGGCTGTGCAGTCTGAATCGGGTGTTATTTGATACCGCATTCCCGAAAGCGGACTTGCATAAGGGCTGGGAGATGATTCTGACCAACCAGTTCCACGACATCATCCCGGGCTCGTCCATCCGGCAGGTCTATGAGCAGTGCGAAAAGGACTATGCCGCCATCCGCAGTCTTGCCGAACCGCACAAAACGCAGGCGGAGGCGAAGCTCGCGGCGAATCTCTCCAAAGCGAACGGCTATGTGGTCATCAACCCGAATCCGACAGAGGGGAACGGAATTGTCCGACTGAACGGGAAAAGCGTTGCGGTCAACAATATTCCGCCGAAAGGCTATGCCTGCGTGAAAGCGTTTGACGAAACAAACACGGTTAAGGTTTCCCGTACCGAATGCGAGAATCGGCGCTACAGGCTGACCTTTGACGGGACAATGCGTATCACTTCTTTCTATGACAAAGAGAACCGTCGCGAGGTGCTGAAAAAGGGCGGCTTCGGGAACGAATTGCGCATTTTTAACGACTATGTCGGTTACAATGACGCATGGGATTTGGAATCCTACAACCTGCAAAAGTATATCAGCCTGACAGATGTGCAATCCGTAGAGGAAGTGCAGGACGGCGTGCGTGCGGGTCTGCAAATCGTCCGCAAGCACGGAAAATCTACATTTGAACAAACAATCTGGCTGTCCGACGCAACCGATCGGGTGGACTTTGACCTCAAGGTCGATTGGCACGAGATGCACCAATGCCTGAAAGTTGCGTTTGACATGGCAATCAATGCCGCGCGGGCAACCTATGAGATTCAGTACGGCACAATCGAGCGCCCGACGCACAAGAACACCTCCTGGGACAGCGCGAAATTTGAGGTCTGCGGGCATCGGTTTGCCGATCTGTCCGAGGGCAATTACGGCGTGACACTGTTCAATGACTGCAAGTACGGTTACGACATTCACGACAGCCTGATGACCCTGACCCTGCTCCGTGCGCCGACTTATCCCGATCCCGAAGCCGACCGGGGCGAGATGACCTGCACCTACTCCGTCGTTCCGCACAGGGGAGCAATGGATGCACCCAAGACCTACGCGCTGGCGTATGACCTCAACAACCCGATGACGGTCCTGCCCGCAACAGGGGAGAAGGACAGCATCCCGACGGAATTCTGCACCGTGGCAAGCGACGCGCCGAACATCCTGTGTGAGACGGTCAAGCAAGCCGAGGACGGGGAGGACACGGTCTGCCGCTTCTTTGAATGCTCCAACACCGCAACGACAGCAACCCTGCGGTTCGGATATCCCGTAAAGAAGGTCATGCTCTGCGATATGAGTGAGAACGATTTGCAGGAACTGACCGTCCGGGACAACGCCGTCACTCTTGATTTCCGTGCATTTGAGATTCAGACGTTGAAGGTAAAAAAGTAAACTGATCATTTGAGGGAAAGCTATGAAAATCCCATTTATGTGTGCGGGAAGCACTGTCTTTGTTCGGAATGTCATCGAAGATATGATGATGTGCGATGCGTTTCATGACATGGAGGTTGCATTGTACGATCTGTGATATTCGCGCGACCTCGGCGCAACGGCGGACGGTCGGCACGCAGGGGATGCGCCAAAGGGGCTTCTTGAAAGAAGCCCCTCTGGACTCCCCAAGAACT
>URHR01000015.1 GCA_900547725.1 uncultured Eubacteriales bacterium
GGATTTCCGCAAAAAAATCCGAAGAACGGGCAGATTTTCGTGCTTTTTCGCGTTATATCAGAGCAAAGCGCGCCAACATCCTTCCGAGGATATCAAAGAAGCCGATTTTGGCAATCTCCTCACTTGCCGTCAGCGAAACCTGACCGATCGCCTTGCCGTCGATATAGTACCCGACAGAGCCGATCGCGTCTCCCTTTTCAATCGGAGCGGCAACCGTTTCGGGCTTCATGATTCTTTGCTCCACGCCCGCAATCTGCGCTTTCGGCAGAACAACGGAAAATACGTCATACTTCATCGCACAGCTGTTTTTCACGCCGCCCGTGACCGCCACCGTTTCCGCGTCGCTTCCCTCCGCACGGTACAGTCCGTAATTCGCAAAGCCCCAATCGAGAAGCGATACCGCCGAGGCATTGCGCACATCCCTCGATTCCGCACCCATAATCACGCAGATCAGCGAGAAACCGTCGCGCTCTGCGGTCACGCTGATGCAGAAGCCCGCCTTCGATGTTGAGCCTGTTTTCAGCCCTGTACAGCCCGGGTAAAAGCGCACAAGACGGTTGGTGTTGGTCAGCCCGAAAGCGCCGTCACGGATGGTGTCCATCCAGATGGAGCTGTATTGCAGAACGGTCGGATGCGCGATCAGCGCCCGCGACATGATGGCGATATCCCGCGCACTGGTCAGATGGTGCTCGGCAGTATCGTCCAGACCCGTAACATTTTCAAACGCAGTCCCCGTCATACCAAGTTGCTTGGCGCGCTCGTTCATCTTCCCGACAAACGCCTGTACACTGCCGTACAGGTATTCCGCAAGCGCGACCGCCGCGTCGTTCGCCGAGGCGATCACAACCGATTTGAGCAGATCCTCCAGTTTCATCTGCTCGCCTTCCTTCAGATAGACCTGTGAGCCGCCCATGGATGCCGCATTGGCGGAGACCGTCACCTTATCGTCAAGGTGGATGACCCCTGAATCAATTGCTTCCATCAGGAGCAAAAGCGTCATGACCTTTGTCACCGATGCGGGCGGCATGGATTCCTCGGCGTTCTGCGTGTAGAGAACCGCTCCCGTCGTTGCTTCCATCAGAATTGCGCTCTTGCAGGGCAGTTCGAGACTTCCCTCTTCCACGCCGAGGTCGGACAGAACCTTTTCCGTCGCGGTTGCGTCGGCCTTTTCGGCGGAGGTCGGCACGGCGGCTTCTTCCGCGAGAACGGACTGAACCGTCCCCGACAGCAACAGGAGAATTGCCGAAAGGACGGCAAGCGCTTTTTTGCGTGTGTGTTTCATAAATTCCACCCCTTTCCGATAATCAGCGTATGAGCGCGGGCGCAAAAATATGCCCGCAGACGAACTAAGGGCAAAAATCGGCGCGGAATTTGAAAAAAATCTTGATTAGCTATTCCATTTTGCCAAAAAGTATGGTATAATAAAACAGATGGAATCGGAAATATTCACACGGAGGAATGAAAAATGGCTATCAAAATGAGAGTGCTTTGCGGATCGGGAAAGAAAAAGGTCCTGAACCTCGCAAACGAGATCAAGGATCACTATTCGCTGGCGTTCAACGCAGTTGACGTGATTCCGCCCGCATATCCCTGCGATAAGGAGCGCATCGTCCTGTTGGCAATCTCCGCCAAGAAGGACATCAACGACACGGTTCGCCTGTTCTGCAAGGAGCTGACCAAGGCGCGCGCACAGAACGTTGCCCTGATGATTGACGGTGACGAAGCGGTTGCAACCAAGCTCAAGGACATCCTGAACGAGGCAGGCACGAACGTTGCGGACGAAGTTCTTTACATCGACGGCGGCTTCCCGATCTTCGGAACGAAACTCAAGGACGAGGAAAAGACCGCTGCCTTCGCATGGGTTGACCGTGTGATGGAAAATCTGAAATAAACCGATAGCAAACAAATTCTATCGCAAAAAGCAAGGCGACACCCGAGCGGGTGTCGCCTTGCTTTTTGTAATTTGTCAGTTTGTCGGCGTTGTTTTGTTCCGCGCTTCCTCGGATACAACGTTGATTGCCGTTACCTCAAACTGCGGCGTCCAACCGCTCGTATATTCGTCATAAATCAAAGTCACGATAGTACCCCTGTAATAATCAACAATAATCCGATCCTTTTCATTCAGTCCGTCAAAGTTGTTCCAAAACACGCGGCAGAGGTTTCCGTCATCATCGTAGGCGTAAAAGCAATACGGTTTTCCGTCTTTGTATTCAAAAGCGGCACAGCTTGGGAGCGTTTCGGCGATTGTCATGACAACGGAGACTGAAACACCAAGCAATGTATTGATAATCCCTTTATCTACGTCGGACAAATGCATTGAGCGATGATGGGGGATATCGTTAAAAGTTCCACACGCCGAATGATACCAAATTGTTGCATTCTTTGTTGTAAATTTGAAATCACACCAACAATCAGTAATATCGTTTTTCCATTGTCCCTTATTGAGCATGGAAAGAATTGTTTTTTGTGCATCCTCCGTCAAATTTACAAGGTCAGTTTCTTCAGATGTTTCGACATAAGATATACAGGATAATGAACCTTTGTACCGATTGCTTGCACACCCGGGAAAAAACGCGAAGCATAGAATGAACGCAAGGACTGTTAATCGTGTTCGTTTCATATTTTTTCCTTTCTGCGTAACGATGAAAGCTTGGTGGTTGGCTTTGTCAGAATTTCATGGTCAACTGGTCGGTTTCGTCCACGTCGTCAAGCGCGCCCGCCTCCCGCAGGATATCGATCACGCCTTTGGAGACCTTTGCGCGGGTCTGGAGATCCTCCACCGAGAAAAACGGCTCTTCGTTCCGTGCCTGAATGATGCTGTCCGCCGCCGCGTCGCCAAGCCCTGGAAGCGCCGAGAACGGCATCCGGATTGCTCCGTTTTCGGGGCGGAACACATAGGCTTCCGATACCGCAAGGCTCACGGGCAGGAAGCGGATTCCGCGCGACATGGCTTCGTTGACCAACTGGAGCACGGGAATGCTGTCCTGCTCCTTCGGAGACGCGTCCTTGCCGCGCTGTTGGATGTCTTTCATAACCGCACGGACGTTCTGCACGCCCTTGATGATAATGCTTGCGTCAAAGCCCTTCGGCGCGACCGTGAACATGGTGCAGTAGAATTCCACGGGCTTGTGAACCTTGTACCATGCCAGACGGATTGCCGACATGACGTATGCCGCCGCGTGTGCCTTCGGGAAGAGATACCGAATCTTTTTGCAGGAGAGAATGTACCACTCGGGAACGTTGTGCTCCCGCATTTCGGCTTCCCATTCGGGGGTCAGCCCTTTCCCCTTTCGGACGGCTTCCATGATCTTGAACGCGTGCGCGTTTTCCAAGCCGTAACGGATAAGGTCGAGCATAACGCCGTCACGCGTTCCGATCACGCGGGAAATGTCGCAGGTGCCGTCCTTGATGAGATCCTGCGCGTTGTTCAGCCACACGTTTGTGCCGTGCGTCAGACCCGAAATCTGAAGCAGGTCGGCAAAGTTGTGCGGCTTTGCGTCAATCAGCACCTGTTGCACAAACGGCGTTCCCAATTCGGGAAGTCCGTAAGTCCCGATCTGGCATCCGATGTCCTCGGGAGTCACGCCGAGCGGTTTGGTGGATTCCAACAACTCGTAAACCGAGCTGTCGTTCATTGCCACGTCGTTGACCGAGGTGTTGGTGAAGGTCTCCAGCCACTTGTACTTGGTCGGCATATCGTGCCCGAGCTCGTCCAGTTTCAGAATGGTATCGTGCAGATAGGAGAACGCAAAGTGCGTGGTGATGATATCCGAGTTCGGGTCGTCGGCGGGGTGCTGAACCGGGGTGAAGTCGTAAACGTCATACTTCTGCGGCACAACGATGATACCGCCCGGGTGCTGTCCCGTCAGCTTCTTAACGCCCGTACAGCCGTTGACCAGACGGTTCATTTCGGCGCGCGGCAGGCTGACGCCCTTCTGTTCGATGTACTTCGCAACGTAGCCGTAAGCGGTCTTGTCGGCAAGCGTGCCGAGCGTTCCCGCACGGAACACGTGCCCCTCGCCGAACAGCTCCTCGGTGTATTTGTGAACCCTCCCCTGCACGTCGCCTGAGAAGTTCAGGTCGATATCGGGGGACTTATCCCCGTAGAAACCGAGGAAGGTTTCAAACATGATGTCGTGCCCGTCGGCGTGATATTTTGTGCCGCACATCGGACACATCTTGTCGGGCAGGTCAAAGCCCGAGCCGACCTCGCCCGTGGTGAAGAATTCGCTGTGCTTGCAGTCCGGGTTCGGGCAGTAGTAATGCGGCGGCAGAGGGTTGACCTCGGAAATACCCGCCATGGTTGCGACAAAGGAAGAGCCGACCGACCCACGCGAGCCGACCAGATATCCTTGCTCTTCACTGAAATGAACCAGTCTCTGTGCAATCAGGTACAGCACGGCAAAACCGTTTTTGATGATGGAAGTCAGTTCCTTATTCAGCCGCGCAGTCACGATTTCCGGGAGCGGGTCGCCGTACATTTTTTTGGCTCTCGCCCAACACATATCCTGCAATTCCTGCTCCGCACCCTCCATTTCGGGGGTGTAAGACCCCTTCGGAATCGGGCGGACGCGCTCGATCATGTCGGCGATCTTATTGGTGTTGGTGACCACGACCTCATAAGCCTTTTCCGCCCCAAGATAGGAGAATTCCTCCAACATTTCGTCGGTGGTTCGGAAATACAGCCCGACCTCCTTGTCGTAGTCCTTGAACTTCATGCCCGCCAACAGAATTTTGCGGAACAGTTCGTCTTCTTTGTTGAGAAAATGCGCGTCGCAGGTAGCGCAAACGGGCTTGTTGTACTGCTCTCCGAGCGCCACAACCCGGCGGTTCAGGTCGCGCAAGCCCTCGTCGTCCGCCACTTTTCCTTCGGCAATCAGAAAGCGGTTGTTGCAGATCGGCTGAATTTCCAGATAATCGTAGAAATTGACGATTTCCTCAATTTCGTTGTCAGGGCGGTTTTCCAGAATCGCCCGCATCAATTCTCCCGCCTCGCAAGCCGAGCCGACAATCAAGCCCTCGCGGTGCTTTTCGAGTACGGTTTTCGGAATGCGCGGATAGCGGCGGAAATAGTTCAGATAGCTGTAGGAGATCAGTTTATAGAGGTTCTTCAGCCCGATCTGATTCTTCACCAGAATGATCTGGTGGTAGGTCGGCAGCTTCAGCGGGTCTGCCTTTTCGGTCATGTCGCGGCGCAGATCGGTCAGGGATTTCAACTCCATTTTTTGCAGACGGTCGATCATACAGAAGTAGATCATCGCCAGCATTTCCGCGTCGTCGCAGGCGCGGTGATGGTTGAAATCGCCAAGATCGTAGTGCTTGGCAATTACATCCAACTTGTGCGACTTCAACTCGGGGTTGATGAATTTCGAAAGCCCGACCGTATCGAGATACGGGTTTTCAAACGGCAGTCCCGCTTCCTTGGCAAAGTAGCGGATAAAACCGATGTCGAAGTTGGCGTTGTGCGCCACAAGGAGCGGGTAAGGTTCCCCTTCCTTCACGCGGTCATTGCCGATGAAAGCGAAAAAGGATTTCAGCGCGTCGGCAACAAGCGGCGCGTCGGCAACCATTTCGTCGGTGATGCCCGTCAACTCGACAATCTCGGGCGGAATCGGGCATTCCGGATTGACAAAGGTGTTGAAGCGGTCAAGCACCTTTCCGTCTTTGATTTTGACCGCGCCGATTTCGGTGATTTTGCAGTTGCGAACCGAAAGACCCGTGGTTTCGATATCGAACACAACGGTTTCGGCATTGAAATCGGGGTTGCAGTTCCCCATCACCGCGCTTGCGGTGTCGTTGACGAAGTATGCCTCGATGCCGTAGAGCACCTTGAACGGGTTGTCCTCCCCTGCCGCTTTTTCCAGAGCCAACATGGCGTCCGGGAATCCCTGCACGTTGCCGTGGTCGGTGATCGCAACCGCGGGATGCCCCCATTTCAGGGCGGTTTTCACTGCCACGTCGGGCGGAATCAGCGCGTCCATGGTGGACATGGTGGTATGCAGATGCAATTCCACGCGCTTTTTCTCTGCCGTGTCCTTGCGCGTGATTTTGGAAATCTGCATGATGTCGGTATAGAAAAAGCTGTAGTCCAGATCGGTTCGCCCCTTGCGCGTGATCTGCTTGACGTATCCGCGCATGGCGTAAGTCCCGCCGTTTTTTACGATCGCGGCGAGCGACTTTGCGTCCTCGATTTCCATGCCGAAGGTGCGGTGCTCAATGGAGGTGTCGCCGTCGAAGAGATCGAATGTGACGTCCATCTTGTCACCCGTGCGGTTTTCTTCGGCGGTGAAGTTGAACACGTCGCCGAGAAAGACGATATTTTTCTGCGGGTGGTTGACTGTTGCAATCGCGGTCGGCGTAATTTCAAAAGCATTGCCGAGCAGAACCTTCGGCTCGCTGACGTCGAATTGCGAATGCCCGATTTCCCACACGGTGTCCGAGATTTTGCGTGGGGTCGGGTCAAGGTCGGTGTAGATGCTCGGAATGCGCGGCAAAACAGCGGCCTCCTGCACGGCAGGACCGCCCTGATATGCCGCCTGTTGGGCTTGCACCCGCACATACTCCTTTTGCGCCTGCGCCGCCTCATGCGACATGGCGTTCTGCATGGTCTGCAACTCGGAGGCATAAAGGCTCGGATCGTAGCCCTCCTCGCGGCGGATGTTGATTTTGATTTCCGTGCCGAACTCGTTCCGGATGATTTCCTCCATCAGCGCGGGGGTTTTGGCATTGGTCACAAGATCCACGCCGCTGTCCGAAAACGGAATCTCGATATCCAATCGATTCCCGTCAAGGCGGTAATGGCAACGGTTGAAAAAGCCGTTTGCCACAATGCCCATGCGGTTGGTTTCCGCAAGCAGGTCGGGCACATTCGCCTCGGTAAAGGTCGCGTTCGGGTAATGCGGAAAAATCCGGACGAAGTTCAGATCATACGCCTTCCGGATTCCCGCTTCGACGCGGAACTGATCCCCGCGGCGGATCGGAGCGGCGAAATCGGCGTGAATTTCGATAATCCGTTGCTCCTTGTCGCAACGCAGACGGATCGAATTCGGGTCTGCGGAGAGCATTAACCCGAGATCCGGCTCGTCCGCGCGGTACTTGGAAAAAATTTCGGGTAGCGTCTTACTCATGCCGTTCGTTCCCCATCTTTTTGATTTCCGCAATCAGGCGCGGGATGATTGCATCCTCCGCGATTTTCTCAACCAGTTCCCCGTGACGGAACAGAACCGCCTCGTGAATTCCGCCCGCAACGCCGACATCCGCCTCGCGCGCCTCTCCCGGACCGTTGACCACGCATCCCATCAATGCCACACGCAGGGGCAGATCCTCCAGTCCCTCTTCCCGCACAGCGTCTTCAAAACGGCGGACGAGCGGAATCAGATCGATTTTTGTCCGCCCGCAGGTAGGACAGCTGATGATATCCAGTCCGCGTTGACCGTCGATGCCGACCGCCCGCAGAATCTGCTTTGCTGCCGAGACTTCGCGCACGGGATCATCGGTCAGCGACACCCGCACGGTGTCTCCGATGCCGTCCAACAGGAGCGAGCCGATTCCGATCGCGCCCTTGAGCAGCCCGCGTTCCCCGCCGCCCGCTTCGGTCACACCAAGGTGAAGCGGATACGGGCAAAGCGAAGCCAGACGGCGGTTTGCCTCGATCATGTCGTGCACGGTCGAGGTCTTGATGGACAGGACGATATTATGAAAATCGAATTTTTCCAGAAGCGACGCATGATACAGCGCGCTTTCGCAAAGCGCCTCGGGAGTCGGAGCGCCGTACTTAGCCAGAATATGCTTTTCAAGCGACCCGCCGTTGACCCCGATGCGGATCGGGATGTTCCGCGCGCCGCAGGCTTCGACAACCGCCCGCACACGGTCTTCCCCGCCGATGTTGCCGGGGTTGATGCGGATTTTATCAAAGCCCAATTCCGCGCAACGCAGAGCCGCTTTGTAATCGAAATGGATATCCGCGACGATCGGAACGGTTACGCCGCCCTCGCGCAGGGCGAGGATGATATCCGCCGCCTCGGGGGTCGGGACGGTTACGCGCACGATGTCGCAACCTGCCGCCTCCAGAGCGCGAACCTGCCCCAGCGTTGCGGCATGGTCGTAGGTGTCGGTGTTGGTCATGGACTGAATCGCGATCGGCGCGCTTCCGCCGATCATGCGGTTTCCGACCCGAACCGACGCAGTCTTTCTTCTGATCTTGTTATATTCCATGTTGTTTCCTCAGAACAGCGTGATGATATCCTTTGCCATGACAACCGCCATCAGTGCGAGCAGAACAATCAGTCCGACAAAGTTGATGATGCCCTCAACCTGCGGTTTGACCTTTTTGCCGCGGATCAGCTCTACAACGTAAAGCAGAATGTGTCCGCCGTCCAGTGCGGGAAGCGGAAGCAGATTCATGATGCCGAGGTTGATGGAGATGACAATCACCAGATGCAACACATCCAACGCGCTGCTTTTTGCCGCCTGCGCGATCGTTCCCGTAATGCCGACGGGTCCCGATACGCTGTCCGCCGAATAACGCCCGCCGATCAGCCCGAACAGCGAATCATATACCATTTTCACCGCCGAGCAGGACTGCCAGAAACTGTGCTTGATCAGCTTTGCGGGGGTCAGGTTCTCCCTATACACCTGAAAATCCCTCTGTCCGAAGACGGTTTTGCTCTGCACGCCGGTTGGAAAGAGAACATCCTTGACAACCACCTTCTCGCCGTTCCGACGGACGGTGACATCCACTTTTTGGTAGCCCTGCGAAGTGATTTCATAGTTCAGCTGATAAAGCGTGTGAACCGACACCTTCCCGATTTTGAGGACTTCGTCCCCCACCATCAGCCCTGAGTTTTGGCTGATGTTTCCTTCGGGAAAGCCCGCAATCACGGTGTTGCCGAGATAGCCATGCTGCCCCATAGAGCCGACCATGATGAACATGAGCAGGAAGCCGAGCAGAACATTCATCGCAGGTCCTGCGAGCGAGATCAGAATCCGTTTCCATACGCTCTGGTTGCAGTAGGCGTGCTTCTCATCCTCGGACGAAACGCTTTCCGATTCCGCATCCGTCGGTTGGATGTCGTTGAGAAGCGGGTTGTTCGGATCTTCGACCACGGTCTCCCCCTTCTCGTTTCCCTGCGCCAGTTCCATGCCGCTTTCGCCGAGCATACTGACAAAGCCTCCGATGGGAAGCACGCGGAGCGCATAGACCGTGCCGCTCTTCTTCGAACGGTGCGAGAGAATGCGCGGTCCCATTCCGATGGCGAATTCCAGAATCTTCACGCCGCACGCCCGCGCGACCAGAAAATGTCCCAGTTCATGAATGAAGATCAGAAAGCCGAAAATGAAAATTGCCAGTAAAATATACAGGACTATCACGGGTATCCTCCTAAGGGCTCGTTCTGCGTCAGAAACGCAGAGCAAGAATTTCGTTTGCAACTGCTCGGGCTCTTGCGTCAAAGGAAAAAATGTCCTCCACCGTTTCCGCACGGCTTGCTTCGGTGCGCAACCGCTCTGCGGTCTCGGTCACGACCTCGGCTATTCCCGGGAACGTGAGCTTTTTTCCAAGAAAAGCCGCCACCGCCACCTCGTTTGCGGCGTTCACCACTGCGGGGACTGCCCCGCCCGAAGCAATTGCCGACCGCGCCAGTGCAAGCAACGGAAAGGTCTCGGTGTCGGGGCGCGCAAAGGTCAGCTTCCCGATGCGGAACAGGTCAAGTTCGGGAATAACCGCCTCGGCTCTTGCGGGGTGCGTCAGCGCATACTGGACGCAAAGCCGCATATCCGGCACAGACATCTGCGCAATCACGCTGTTATCAGTATATTCGACCGCCGAATGCATTATGCTCTCGCGGTGAACCAACACCTCCACCTGCTCCGGGGCAACTCCGAACAGATGAACCGCCTCGATGACCTCAAAGCCCTTGTTCATCAGTGTGGCGCTGTCGATTGTGATTTTTGCCCCCATCTTCCATGTCGGATGCGCCAGTGCGCGCGCGGGCGTGATGTCGGCAAGCTGCTCCTTGGTATAGCCGTAAAACGGACCGCCCGAGGCAGTCAGGAGCAGCTTTTTGATCTTTCTCGGATTCCCCGCCCGCAGGCATTGGAAAATCGCGCTGTGCTCGCTGTCAACCGGCAGGATGGTCTGCCTCTTTTGACGAGCCAGTTTCATAACGATTTCGCCCGCGCAGACAAGCGATTCCTTGTTGGCAAGCGCCAACCGCTTGCCCGCACGGAGCGTTGCCAGAGTCGGGCGGAGTCCCGCTTCTCCGATCACGGCGTTCAGCACCACCTCGTCGCCCGCGTGCGGCTCTGCAATCATTTCGCAGATGCCGTCCATGCCGGAGAGCACCCGGACAGATGTATCGGCAAGCCGCTCCCGCAGGTCGCGCGCCGCGACTTCGTCCGCCATAGCGCAAACGGGAACTTTGAATTCCCTTACCTGTTCCTCAACGCGCTTTGCGTTCTTCGCCGCGCAAAGCGCGTTGATTTTAGCCCCCGTCCGACGGGCTACATCCACCGCTTGTTCTCCGACCGAGCCTGTAGAGCCCAGAATCGTAACGGACGGATAAATCGAATTTGTTTCGTTCATGTTCATGCCAATTCAAAAAAATTGAAGAATAGAGAGAATACCATCAGAAGCGCCGAGACCGCGATGACCGAATCAAAACGATCCAACACCCCTCCGTGCCCGGGAAAAATGAAGCCGTAGTCCTTTACGCCGTATTTGCGCTTGATGACCGACATGGAAAGGTCTCCGATCTGCGACACAACGGCAATGAGGACGCCCGCAACCGCGAAAATCAGGAGATTTGCGGAAATCTCCGGTACCAGTTTTTCCACCACGAAACCGAAAATCACCATGACGAGGATGCAGAACACCGTTCCGCCGATGCTCCCCTCCACGGTCTTTTTGGGGCTGACATCGGGAATGAGCTTGTGCTTGCCGAATGCGCGCCCGCAGAAGTATGCGAAAATATCGGTAATCCACGCTCCGAGAAAACAGATATAGTAGAGATATTTTCCGCCCGGTTCGCAATCGTGGATAAAGAGAATCGCGTTGAAGCCGATGAAAATGTAAAACAGGCTGAAGGACGCAACGAACACCGCTTCAAGCGGGTATTTGCCGTGCGAGAAGATCAGAACCGTAAAGGCATAAAGCGTCCAGACCACTGCCGCGCAGATTGCGATCGGGGCGAGCAGATCTCTGTCGGGCAGATAGCGGATGAGAAACGGGAACGCCGCGCCGAGCACATACATCGGCGCGGTGAACAGCCATGCGTTTTTCAGCCCGACGCAGGCAAACATTTCCCAGACCGACAGAACCGCGCAAACGGCAAGCCCGAGCGGAAAAATGAAGGTGTCCGAGAAGATCAGAACGGGTAAGAGGACGAAAAAGGCGACAACCGCCGTGATGATTCGTTGCTTCATAGCGAATCCCTTTCAGTTTCAGTTCAGATGTTTTTCACGCCGCCGAAGCGCCGCTTGCGACCGAGAAAGGAGCGGATTGCCTCATCCACATCCCGTTCGCGGTAATCGGGCCAGAGCGTGTCGGTAAAGTAGTATTCCGCATATGCGGATTGCCAGAGCAGAAAATTGGAGGAGCGCAGATCGCCGCCCGTACGGACAATCAGATCTGGGTCTGGACATCCCGCCGTATAGAGATGCGCGGAGATGTCGTCCTCTGTCACGGTCTGTTTCCCCTCGCGGATCAGCGCCTCGCAGGCATGGGCGATTTCTTCCCTGCCGCCGTAGTTGACCGCGATGTTGAGCCGGAACGCGCGATCCGCCGTTTCACGATCCAGCCGCTCCATCTTTTCCCGCAGACTGTCCGGGAAGGCGGAAAGGTTGCCCACAAAACACAGATGAATCTTTTCCTTGTCGATTTCGCGGAAGAATTCCTCGATATAGTCGTCCAGAAGCCCCAGAAGTGCTTTGACCTCGTGCTCGGGGCGCTTCCAGTTCTCGGTGGAAAAGGCGTAAACGGTCATGTACTGCAACCCGATGGATTCACAGTACCGCCCGATGCGACGGAAGTTTTCCGCTCCCCGTTTGTGCCCGTATTCGCGCGGCATTCCCCGCTTTTTTGCCCATCTGCCGTTGCCGTCCATGATGAAGGCGATGTGCCGCAACCGCCCGTCCGAGAGTTCGGGAGCGCCTGCCGCTTCCTTTTTCTTCTTTTGAAAAAACATGATGCACTCCAAAAAATCCGGCGGGAACCGTTTTGCGGCGCCCGCCGGAGAATCGCAGAAACGCCGCCGTCAGACCTGCATGATCTCCTTGTCCTTCTTTGCGGTAATGTCATCCACCTGCTTGATGTACTTGTCGGTCAGATCCTGCACGGATTTCTCGCTTGCCTTCTGTTCGTCCTCGGTCATTTCGCCGTCTTTCTTCTGCTTCTTGATTTCGTCATTTGCTTCGCGGCGGACATTTCGAATGGCAACGCGCGCTTCCTCGCCCATCTTCTGAATCTGCTTGGTCAGCTCCTTGCGGCGCTCCTCGGTCAGCTGCGGGAAGATCAGACGGATGACAATGCCGTCGTCGCTCGGCGTAATGCCGATGTCGGATGCCAGAATCGCCTTCACCATCGGCTTAAGGGTGGAGCGGTCGTAGGGAGAAATGGTCAGAGTTTTGGGGTCGGTTACGGTCACCGAAGCCATATCCACAATGCGGGTCGGCGCGCCGTAGTATTCAAAGGTCACCTTGGACACGATAGCGGCATTCGCCTGACTTGCGCGGATGGTGGAAAGATTGCTCTCGTAAGCGGCAATGCTCTTCTGCATTTTTTCTTCGGTCTGTTTGGTGTTGAATTTCATAATTTCATCCAATCCTTTCCTGTGTGTTCGGTTGTTCAGTTTTTGTTATGAATCAGGGTGCCGACAGGCTCGCCCATGACGACGCGGTAAATATTCTCGGGATCTGCCAGTCCGAAAGCATAGCCGTTCACATTGTTTTCCATGCAGAAGATCATGGCGGAGAGATCCAGCGCCTTGAGATTTTGATCGATGATCTGACGGTAGGTCAATTCGCTGTAACGGGTCGCGGTCGGATCTTTTCTCGGGTCGGCGCTGTAGATTGCGTCGATGTTCTTCGCCATCAGCACGCAGTCGGCGTGAATTTCCGCCGCGCGCAGAACAGCCGTTGTATCGGTTGAGAAGTACGGAACGCCGAGTCCGCCGCCGAAAATGACGACCTTTCCGGCTTCCAGCGCCGCGATTGCGTCACGCGCGGTGTATACGTCCGCAAAGGCATGAATGTCAACCGAGGTCATGACAACCGCTTCCATGCCCGCATGAACAAACGCATCCTGAAGCGCGATGGAGTTGATGACGGTTGCGAGCATTCCCATGTGATCCGCACGGACGCGATCCATATCCGTTCCCTGTCTGCCGCGCCAGATGTTTCCCGCGCCGACCACAACGGCAACCTGCACGCCCGCGTCAACGCAGCGTTTGATCTGCGCGGCGACCTGTGCAGTAAAATCAAAGTTCAGAATCCCGTCTGCTCCTGCGGCAAGCGCCTCGCCCGACAGCTTGAGCAGTACCCTGCGGTATTTCGGTTGCATATCCATAAATCAAGCTCCTTCTTCCGTTGTCCTATTCCTCTTTATTTTACTACAAATCGCGCCGTTTGTAAACACCTTTTTTGTAAATAAAATGCTTTTGCGGCGATTTTCCGCTCCGTGGCGTCTTACAGCACCCGCGTTTGTCCGAAAACGGCTTTGACATCCTCTGCCTTCGGCGGCAGAGTCCCTTCCGTCATGCAGGCAGCAGTGCCGAACGAGACTGCCGTGCGCAGGACGGTTTCGCGATCCAGTCCCCGCGCGGTTGCGTGCAGAACGCCTGCCAACGTGCTGTCTCCCGCCCCGATGGTGGAAACGGGGTGCGCCAACTTGGGTACTGACAGAATCAGCGAATTGCAACCGTCCGACCAGACCGCGCCGTCCCCGCCGAGGCTGATCATCACCTCTTCCGCCACGCCGCGCTTCACCAGTTCCGCCGCCGCTTTTGCCGCGTCCTGCGCGTTTTCCACCGGCGTTCCGAGGAAGGAGACGATCTCCTGCTCGTTCGGCTTGATGAGCCACGGGTGAATTTCGGTCAGATCCTCGGGGGTAAAGGAATTGGAATCCACAATCACGCGCACGCCGTTTGCGATCAGACGGCGCAGAAAGGCGATGACATCCGCTTTCTCCAAGCCCTTCGGATTTCTTCCCGCAAATGCGAGCAGGTCGCCTGCGCGGCAGACATCAAGCACGGACTTTTCCAGTTCGTGCAGAATTTCGGGGGTTACGCGGAAGGTGTCGAGACTGATTCGCGTTTCCCGGCTGTCTGCTGGGTGCAGCGTGATGTTTTCGCGGATGCGCCCTGCCGTGTGAATCGGCGCATAGTGCAGACCGTCGCGCTTCAGCTGTGCCTCAAATGCCGCGCCGTTCTCGTCGCCGAGAATGACGAACGCGGTGCTGTCAGTCCCATTGACTTTTAACGCACGGGAAATGTTGATGCCCTTTCCGCCTGCGTCGCAGAGGATGCTGTCAACATAGTTCTCCTTCTGCGCTTCAAAATGCGCCATGCGATAGTGCAGATCGAATGCGGGGTTGAGCGTGACCGTGTAAATCGCTTTCATATTCGTTTCCTTTCAGTTGTTGAGTTCCGTAATTTCCGATATATCATCAAACCGGATCGAGGTTTTGACAATCCGCAGGGCGCGGGTTGCAAGATCGATGTCCGATACCATACCGACCGTTGTTTTGTATGCATTCCCATCGTAATGCGTTACGCGAACCAGACTGCCGCGCGCGATGTGCGACAGCTTCCGCGACAGCGCCGCCGCGTCCTCTTCGGAGAGCATTCGCCTCGGTTCGGGCTTCCGCTCCTGTTCGCGGATCAATTCCTCAAATCCGCGCAATGCCGCAAACGGCATGAATTGTCGCGCGCGGTCAGGATTCCCGGTCTTCTTCTCCACTGTTGTGTCCTCCGATCAGCCGATTCCGTTCCCGCGCGGTCGCCTTTTCCTCAAGGCTGATTCCGTGCAGAATCGCGTTTTTACCATACTTTTTCCGAAGTCCCAGAACCGTTTTCTGGAGTTCCAGTTCGCGCCGCTCCGCGTCGAGATCGGTAAAAAGATTCAGCGTTGCGCAAGTCTCGTCCTGCAGATCGTTCAGTCCCACGTTGATGCGGCGGATGGGATAATTCGGGTTGACCGTTTTGCGGAAGCAGTCCACAAACGCGCGGCGGATCTTCTTTGCCGAATTGGTGTAACCGCCAAGCTTTACGGTTGTTCCCGCCGACCCGCGCATATCGCGCGAATAGCCGACCGAAAGGCTGATGGAATCGGTAACCTTGCGCCGCTCGATCAGTTCCAGAACCAACGGATCTACCATTTCCTTCAGCACCGTCAGCGCGTCGTCAAAGCGGTAGTCTTCAAACAGAATCTGCCCGTTGGAAATCGATTCGCTCTTTGCCACATAAGCATGGATGTCCGCAATGGTGCACGGCTCTCGCCCGTGGGCATGGTCGATCAGATATTCCGCATTCACGCCGAATTCACGGTAAAGCTTGGCTTCTTCGCATTCCGCAACGCCGCGCAGATCGAAGATGCCCATCTTTTCCAGCCGCTTTGCAATGCCGCGACCGACATTCCAGATATCCGTCAGCGGCTGATGATACCAAACCGTCCGTCGAAATTCCGCCTCGTCCAGATACCCGACGCGATCCGGGGCGTGTTTTGCCGTAATGTCAAGCGCCACCTTCGCCAGAAAGAGGTTCGTTCCGATTCCGACGGTTGCGCAGATGCCGCCCGTTTCGCGATACACCGCGTCGGTCAACATTTTTGCCAGATCCCGCTCGTTCATGTCGTAGAGCCTGCGGTAGGACGTGATATCCAGAAAGCATTCGTCGATGGAATACACATGGATATCCTCCGGACTGATATAGCGCAGATAAACCGAATAGATGCGCGCCGCGTATTCCATATACAGTTTCATCCGCGGAAGCGCTGTGATATAGTCGATTCCGGGCGGAATCTCATAAATTCTGCATCGGTTTCGCACGCCCAGTTCCTTGAGCGCAGGAGAGACCGCCAGACAGATCGCGCCGCGCCCGCGGGAGGGATCTGCAACCACGAGTCGCGTTGTCATGGTATCAAGCCCGCGTTCGGCGCATTCCACGGAGGCGAAAAAACTTTTGAGGTCGATGCAAAGATACATCCTGTCATCCATCCGACACCTCCGAAATAAACAAAAACCTGCCGCCCGAAAAGCTTGGGCGGCAGGTATCTTTTGGTGCCGGTAGTCGGGGTCGAACCGACACGGTATCGCTACCACTGGATTTTGAGTCCAGCACGTCTGCCAATTCCATCATACCGGCGGGCAACGGATATATTATACCACATCCCGCCTGAAAAATCAAGAGCTTTTTGCAATTTTCTGCAAATTATTCTGTTGTTCCATATTATCCGTTTATCCACTCGCGGGAGCGGTTCACCGCTTTGTGCCACCCCGCAAGCCGTTTCTCCCGCTCTTCTTCGCTCATTTCGGGGACAAAGCAACGATCCGTCCTGCGAACCTGCCGCAATTCGGACAGGTCGCCGTAGTATCCGACCGCCAATGCCGCAAGGCTTGCCGCGCCCCATGCGGTTGTCTCAACGCAGAGCGGGCGGGATAGCGGAATTCCAAGAATATCGCTCTGGAACTGCAGAAGAAAATCGTTTGCCGAAGCGCCGCCGTCAACACGGATGTTTCCGATGAGCGTTGCCGCGTCACGCCTCATGGCTTCCAGAACGTCCGCCGTCTGGTACGCCATGGACTCCAACGCTGCGCGCACAATGTGATTGGCGGTCACTGCGCGGGTCAGCCCCTGAATCGAGCCGCGCGCGAACGGATCCCAGTACGGCGCGCCCAAACCGACAAAGGCGGGGACAAGATAAACGCCCGCGCTGTCGGGAACTGCGGTTGCCATGGCTTCGGTCTCGCTCGCTTTTCCAAACAGGTGCAGACCGTCCCGCAACCACTGAATGACCGCTCCGCAGATAAAGACCGAGCCTTCCAACACATAGGTGGTGCGGTCACCGAGTTGCCAACCGACGGTTGTCAGCAGTCCCGCTTTCGAATCGACAGGCGTCTCGCCCGTGTTCATCAGCAGAAATCCGCCCGTTCCGTAAGTGTTTTTGACGTCACCCGCATCAAAACAGCCCTGCCCGAACAGCGCCGCCTGTTGATCCCCCGCCGCTCCGGAAATCGGAATGCGTTCCCCGAACAGATGCTCGGATGTATAGCCGAATATGCAGGAGGACGGCTTGACCTCGGGCAGGATTGCCTCCGGAATGCCGAACAGATCGAGCAGATCGCGATCCCACGCCCCTGTGTGAATGTTGTACAGCATGGTGCGCGCCGCGTTGGAAGGGTCTGTCGCGTGGACTTTTCCGCCCGTCAGATTCCAGATCAGCCAACTGTCCACCGTGCCGAAGCACAGTTCCCCTGCTTCCGCGCGACGGCGTGCGTCGGGGATGTTTTCCAGAATCCATTGCAGTTTGGTTGCCGAAAAATACGGGTCGGCAATCAGTCCGGTTTTGGCATGGAGCATCGACTCCAACCCCTGCCGTTTCAGTTCGGCGCAACGCTCTGCCGTCCGTCTGCACTGCCAGACGATTGCGGGACAGCCCAACCGTCCTGCGGATAGGACTGTCGAAATTCGCGATTGACCCGCGACAGCACCGTTCCGTGCCGATCAAACAGAATGCAACGCGAACTTGTTGTTCCCTGATCGAGTGCCAGTAAATAGGGCTTCATAGCATAACCTCCGGATCTTCATCTTACCTTTATTGTAACACAGCTTTTGCGATTTGTCAAGCGGTCAGACCGATTCAAGCGCCCGTTTTGTGCGCACGATGGCGTCTCTCAACTCTCCGACCAGCGCCAACAGCTGTCCCGCTTGCGGGGCTTTTCCACCGTTCCGCGCATCCGAAAGCGGCAGGGCACGCTCGCAATATGCGGGGATTGTTTCCCGCACAAAGGCACGTAGATATGCCTGCAGGCGCGTGATGCGTTCGGTCTCCCCCGCCTGTCTGTCCTGCGCTTCCCGGAGTCGGACTGACAGTGCGCGCGCCGCATCGGTAACGGTGGAATCACCGTGCAAGCCCTGCGACAGTCGGAGAATTGCCCATTCCGTGTAACGGTCAACGGTATGCCTGCCGACTTTCCGGGCGCAAAGGGACTCCAACCGTTCTGCTCCATCCTGCACGACAGCCTGCATTCCGCAGTAGTCCGCGTAAAAGCCGTTCGCGTCCCGCAGATGCCCGAATACATCGGTCTTGCCGCGCTCCGCTGCGAGGAAACGGGCGGTCTCCCGTTCCAGAACCGTCAGAATGTTCACCGCCTGCCGCCGCTTGTCCCCGGCTGTTGGGTCGGGTGCGGTCGGCAACGTCTTTTCAAGGCGGGAAAGCGCCGAGATCAGCTCCTCCGCCGTCATGCCGCGCAACCGTTCTTCCCCTTCCCGCTCTTCGGGAAAGCGAAAGATGTCCGATTCCTCCATGTCCCCCTCCTTATAACGAAAAAACCGAACGGCAAGCGTCCGGTTTTTCGGCTTCAACGAATTTCCACATTCACTTTTTTGCCGCTGCCGGCAGATGCAGCCTTGATGACCGTGCGGATCGCTTTTGCGATTCTTCCGTGTCTACCGATGACCATTCCCGTGTCGTCCGCCGCAACCGTGAGCGTGAGCGTAATCGAGCGCTCATCCTCTTCGGTCGCAACCTTCACTTCGTCGGGGTTATCGACAATCGCTTTCGCGATATCAAGCAAGGTTTCCTGTAAATTTGCCATACCGCGTTACTCCTGTGGAAGGGAATCAGTCAACGATTCCGCTCTTCTTCAGAAGCGCTTTGACGGTTTCGGTCGGCTGAGCGCCGTTTCCGAGCCACTTCTTTGCCTTCTCCGCGTCGATCTTGATCTCAACGGGGGTGGTCAGCGGGTTGTAAGTGCCGATCGTGTCGATGAAGCGACCGTCTCTGGGCGAGCGGCTGTCCGCAACGATAACGCGATAGAACGGTGCTTTCTTTGCGCCGATTCTGGTAAGTCTCATTTTTACTGCCATGATTTTTTCCTCCGAAAAATAAATAAAATATGGTTTTATGAATGAACGGTGAAATCAGAAAGGCATCTTCATTCTGCCGAGCATTTTCTTTCCTTTGCGGGTTTTGCCCATTTCGGTAAACTGCCGCATCATTTTGAGCATCTGGTCGAACTGCTTGAGCAGTTTGTTGACCTCTTCTACCGAAGTTCCCGAGCCTTGCGCGATGCGCTTTTTGCGCGACGCATTGATGATTTCGGGATGTTCCCGCTCTTTTTTTGTCATCGAGTGGATGATGGCTTCGGTTCGCACCAACACCTTTTCGTCCACTTTTGCGTCCTTCAGCGCCTTGGCATTCATTCCCGGCATCATGCCGACAAGCTGATCCAGATTTCCCATCTTTTTCAGCTGCAGCAGTTGCCCGAGGTAATCGTCAAGCGTAAAGGTCTGTTGGCGCATTTTCTTTTCCAACTCTGCCGCCTGCTTCTCGTCGTAAGCCGCCTGCGCCTTGTCAATCAGCGTCAGCACATCTCCCATGCCGAGAATCCGCGATGCCATGCGGTCGGGATAGAACGGTTCGATGGTGTCCAGTTTTTCGCCCGTTCCCACGAACTTGATCGGCTTTCCGGTCACATAACGGATGGAAAGTGCCGCGCCGCCACGGGTATCGCCGTCCAGTTTGGTCAGAATGACACCCGTAATGTCCAGTTTGTTGTTGAAGGTCTCCGCCACGTTGACCGATTCCTGACCGATCATCGCGTCCACTGTCAGCAGAATCTCGGTCGGTTTGACCGCCTCCTTGATCTGCTCCAGTTCCTCCATCAGGACTTCGTCGATCTGCAACCGACCTGCGGTGTCGATGAAGACCATGTCGTAGCCTTTTTGGTTGGCATAGTCAACGCCCGCCTTTGCAATCTTGACGGGAGAGACCTGATCGCCCATGGTGAACACGGGAATATCCAGCTTTTCTCCAACCACCTGCAACTGCTTGATTGCGGCAGGACGGTAAACATCGCAGGCAACCAGCAGCGGCTTTTTGCCCTGCTTCTTGTAGAGTCCCGCAAGTTTCCCTGCGTGTGTGGTCTTACCTGCACCCTGCAAACCGACCATCATAATGACCGTTGGCGGCTTGGAGGCAATCGTCAGCTTGGATTGCGAGCCGCCCATGAGACGGGTCAGCTCTTCGTTTACGATTTTGACAATCTGTTGTGCAGGCAGAAGCGATTCCAGAACCTCGCTTCCGACCGCCCGTTCGGACACGATCTTGATAAAGTCGCGAACCACCTTGAAGTTGACGTCCGCTTCCAGCAATGCAAGCTTGATCTCCCGCATTCCCGCTTTGACATCCGCTTCGGTCAGTTTTCCTTTGCTCCTGAACTTTTTGAATGCGTTTGACAGCTTCTCGCCGAGACTTTCAAACACGGTACACTCCCCTCCTTTCGTCAGCGGATCAACTTTGCAAGATTCTCCGCCGCTTCCATGATCTCGCCGTCGGCATCCCGTTCCCGCAACAGTCCGAGAAGCCGTTCCGCTTGCTCGCCTGCTTGACGGAATCTTGCCGCCAGCCCCAATTTTTCCTCAAAAAACAGCAATTCATCCTCTGCCTTTTTAATCAGTTCCCGCACGCCTTGGCGCGAGATGCCGATCTCGTCCGCGATTTCGGACAGCGAGAGGTCGTCGTTGTAATAGTAGTCCAACACGGTTCGTTTCCGCTCGGAAAGCATATCTCCGTAAAAATCCAACAGAAACCCGATTTTCAGATTCTTTTCAAACATACGATTCACCGCGCTTATGAGTGTAAAGCAATTTCCTTTACATTATACCACAAATTCCGGATTTGTCAAGAGGTTTCGGAAAAAAAGCGGGCGAATCGGAGAATTTTTTCTCCGATTCGCCCTTTTTGCGATATTTTTACCGATTATTTATTCGCGGTCAGCTTTGCGATTTCCTCTGCAAAGTTGTCCTCGCGCTTCTGGATTCCCTCGCCCTTTTCGTAGCGGTAGAATTCCACGATTTCGATCTCGCCGCCCAGCTCCTTTGCGGTAGCCTTGACGTACTGACCGACCTTCATGTCCTCGTCCTTGACATAGCCCATATCCAACAGGCAGTTGTTGTCGTAGAACTTGGAAACACGACCCTCGACCATCTTCTCCTTGATTGCGTCGGGCTTCTTTGCGTTTGCGGGATCGTTTGCGATCTGCGCCAGAAGAATCTTCTTCTCTTCCTCGATCACGTCCGCGGGAACTTGCTCGCGGCAGAGATACGGGGTCGGATAAGCGCCGATCTGGAGCGCGATGTTCTTTGCGAACGCCGCGAACTCGGGCTTGTCCGCCACATTGGTCTTGAACTTTGCAACAACACCGATCGAGCCGTTGCCGTGGATATAGGTGCTTGTGATGCCCTCGACCAGAACGAACCGACGAACGGTCAGCTTTTCGCCGATCTTGAAGATCATTTCCTTCAGCTTGGCGTCAACCGTCATCTCATCGTCATACTTGCAAGCCATCAGGGCTTCCACCGTTGCGGGCTTCTGCGCGATGATGATCTTCAGCAGGTCGGTTACAAACGCCTTGAAGGTTTCGTTCTTTGCCACGAAGTCGGTCTCGGAGTTGACCTCGATCATTGCGGTCAGATCGCCATCCTTGAGAATCTCAACCAGTCCGTCGGCGGCAATTCTGGTTGCCATCTTGGACTCAGCCTTCAGTTCGCCCTTCTCGCGCAGAATCTTGACAGCGGCGTCCATATCGCCGTCTGCCTCAACCAGCGCCTTTTTGCACTCCATCATACCGATACCGGTCTTTGCGCGGAGCGCGGCAACATCTTTTGCGGTAATAGCAGCCATTTTTGTTTCCCCTTTCGATTACTCCGCGTCGGTCGCGGTCTCTTCGGCGGTTGCTTCCGCCGTCTCTTCGCCCTGCTTGCCCTCGATCACGGCGTCTGCCAGAGAGGAGGAAATCAGTTTGATTGCGCGGATTGCGTCGTCGTTACCCGGGATGATATAGTCTGCGTCGTCGGGGTCGCAGTTGGTATCCACGATTGCGATAACCGGAATGCCAAGCTTCTTCGCCTCAAGCACTGCAATGTGCTCCTTCTTGGGGTCAACCACGAACACTGCGTCAGGCAGCTGCTCCATGGTCTTGATACCGCCGTAGCTCTTCTCAAGATCGAAGATTTCCTTCTGCATTGCGGCAACTTCCTTCTTCGGAAGCAGATCGAACGTGCCGTCCTCCTGCATCTTGTAGAGGTTGTTCAGACGGTTGATCGACTTCTTGATGGTCTTGAAGTTGGTCATCATACCGCCGGGCCAACGCACGTTGACATAGTACATTCCGCAACGGGTAGCCTCTTCCTTGATGGCTTCCGCCGCCTGCTTCTTCGTACCCACAAACAGCAGCGTTCCGCCCTTTTCGGACAGCTCGCGGACGAAGTTATACGCCTCGTCGAACTTTTTCACGGTTTTCTGCAGGTCGATAATATAAATACCGTTCCGCTCCGTGAAAATGTACTCCTGCATTTTCGGGTTCCATCTTCTGGTGTGGTGTCCGAAATGAACACCTGCTTCAAGCAACTGCTTGATCGAGATAACAGACATGTTTCATGTCCTCCTTCGGTTTTTCCACCATCGCGACGCATCCGCCGAAACCGCACCGCACGGTACGGCACCGAGGCGATTTTCGTCCGATGTGTGTATTATTTTTGCGCCGCCGACGCAAAAAGGCGACAGTCCGGCACAATTACATTGAATTATACCATATTCCGTCGCCTTTTTCAATCGGTTCTCACCTGTTTTTACATTTTATTAACATTTATGCTTACCAAACAGCCGTCGTCCGCCGCTTTTTCTGCCGCAGAGACAGCTTGAGAACTCCTGCGGCGTAAGTTTTACCAGAATGGTATCTTCTCCGATGCACTCCACGCGACACCACGGGATGACCAGATCGTCCTCCCTGCCGATTCCGAGAAAGCCGCAACTGCCCGAGATAATCAGCGAGAGAATGCGCGAGCAATCTCCTTCCGCCTCAAATTCAAAATCTTCCGCGTAGCCGAGCCGTGCGCCGTCGCACAGATTGACAATTTCCAGTTTCCGCAATTCCGCCGTACTGTACCGTTTCATACCCTTTCTCCTTATCCGATAGGCTCGGTACAGTATATGCGGGCGCGTTTCTCTCTATTTCGTTTTTTTACGGAAGATCGGCAACGTTCCCGCAAGAGACGCAAGGAATGCGAAAACCGTGATAAAGCCCGAGGCGAGCGACCACGTTCCAAGCCCCGTGACCTTGCCGACTGTAGGAATCAGAACCGACAGCAGAACCGATGGCAGCAGCGGCGCGAGCAGGAGCACCGCAAGCCTTGCATAGCCTGCGGAAGTCCGCATCCGCACGTCGTCGGACTCCGCAAACGTCAGAAGCACGACCTGCAGAATCGCAAGCCCGAGAATCGGGAGCGACTGCGCGGCTTCCGCGGAGAGCAGTCCCGTCACGCGCAGAATCAGCGAAACAAGCCAGATTGCAAGCGGCGGCACTGTCGTGCACACTGCGATTCTGCGGTCGCGGAAGAAGCGCATCAAACCGGTGTAATCGGGGCGGAACGGTGTGCGCTCGGGGTGTTGGAGTTTTCCCGTTTGCGCAACGTACAACGCCGCCAAATCCCCGCCGAAGCAGACAAAGAGCATTTCCGCGGCGGTTGGCGGTCCGAGTCCCGAGAGTGCGCAGAGCGTAAAGAAGAGCATCCGCGCGAGTTTGAGCAGCGTGAGATTCCAGAGCAGTGCCCGCAGCCGCCATGTCATGGCTTTGGAGCGGCGCAGAATCGGTTCAAGCGCGGCGATTCCTCCGCCGGACGCTCCCGCGCGGCAGAGAATCAGATCGGCGGAATTGCGCACAGACTGCGTGCATCCGTCCCGCACGGTGAGATCGGCAACCGGAATCCGCTCCGGCAGGGCTTCCCCGCTGTCGCACAGAAGACCGAAGCAGTCGTCGCAAACCACGCGGAGCGCCGCCGCGCCGAGCAGTTGTCGGTTGTCGGTGCGGTTGCACAGCAGTGCCGCCGTCCGCTTGCTTTTCTTCAGCTTTTTCAGGTATTCGGTCACAAAATCCCGATCCGCGCCCGCCGCAATGCGGATTGCCGCGCCGTTGTCCTGCTCAAGCGCCGCAGGCTCTTCGATCGGAAGATCGGGACAGCAGTTGCGGAAGTACCGCAGGCAGTCCTCGCGGGAATGCGGCAGAAGAACCGAGACCCGCACGCCCGCCCGGTTCAGCTTGTCCAACCGTTCGTTCAGGTCGGGCAGGAATACCTCGCCGAGTGCAAGCAGACCGACGAGCAGAAACCGCCCGTTCTTCTCTTTGACCACAGTCCGCACACTGCCCGCCGAGTCCTCCTCGCGCGCGCAGAAACGCAGGATGCGCTCCAGCCGCTCGGGAGTCATGGGAAGCTCGCCGCCCTCGGACTGAATGGCGGAACAGCCCGTGACCGCGCCAACGCCGTGCGTGACGTGCAGGCGGAAGGTCTCGGTCGCGGTGGCAACGTGCAACAACTCTTCGTCGCCCGCCGCAATCAGGTTCACGGCAGAGAGACGGATATCCAGCGCGTGCAGGTCGAATTTGCTTGCCCGCAACAGCTCGGAAAGATAGGTCATGTCCTCGGTTTCGGTAAAGCGGTCGCACTGCGCGGCGGGAAGCGCCTCGCGTGCCTTTGCAAGCAGAACAAAGGCTTCGGCAAGCCCCGCAAGCGGCGCGCCGCCAGTTACCACACCGTCCCCCGTATAGCCTGCGCGCAGATGCAGTCTGCCGTCCGAGAAGGCGGAGCGGTCGGTAATCACAAGATCGGTCAGATACGGCAGGGTTTCGTTTGCAATGTCGGTTCGGATGTAAACGCGATTCCGTTTCTGCTTTTCCGCCCCTGCCGCGCGGCGATTCCGGAAGAGCAACGCTGTAAAGTACAGTCCGGTCACGCCGACCGATGCCGACGCGGTAATGACGCAGACCGGCAGGAAAACGCGCAGCGAGGTGTACGCCGACGGCGCGGCGAACAGCGACACAATGCCGACCAGAAACAGGAGCAGAAGCGAAGCGAAGGACAACAGCTTGCAGTACGGCAGAATGCCGCCGAGCATCTCTCCTCTGACCGCTCGTGTAGTCTTTCCGAAGCGTTCGCCCATCGCGCCGAGAAAGGAGGTCTCCCCCAACTCGACCGCGAGTGCAACGGCACTGCCCGCAACGATTTCCGAGCCGCCGTATACCATATTTTCGAAATCGGGCGCTTGCGCGGTGTCGCCGAACGCATAGAGACGGTCGGCGGTTTTGCGGTAGAGATGCGGGGTCGGCTTCTCCCCCTCGCGCCATGTCATGCGCACAGTCAGGTCGTCGCCCGAGAGCAGCCGGCAGTCGCACGGGACGATATCCCCTTCGTGAAGTACGATGACATCGCCGCGTACCACGCGCGTGGCGGGAATCAGGAAGGCTTCCCTCTCCCGCAGAACCGTGACCGACGGTGTGCCGAAAAAGGCAAAATCCGATTGGAAGCGTCCGATTGCGTGCAACAGCCGCCCGAGGAACAGTCCGCTCCATACGCCGAGCAGGAGCAGGAACGGCAGACCGCTCAGAAGTTCGTCAAAGCACAGTGACAGAACCCCGCACAGCAGGGTCAGCAGCAGAACGGGGTCGCGAAGCAGGCTTTTCAGAATGCCGTAAGCCTGCTTGGGCGGCTCCATGAAACGGTTCGGTCCGTTTTTCCGGAGTCTTGCATAAGCTTCCTTATGAGAAAGCCCGCTCTGCCCGTTGCTTCCGAGCAGTTTCAGTGCATCCCGCGGCGTTGTGCGACACCAACGGATTCGTTTTTCCTCCATTCCCATCAGAGACACCGAACGCGGATGCCGTCCGCGTCCGCGTCGACAATCGCCTGCGTGTAATGCTGCTCGTAGCCGGAGATCAACTCTGCCGCGAGCCTGTCCTCAACTTCCTTTTGAATATAGCGCCGCATATTCCGCGCGCCGTAGGTGCGGGAATAGGACTTATCCGCAATCTGTTCCTTCGCGGCGTCGGTCACGGTCAGTGTGATATGCTTTTCCGCCAATGCCGCGGAAAGTTCCCCGAGCATGATGGAAGCGATGCGTACAAAGTCGTTGCGGTCAAGCTGACGGAATGTGATGATTTCATCCACACGGTTGAGAAACTCGGGGCGCAGGAAGGCGGACAGCGCCTTTTGCGTTTTGTCCTCTGCGGCGGTCTGCTCGCTTGCGCTGAAGCCCGCCGTTGCCGCGGAGTGATCCGAGCCTGCGTTTGTGGTCATGACGATGACGGTATTTTCGAAGTTGACGGTCTTTCCGCGTGCGTCGGTGATTCTGCCGTCATCGAGAATCTGGAGCAGAATATTCAGCACGTCGGGATGCGCCTTTTCGATCTCGTCAAACAGCACGACCGAATAAGGTCTGCGGCGGATCTTTTCGGTCAGCTGTCCCGCTTCGTCGTAACCGACGTATCCGGGAGGCGCGCCGATGATTCGGGATACCGCGTGTTTCTCCATGAATTCCGACATATCCAGACGGATCAGCGTTTCGGGTGAGCAGAACAGGTCGTTTGCCAGCACCTTGACCAATTCGGTCTTCCCGACGCCCGTCGGACCTGCAAAAATGAAGGACACGGGTTTGCGCTTGTAGGAAATGCCCGCGCGACTCCGCTTGATGGCTCTTGCCACAGCTTCCACGGCGGCGTCCTGTCCCACGATATGCTCCTTGAGACGTTCCTCAAGACGATCGATCCGACGGAATTCGTTCTCCGTAATCGTGGTTGCGGGAATGCCTGTCCACAGCTCGATCACGTCGGCAATATCGTTTTCGGTCAGTTCGATGCGGTGCGTTTCGGGTTCGAGTTCGTCGAGGCGTGCGCTCAGGCGCAATTCCTCGGACTGAATGTTGGAAATTTCTTCGTACCGGCTGTTCTCCACCTGCGCGTTGCCCGCAATCTCGCCTTCCAGCGCTTCACGCTTGTTCCGGAGCTCCAGAAGCTTGTCGCGGACTTCATAACTTTCCGCCAGTACCGCAGAGGAAAGCGAACGGTGTGCCGCCGCCTCGTCGATCAGGTCGATCGCTTTATCCGGCAGAAAACGGTCGGTGATATACCGCTCGGACAGCACCACCGCCCGCCGCAGAACCTCGTCCGGAATCGTGACGGCGTGGAATTCCTCGTAGTAATGCTTGATGCCCTGCAGCATTTCCATCGACTCGTCCACCGACGGCTCGTTCACCGTGACAGGCTGGAAGCGGCGCTCCAGAGCGGAATCCTTTTCGATATACTTGCGGTATTCGTTCAGCGTGGTTGCGCCGATGACCTGCACTTCGCCGCGCGACAGCGCGGGCTTGAGGATGTTCGCCGCATTGACGCTTCCCTCCGCTTCTCCCGTGCCGACGATGTTGTGCACCTCGTCGATGACAAGAATCGCATTTCCGACCTCGCGCACCTCGCCGAGAAGCCCGAGAATGCGGGATTCGAACTGCCCGCGGAACTGCGTTCCCGCAACAAGAGCGGTCATGTCGACCAGATAAATTTCCTTTCCGCGCAGTTTGTACGGGACATTTCCCGCCGCAATGCGGATGGCAAGCGCCTCGGCAATCGCGGTCTTTCCGACGCCCGGCTCGCCGATCAGGCAGGGATTGTTCTTCTGCCTGCGGCAGAGAATCTGAATCACGCGCGCCAGTTCCCGGTCACGCCCGATGATGTTGTCGAGTTTCCCTTTCCGCGCAAAGTCGGTCAGATTCCGGCAGTAGGTGGTCAGAAACTTCAGCTTTTTCTGCTCCTTTTCCCGTTTGCGGTCGCTCTTGACCTTGTCGGCAGCAGGTGCGCCGTCGGCAGGCTTGGGCGCTTCGGGCGGAACGAGTCCCGCGTCGCGGAACAGTTTCGGGAAGTCGATGGCGGGCGCGCCGCCGTCCTCGGGGTCATCGCAATCCGAGGGCTTGAGCGCCTGTCCGAGCATTTCCCCGAGGTCATTCTCGGCGTTTTCCAATTGTTCGGGGGAAATTCCGAGTTGGTCGATCACGTTTCCGACGATGTTGTCAATCGGAACGCCCAGCTCTTTTGCGCATTTCATGCAAAGACCCCGGGTGGTCTTTTCCCCGTTTTCCACCCGCGTCATAAACACGACTGCCACGCGCTTGTGGCATTGTGAACACATGGTCATGGTAAAAGCCTTTCGTTTATCAATTCACTGTTTAACGTTAACTGTTGAGTTTATCGATCCAATGTCCGATATTGAGCCAGCCGAAAAAGTCTCCGAGCGTTGCATTTCCGAAGAATTTCAGAATCCTGGAAGCGTTATAAGCGTCCGAATTCCCGAAAAAGACCTTCACGAGCGAGCCGAGCAGCATCAGCGTAAGCGCCGCGATCATGCAGCCGAGCACCGCGCCGAGAATGCCGTCCGCAAGACCAAGCAGCTTGAACTTCGAGCGGATCGCTTTGAGAATCGCATATACGATCGTCAGAACGATCATTGCAATGACGAACATCAGAATCGCGCCGACCACCGCGCAGATGACCGCCGACAAAGCGTCGGCAACGGTCTGCGACATGGCGTCCGCCAACTCCGCGCCTGTGGCGTCAAGGCTGTTCAGCTTTTCCGTCAGCGCATCGGAACGCAGAAATTTCGGAATCGCTTCCGTGATGCTTTCCGCATTGAAAGTTCCTGCGGTGCTCTCATAAATTTTGGTGATTTTCTTGGAAACCGATCCGTAGACAGCTTCGTTGATGAACATTTTTCCAAGCAGATTGCCGAGTGCGCCGCCGAAGAAGTATGCCGCGAGAACGGCAAGCAGGAACTTGAAGAAGCTGAGCACGGTCAGAAAGAATCCTTTGCGCGCACAACTGAAGATGATGAACGCCGCGACGACAATCGCGCAGATATCAAAAATGTACTGCATGGTGAATTTCTCCTTTTCTCATTTCCAGTTTTAGTTTCCGAACCGGCAGAATACCGCCCGTTTGGACGAGCAGAGCAGAACGCAGGTTTCGTCATAGGCAAGCATGAAGCGCCCGTCGGTAACGCAGACGAACTTTTCCGAATGCCCGTTGCCGGTTCGGATGCGTTCGATTCCGTCGGAGCACTGCAGAAAGATTGCGTCTCCGCAAAGCCTGACGGTTTCCGCCGTTTCGCTGATTGCTTCATTATACACGATTTTTCCGCTTTTGTCAAATACAATCGCAGATTTTTTGGAAGAAATATCGTTTTCCGCAAGGATCAGAGCACATCCGTCCCCGTTTCCGTCGGCGGAGCGGATGGTTTTTCCGTCAAACGCATAACTGTTCAACAGATTTCCGCGCGGAGAGACGATGTAAACGCCGTCGCCGCAGATTACGGACAGATTGCCGCTGTCGGTAAAGGAACAGGAAAGTCCCAAACCGTTTCCGAGCGGCGTGACCGCAACCGGTTCGCTCCGCCCCGTTTCGTAAATCCGGATGGAGGTTGCAAACGCGCCGTCCCGCACCTCGGAAGCAAGAAACGCGAACACAGTTCCCTTGCGGTTGATGGCAACATCCGTGACGTAGGAGGAAAGCGTAAAGTAGCCGATCCGTTCAAAGCGGTCGTCATAAAGCTCCATTTCCGACGGGAATTCGTCTGAGGCGGAAAGCAACAGGTATGCGCCAGAAGCCGAGACTGCCGCGCTTCGGATCGGATATCGGCTCTTGCCCGACCGAACCTGCGCGTAGGAAGTGTAGAGCGAATACTGGGTGCTGTCCGCGTCGTAAACGAGCAGATATTTTCCCGATCCTTCGGCGGTCGGTTTGTCGTATTGCAGTTTTTGACTGATTGCCTGTCTGCCGGACGGCGTAAAGACCGTAACCGAGGTGTTTCCCGCGATGGCAAGCCCCTGCCGGTAGAGTGTAAAACTCTGCGCGGAGTCGGTGGGATAACTCAACGCGTCGGTATGAAGAACATCCACCGTTTCGGCGGACGCGCCGAGATCCTTGAAAAAGTAATAGAAATTCTGGTACGTCAGGAGTCCCGTATTCCCGATCAGCGACAGTACGACGAACGCGAGCAGGGAAAGATACAGCAGAACCTGCGTAATCCCGAAGCGTTCGGAAATGCTTTCGTAATACGCGTCAAGCGGGCGCTCGGGACGGACAGATATACGGGCGCTTTTTCGCTTCAACCGTTTTCCTCCTTTCCGAACGGATTCTCGGGATAGAATACCCGATTCAGGTACAGTCCGCACGCCGGAAGCGTCCGCCCTGCGCGGGAGCGGTCAAGCGAGCGGAGAATGTCGGGGATTTCCCCGGCGGTGCGCTTCCCCTCGCCAACCTCAACCAGCGTCCCCGCAAGAATCCGCACCATGTTGTAAAGAAACCCGTCCGCGCGAACGCGGTACAGGAGAATATCTCCCTCGCGGGTGACTTCGGAGGCATAGACCGTGCGCACGGTATCGGCAATCTTCGAGCCCTGCGCCATGAACGCGCGGAAATCGTGCGTTCCGCAAAGGTGCTCTGCCGCAAGGTTCATCTGCTCCAGCGCCGCTTCCGGAATCGGTCTCGGCAGATGATAGGCGCGGTCGGCTTCGAACGGATCCCGAACCGCGCGGTTCAGTATCCGATAGATATATTCCTTCATCACCACGCCGTAGCGCGGATGGAAATCCGATGGGACAAAACACGCGTCGTATACGCAGATGTCCTCGGGCAGATTTGCCGAAAAGGCAAGCGGAAGCCTTGCGGCAGGGATATCGGTTTCCAGACTGTCGCTCCCCCGCCCGGTAACCGCCGCGCAGAATTCGCGCGCGTGAACCCCGCTGTCCGTCCGGCTGCATCCCACAATGTCGCAGGGATATCCGAAGAGCCGTTCCGCCGCGAGATTCAGCCGCGCCTGCACCGTGTCCGCGTTCGGCTGAACCTGATACCCGCCGTAACGGGTGCCGACATAAGCGATTCTGAGTAACAGTTTCATGGCGTTACTTCATGGTATACCCGATGCCGAGACGGTTCAGAAAGAACACGCCGACACCGAAGGCGGTAACGAGCAGGATTATCGCGGCGTCAGAGACCCGGAAGCGCGGCACATTCAGCCGCGTTCTGCCTGCCCCGCCGTGGTAACAGCGGCAGTCCATGGCATTGGCGAGTTCGTCCGCCCGCTTGAACGCCGAGGACAGAAGCGGAATGAACACAGGCAGGAGCGCTTTGGCGCGTTTGATGAGTCCGCCGCTTGAAAAGTCTGCGCCTCTCGCCTTCTGCGCGTTCATGATTTTCTCGGTCTCCTCGCTCAGGGTCGGAATGAACCGCAGGGCAATGGTTGTAATCATGGCAAGGTCGTGAACCGGAAGGTGCAGCTTGGAAAGCGGCATCAGAAGCGATTCAAGCGCGTCGGTCAGCGCGATCGGCGTGGTGGAAAAGGTCAGGAAAACGCCGGTGGCAGCCAACAGAACCGTGATGCGCAGAATCATGAACAGCGCATTCCAGAGTCCTTCGAGATAAATATGAATCTTCCACGTTTCGGGGGTCAGAAGCGTTTCCCCTTTTGTAAAGAAGATATTGATCACAGACGTCAGCGTGATGATGACGATCAGCGGCTTCAGCGTGGACAGAACCAGACGGAGCGGAATGCGGCTGAGCGCAACCAACAGGACTGCCGAAAGTGCCAGAGCCGCAAAGCAGAGCGCATTCTTGCAGAGAAACACGGTGACAATATACAGGATTGTGGCAATGATCTTTGCACGCGCGTCCATGCGGTGAATCACCGAATCCGCAGGGTAGTATTGCCCGAAAGCGATTTTTTTCATTCCGCCGTCCTCCCTGCCGTTTTTTCAAGCAGAACCTCGCAGGCGCGATCTACCGTGTAAATATTTGCGGGCAGATCAAATCCCTTACGGCGCAGCATAGCGATCAGGCGCGTGATCTGCGGCACATCCAAGCCGCTTTCCTCCAATTGGTCTCCGTGGGAGAAGACTTCCTCCCGATCCCCCTGCAGAATCACCTTTGCGTTTGCGAGAACCACCACATCGTCGCAGTACCGCGCCATATCGGCCAGCGTCACATCACACCCCTCGGCGGTCAGTGCCACCCCCAGCCGCGCGCCATCGGCGTACAGCAGCAGGTTATTCTCCCGGCACACCTCATGCAGCGCCTTCAGCTCGGCCTTGGTATATACCGTCCCCACCTCAGTGGATTGCGAAATATACACCACCCGGGGCTTTACCATATGCGGGGCCATGCTGTGCTCCGCCAGCACCGCGCGCACCCCCTCCGGGCGCACCTTGCCCTCCTCATCCGGGATGACCAGCACCTTGTGCCCGGTGGCCTCTATGGCGCCGGTCTCGTGGACGAAGATATGGCAGGTCGCGGCGCCGATGACCGCCTCATGCGGGCGCAGAGCAGCCGTCAGCGCAATGAGATTGGTCTGGGTGCCGCCGGATAGGAACCAGATATCGGCATCCGGGCAGGCCATCTCCCGCCGCAGAATGTCACGGGCCTCGGCACAGTAGGGGTCGGTGCCATAGCCGGTGGTTTGAACGCGGTTGGTACGGGTCAGGGCCTCCAGGATCCTTTCGTGGCAGCCCTCGCTGTAATCATTGATAAACAGAGTCATATGGATACTTCCTTTGGGTCACGGGGTTCTCTTTGCTGTGGGGCAAAAGGGTTAGCGAATAGAGGATCAGTCACAGCGCCCGGCGGGGTTCGGGCCGCAGGCCAAACCGTCCTCCGGACGGTTTCAGCGGG
>URHR01000016.1 GCA_900547725.1 uncultured Eubacteriales bacterium
AAATCCCGCTCGACGGGATTTGGCTCGGAGCAGCCGGAAATAGTAGCACGGAATATGGCTACATCAGCATCTGTACAACGTAAAAGATAGACATATAAATCCAATTGCGTTAAAGGTCTTGAAGGTTCTTAGGGGACTTCTCCTCAAGAAGTCCCCTAAGCAGGGTTTGGGACAGAGTCCCAAGGTCTTAGGTCTTAAGGAGGAAAATATGCAAACATTCACATTGCCGTCAACGGACGGGAAGAACCGGATCGCGGGATACCGCGCGGAGTGTAGCGAACCGAGACTCGTGCTCCAGATTTCGCACGGAATGTGCGAATACTTTTTGCGGTACGAAGGGTTCGCGGAGTACCTCGCCGAGCGGGGCATCCTGACCGTCGGCCATGACCACCTCGGACACGGACATACCGTCGCAAGCCCCGACGACCTCGGCTACTTCGCCGACCGCGACGGGTGGAACTGCGCCGTGGAGGACGTCCATAACGTCACAAAGTATATCAGGGAGCAGTACCCCGACCTCCCCGTCGTCCTCATGGGACACAGCATGGGATCTTTTATCGCGCGCGAAGTGATGGCAAGATACGGAACGGACTACGCCGCCGGGATCATCTGCGGCACGGGCGGCCCACAGATGCCCGCAGGCGCAGGGAAAGCCGTCGCAACCGTCATCGCCGCGTTCCGCGGCAAGCGCTACCGCTCGGAATTTCTCAAAAACCTCGCCTTCAGCGGCTACAATAAAAAGATCAAAGACGCAAAAACAGCAAACGACTGGCTCACCCGCGACGAAGAGGTCGTGAAGCGCTATAATGCCGACCCGCTCTGCACCTTCACCTTTACGGTCGGCGCATACCGCGACCTCTTCACACTGGTCGGACTGGTCAACCGCAAAAACTGGGCAAAGCGCGTGCCGACCGCCCTGCCTCTGCTTGTCATCAGCGGCGACGCAGACCCTGTCGGCGGTTGGGGCAGAGGCGTGCACACGGTCGCCGAGCGACTGGAGAATTCGGGGCATGAGGTCACGCTCCGCCTCTACCACGATATGCGGCACGAAATTTTCAACGAGCAGGACAAGGAACAGGTCTGGGAGGAAACACGGAAATGGCTGGAGCGCTTCAAACGGTAACCGACCTCGCCGCAACGGAGGGCAGAATCCTCGGCGTGGATTTCGGAGACACGCGCACGGGACTGGCGCTCTCCGACCCCTCGCGGCTTCTCGCTTCGGGGTTGGAAACGCTCTCCCCCGGCGGCATGGAAAAGACCGCCGAAGCGGTTGCAAAGGTTGCAAAAGAGCGGAACGCCGCCGCCGTTGTGGTGGGGCTTCCGAAGAACATGGACGGGACGGAAGGCTTCCGCGCGGTGCGTTGCCGCGAATTCGCGGAGAAACTCTCGGTGCTGACGGGTCTGCCGGTTGCAATGTTGGACGAGCGGCTGACAACGGTGAGCGCGTCCCGCTATCTGAACGAAACGAACACGCGCGGCACGGCGCGCAAGGGCGTGATTGACACGCTCTCGGCACAGATCATTCTTCAGAACGCGTTGGACCGTCTGCGCGCGCTGAAGCGCTGAACATCGCGAAGCGGAAACGGAGGCAGGAATGAAGGGATACAGAACCGCGCGGGCGGTTGGATGGATTTTTCGGTTTGTCTTTACACTGTTGGTCTTTGCGGTGGTGGGACTTGTCATCTGGCGGGTTTTCCTTTCCGCAAAGATTCCGAAACCGGTGCGCTATCTGCAGCCAAACGAGGTTTTATCGGCGGCATATGAGGCGAACGGCGGAAATCTGACCTTCCGCCGTCAGGAGCAGACAAGCATCACGCGCGGGGAGAAGAACAACGGCTATTTCTCGGTGGTGGACTGTGTGTTCATCCCCGAAGCCGAGCAGGTGCAGATTGTGTTCCGCTACAACAACAGCACGATCCGTCATCTTGCGGCGGACTACGGGTTGGAAAAGATCCCCGAGAAGTCGGAAACCTTATTCGACGTGACCCTGCTCCGCACGACCGATCTCACGCCCGACGACACGAGCGACAACGGCGATCCGTCTACGCTTTCATCGGAGCGGATTTACCCGACCTCCGCGAACCGCGCGGAGTCTTCTCTCTACACATTCTACCGTTTCGTTTTTGACGGTGTACGGATTGAGGATGACACGGACGGCGTTTTTGCCGACGTTTACTATCTCGGCGCGCTCGACTACTCCGCCACGCCCTACGGCGCGCTTTGTCTCTACGCGTCCGGCGACAAGTGGCTCTCCCGCCCGCTCTCTGCGGGGGACAAGGCAGCTCTGGGAGAGTGAGGGGAAGACCTTGGAGGCGCAGGGGACCCCCCTTTCGGATGGGGTCCCCTCCCCTCCAAACCTCCCTGACCCTCCCCGAACTTCCCTGCACGGCAACCGCCGGGTTGGTGTGTGAAAACTTCTCTCATTTTTGGGACGGCGGTTGCCGTGCAGGGAAGTTTTTGGTGGTTTGGGAGGTGCGGGGCGGTAAAAAGTGCGGCTTCGCGCACGATTGGTGAGTTATGAAATGATGATTCCGCCCTCATCCGTCGCCTGCGGCGCCACCTTCCCCCTCGAAGGGGAAGGCTTTTGCGCAGATTTCTTTCGTTATCAGTTGAAACCTTAGTGTATCATCATTTATAGCACAACTTATATTACTTGCAGGACTTTTGAAAGCCTTCCCCTTCGAGGGGGAAGGTGGCGCCGCAGGCGACGGATGAGGGAGAAACCGCCAGTAGTTTGCATACCAAAAGTGCGAGTTACACCTGAATAGATTTGCATTTTCAAATCCAAACCTACAAGCGTGAGACTTACGCAAAAGTCTTCCCCTTTGAGGGGGAAGGTGGCGCCGCAGGCGACGGATGAGGGTGGAAATATTAAAGCCCCACTCGAAAAAATGCGAGATACACGAAGATTTGCAATTTTCAAAGGAACAGAAAATGCGGGGTCTGAAAAACGGAAAACTAACTGCAATATCCAAAACACTCCGAAAAAATATGACAGATGATGAAAAACATTTATGGTACGACTTTTTAAAGTGTTTACCCATAACCGTAAACCGTCAGAAAGTAATAGGACCTTATGTATTAGATTTCTATTGTGCGAGCAAGGGAATTGCAATTGAACTGGATGGTTCACAACATAACCGGTCGAACGAATCCGAAAAGGATTATGTAAGGGATGAATATCTGAAAAAGAGAAATATTGTGGTGTTGAGATACTCAAACAAAGCAGTAAGAAATAATTTTCGGGATGTTTGCGCAGATATTCTGGAGCATTTGATTCCGGAAAACAAAATGAAATCATGAAACTATTCAAAAACAAATTTTTCATAGTCTGCCTGTCGGTCGCGGCGGCGATTGCGGTTTTGATGTCGGTTTTTTCGCTTATGGGATACCGCGCATTGGTGCGGAACGTCGTGGGAACGGTTGCAACACCGTTCCGGTTGGTCGGAAACCTATTCTGCGGAGCGGTTGAAGGGTTTGGCAAACAGTTCCGGTCGGTGAAAGAACTGGAGAAACAGAATTCCGAACTCGAAGAAGAAAACAGAGAGCTGCGGGAGCAGATCGAGCGGGCGGAAAGACTGGAAGCCGAGAACGAAAGACTGCGCGAATTTCTCGGCATGAAATCCGAATACCCAACCTTCACCATGGAGGAAGGGACTGTCATCGGGCGGGAGGGGGAGAACCACCTCACACTCCTGACTCTGAATCGCGGGAGCGTCCACGGCATACGGGTCAACATGGCGGTGATCACAAAGGACGGCATTGTGGGCTGCGTGAGGGAGGTCGGGCTGACGTGGTGTAAAGTCTCAACCATCATGGAGGACGCGCGTTCTGTGGGTGTTCTTGCGCCGCGGAGCGGGGCTTCCGGCATTCTCACGGGCGAATATGCCTACCGCGAGAACGGGACCTGTAAGCTGACCTTTCTGGACGGAGACGCGAGAAACGCAGACGTTGCGGTCGGGGACAACGTGGAGACGAGCGGGATGGGGTCGGTCTACCCCGCAGGGCTGACGGTCGGAAAAGTGACAGACCTGCGAACCGACGCGGCAACCCGAAGCCTGATTGCAACGGTAGAACCGTCGGTCGACTTCTCGTCGATTTCGTATGTGATGATTATCACGGGGTATCAGGAAAAGGGATAAGGATAGGAACGAAGAGAACGGGAGGTGCGGCAATGCGGATTGCGACCGGTAGCACGGAGCGGGCAAAGCTCGTGAAGCGGGCGCTGTTTGTCGGCGTGGCACTGTTCCTCCTGTGCATCATGCAAAGTACGGTTTTCGGGCGGTGGAAGCTGTTCGGCGCTGTGCCGGATCTCATGCTCTGCGCGGTTGTCCTGCTCGGGTACTGCAACGGGCGGGAGGAAGGCGCGGTGGGCGGCATTGCGGCGGGGACGATGACCGCCATGCTCGGCACGGTCGGCGTGACGGTTGATCCGGTTTTTTACATGGTAATGGGGTACGTGTGCGGCTATTTTGCGCGCGCGGTTTACCCAAAAGGGTTTCTGCCGTACCTGTTCTTCCTCGGCGCGACCCTGCCGTTCGGCGCGATCCGAACCGTGATTTCCGCCTGCCTTGCGCACGGAAACCCGAGACCCGCCATGCTGTTTCTCTATGCCGTCCTGCCCGAGGCGGCGGGAACGTTCCTCTGCGGCGCGGCGCTGTTTTTCCCCCTGCGTTGGCTGCTTGCCAAGAAAAGGGAACGGCGCGGCGTGAAGAGGTAGGGGGAAAGTGCCGGGCTGTAGGGCTTGCGGTGAAGGTTTCCCCGCCCTCATCCGTCGCCTACGGCGCCACCTTCCCCCTTGAAGGGGAAGGCTTTCAGAGGTTCTGCAAGTAATATAAGCTGTGCGGAAAGTGATAAGTGCCAAAGTTTCAATTGATAACAAAAGAAGTTTGCACAATAGCCTTCCCCTTCAAGGGGGAAGGTGGCACCGCAGGTGACGGATGAGGGCGAAAGTCCGAACGGAATCGGAGTGATAGGGTTACAATAAGGTGCATTTTTTGCATCCTCGGGAGGTAACATGAGTCAGGAGCAGTTCAAAAATCAGCATCCGACGGATCTGTCGGAGACCGTGGCGCTTGCCATGCTGTCGCGCTCAAGGCGGCTTGCGAACACGGTGGTCAACTATCAGGAGCTGTTAATGCGCTATACCTGCGCAATGAAGGAGATAAGAACCAAATTCGAGGTTCTCAACACCGAGTACAACGTGCGCTTCCGGCGGAATCCGATTGTGTCCATCAACACGCGGCTGAAGCAGACCGCAAGCATTGTGGGAAAACTGGAGCGGCTCGGGCTGGAGTTCTCGCCCGAGGCGATCGAGCAGAACCTCAACGACGTTGCCGGGGTGCGGGTCATCTGCTCCTACCTTGACGACGTGTACACGATTGCGCAGGCTCTGACGAAGCAGGACGACGTGCGCCTGCTCCGCATCAAGGACTATATCAAAGAGCCGAAGGAAAACGGCTACAGGAGTCTGCATCTGATTGTCAGCATCCCCGTCTTTTTCGCGGAAATGCCGCGGGACGTGAAGGTGGAGGTGCAGATCCGGACGGTTGCGATGGACTACTGGGCGGAACTGGAGCACCAGTTGCGCTATAAGCAGGAGATTCCGAACGAAGCGGAGATCGTGCGCGACCTGACCGATTGCGCGAAAAAGACCGCCGAAATCGACGCGCAAATGCTCGCCATCCGCAAAAAGATCGAAAACGGCACCGAAAAGCCCACCGAGGACGAACTGCTGATCGAAAAGCTGAAAAGAATTGACTTTTCGATGGAGTGAAGACTGACGGCAGGAGAAATGAAAAGTTATTATGTCTATATTCTGACGAACAAGTTTAATACAGTTTTGTATGTGGGAATATCGGACAACCTGAATCGGAGAACCACGGAGCATGCCAACGCGTTGCATCAGGGGTTTACAAAAAGATACCGTGCTCATAAGTTGGTTTATTACGAACGGTATTCCAATGTATTGGACGCAATTTCGCGGGAGAAGCAGTTAAAAGGATGGACGAGGGACAAGAAAAGAAAATTGGTGGAAAAAAGAAATCCCGATTGGAATGATTGGAGCGAGGGGCTTGTTTGAATGGTTATTTGAATGGGATTGAACTGTATGTGTTCGCCCTTGCGCGAGTGCCGAGATCCCGCCTGCCGGCGCCCCTGCGGGGTTCGACTCCGCGGCGTTCTTTGATTGTATCACTTAATTTTTGATATCTGTGCCGCTCCGCTCAGGATGACACGGAGGTTGTTTGTTTCGTGAGTGGTACAATTTCGGTTTATAAAGTAACTTTAACTGCTCATGGATTCTTTTCTACTATTCGGCTATCTTCCGTGTCATCCTGAGCGGAGCGGCATCGCCATAAAAAGGAGAACGTAGAGGTCATACAACGCCGCGGAGTCGAACCCCGCAGGGGCGCCGGCAGGCGGGATCTCGGCACTCGGGGAGGGGTGAGCATATCCCGTGCTTTATGCGTGTCACTCGGCATATCCTTTTGCGGGGGTTCAGAAGGCGTCTTGCAGAAACGCTCGGGCAGAGAACTGTTCTCCCCTCATTTTTGCCCTTTTTCAAAAAGTTTCCGCAATTTTTATGCGTTTTTTTCAGAAAAGACCTTTACTTTTTGCAAAAGTTATGGTATGATATAGAGTGGATATAAGGGATAGCATATCTATTGTAAAAAACTCAGGAGGTTGATTACACACATGGCAATCGAAAGAACCAAGTTATCCATGGATGGTAATACCGCTGCGGCGCACGTTTCCTATGCGTTCACCGAGGTTGCAGCCATCTACCCGATCACCCCGTCGTCTCCGATGGCGGAAGTCACTGATACCTGGTCGGCAACCGACAAGAACATTCTCGGCGAGCCGGCAAGAAACATCTTCGGTGAGAAAGTCAAGGTCATGGAAATGCAGTCCGAAGCAGGCGCTGCGGGCGCTGTCCACGGCTCTCTGGCAGCGGGCGCTCTGACCACCACCTATACCGCTTCGCAGGGACTTCTGCTGATGATCCCGAATATGTACAAGATCGCAGGCGAACTGCTGCCCTGCGTCATCCACGTTTCGGCTCGTTGCGTGGCTTCCCATGCGCTGAACATTTTCGGCGACCACTCCGACGTTTACGCCTGCCGTCAGACCGGCTTTGCAATGCTTGCCGAGTCCAACCCGCAGGAGATTATGGATCTCGGCGCGGTTGCGCATCTGTCCACCATCAAGGGCAGAGTTCCGTTCATCAACTTCTTCGACGGTTTCCGTACCTCGCATGAGATTCAGAAGATCGAGGTCTGGAACTACAAGGATCTGGCGGATATGGTCGACATGGACGCGGTTGCCGCGTTCCGTGCGCGTTCCATCAACCCCGAGCATCCCGTTCTGCGCGGCTCGGCTGAAAACGGAGATATTTTCTTCCAGCACAGAGAGGCGTGCAACCCCTACTATGAGAAGCTGCCGGCAATCGTTGAGGATTATATGAATCAGGTCAACGCAAAGCTCGGCACGGATTACAAGCTCTTCAACTACTACGGCGCTCCCGACGCAGAGAAGGTCATCGTTGCGATGGGCTCGGTCTGCGACGTTGCCGAGGAAGTCATCGATTACATGATGGCGGCAGGCGAGAAGGTGGGTCTGGTCAAGGTTCGTCTGTACCGTCCGTTCGTTGCGGAGAAGCTGGCTGAAGTTCTGCCCAAGACCGTGAAGAAGATCGCGGTGCTTGACAGAACCAAAGAGCCCGGCGCTCTTGGCGACCCGCTTTACCTCGACGTTGTTGCGGCACTTGCCGAAACCGGCGTGAAGGCAACGGTTGTCGGCGGCAGATACGGTCTCGGTTCCAAGGATACCACCCCTGCGTCCATCTTCGCGGTTTACGCGAACCTCGACGCGAAGAAGCCGAAGAACGGTTTCACCATCGGCATTGTCGATGACGTGACGGGTCACTCGCTTGAAGAGAAGCCCGCTCCCGATACCGCGCCCGCAGGCACGATTTCCTGCAAGTTCTGGGGTCTGGGCGGCGACGGAACGGTCGGCGCGAACAAGAACTCCATCAAGATCATCGGCGACCATACCGATAAGTTCATTCAGGCGTACTTCCAGTACGACTCCAAAAAGACGGGCGGCGTAACCATTTCGCACCTGCGCTTCGGCGATAAGGCGATCAAGTCCCCGTACTACATCACCAAGGCAAACTTCGTTGCCTGCCACGTTCCCGCATACATCCTCAAGGGCTACAAGATCGTTCAGGATGTCAAGCCGGGCGGCATCTTCCTGTTGAACTGCCAGTGGAACCGCGAGGAGCTGGAGCATCACCTGCCCAACTCGGTCAAGAAGTACATTGCAAAGAACAACATCCAGTTCTATACCGTCAACGCGATCGACAAGGCGCGTGAAATCGGTATGGGCAAGCGTACCAACACCATCCTGCAGTCCGCATTCTTCGCGCTTGCAAACATCATGCCGATCGATAAAGCGGTCGAGTACATGAAGTACATGGCGAAGAAGTCCTACCTCAAGAAGGGCGAAGCGGTTGTCGAGATGAACTACAAGGCAATCGACGCAGGCGTTGACGCGATTGTGAAGATCGACGTTCCCGCCGCATGGGCTGACCTTGCGGACGAAGCGCCCGAAGCGCCTGCAACCGGAACCAGACCCGAGTTGGTTGACTATGTCAACAGCATCGTTCGTCCCGTTTCCGAAATGAGAGGCGACAGCCTGCCGGTTTCCACCTTCGAGAAGTATGCCGACGGTACGCTCCCGCAGGGCGCGGCGGCTTACGAGAAGAGAGGCGTTGCGGTCGACGTGCCGGTATGGCATCCCGAAAACTGCATTCAGTGCAATAACTGCGCGTTCGTCTGCCCGCACGCGGCAATCCGCCCGTTTGCGATGACGGAAGAGGAAGCGGCGAATGCACCCGCGGTGACCAAGTTCACCGCAAAGCCGGTCATCAAGACCAACTACAAGTTTACCATGGCGATCAGCCCGCTGGACTGCATGGGCTGCACGCTCTGCGTTAAGGCTTGCCCTGTCACCGCAAAGGCGGTCAAGGACAACACGCCCGAAAAGGCGGCTATCACCATGACCTCGCAGGAGAGCCAGCTGGATCAGCAGACGGCATTCGACTACGCGGTTGCAAATGTTTCCGAGAAGAAGGAACTGATCTCCGGCACTGTCAAGGGAAGCCAGTTCAAGCAGCCGCTGCTTGAGTTCTCCGGCTCTTGCGCGGGCTGTGCGGAGACCTCCTATGCGAGAATCGTCACGCAGCTGTTCGGCGAGAGAATGTACATCTCCAATGCAACCGGATGTTCCTCCATCTGGGGCGGCTCTGCTCCCGCAACGCCTTACACCGTCAATAAAGAGACGGGCAAGGGTCCGGCATGGGCGAACTCCCTGTTCGAGGACAACGCCGAGCACGGTCTCGGTCTGGCACTGGGTCAGAAGACCATCCGCGCCAAGCTCATCGGCTATGTCAAGGCTCTGCGCGAGAAGGTGACCGACGCGGACAAGCTGGCGGTTATTGACGAGTACCTGAACACCGTTGACGACGGCGAGAAGAACACCGAAGCAACCGCGAAGTTGGTTGCGATGCTGGAGGCTTGCGGCTGCGACGACGCGAAGAAGATCCTTGCGGAGAAGGATTACCTCTCCAAGAAGTCGGTCTGGATCTTCGGCGGCGACGGCTGGGCTTACGATATCGGTTTCGGCGGTCTGGATCACGTGTTGGCTTCGGGCGAGGACGTGAACGTGTTCGTCTTTGATACCGAGGTGTACTCCAACACGGGCGGACAGGCTTCCAAGGCTTCTCAGATCGGTCAGGTTGCACAGTTTGCTGCGGCAGGTAAGGCAATCGGCAAGAAGAACCTTGCGGAAATCGCAATGTCCTACGGCTATGTCTACGTTGCACAGGTTGCAATGGGCGCGGATATGAACCAGCTGCTCAAGGCGCTGAAGGAGGCGGAAGCTTACCACGGACCGTCCCTGATTATCGGTTACGCACCCTGCGAAATGCACGGTCTGAAGGGCGGTATGCAGAACTGCCAGTTCGAGATGAAGAAGGCGGTTGACGCAGGCTACTGGCAGATGTTCCGCTACAACCCGACGTTGGAGCACAACAAGCTGTCCATCGACTCCAAAGAGCCGACCACGGATTACGTGGAATTCATCAAGAGCGAGACGAGATACGCACGTCTGGCGCAGTCGTTCCCGGAGCGGGCGGCTGACCTGTTCGCAAAGGCGGACGCCAACGCGAAGGCGAAGTATCAGAGACTGCTTAAGATGGGTCATCTGTACGAATAATCAAATCGCGAAAGCCCCCTCCCGAGGGAGGGGGCTTTTTTACGTTTTCGGAAATCACGTGCGAGGATTCCTGTTTTTGTAATATACAACCCTTTTCTTACAATTGACGAACGCTCTGAAAATTGGTATAATAGCACTAAAGAGCGTGATTTTACGATGAAGATAGGTCAAACCGACCAAAAAGCAAACCGCCTGTGCCACGATGGAAACCGATGTGTGCAAACGGTTGGCGGATGGAATTTGTAATATTTCACGGAAAGGGGAGAAATGTATGAAAAAACAAAGCCTTCTTTGTGTCCTTCTCTGTATTTTTCTGCTTCTGCCGCTGTTCTCCTGCGGGCTCGGCGGCGGAACGGGGAATCCCGACACCGGGCAGAAACCTGCAACGCGAACCGAGTCGAACGACACGAAACCGATTGAGCCGAAACCGACCGAGCCGGAGCAGACAACGGGCGCAACCGAAGCGCCGAAACCGCCTGTCGGGATGCTGACGCTCTTTGGCGACGCGGTCACCTGCCGCATTCTGAACTGCTACAGCACGGTCAGCGCGAAGGACACGGTTCTGGACTTCATGGCGGACGTTACCGAGAAAACGGGGTGCACGCTCGGGTATTCCTCGGCAAGCGCGGACGCGTCGATGCCCGAAATCGTAGTGGGGACTGCAGAGGCAAGACCCGAAAGCGTTGCGGTCTACAACGGACTGCGGTGGAGCGGACGGGACATCCGGATTGTCGGAAATAAAATTTATGTCAACACGCGGTCGGAGATGTATCTGGCATCCATGCTGAATCTGCTTCTCTCCGCGATGACGAAAACCGAAAAAGGATGGGAGATTGCTATGAATTTTACCTACGCAAAGGATGCGGGAACGTTGGACGCGGATCTGCCGATGCCTGAAACGTCCGGAACGGACGCGGGCGTGATGCAGAGCGACGACGGCAACCGCTATGTCGCAACCTACAAAAACGTGACCGAGGCGGAATATACCGCCTATGTTGCAAAGCTGATTGCCGCAGGTTTTCAGGCTTACGACGAAAGCACGGTGAACGGCAACCGCTTCGGAACTTATACCAAGGGGAATACGCAGGTCAATCTTTGCCTGTACCCCGCGAGAGCGACCTTCAAGGTTCTCTATGGAAAGCGCGGCGCACTTCCGAGCCTGACCAAGCCCGAGACCGAACAGCTGGTCCAGCCGAGCATCACACAGCTTGCGCGGAAGGCGGTGGACGAAAGCTCGCCGAACGGCGCGCCGGGAATGGGGTATGTGATTCAGCTCTCGGACGGCAGATACATTCTGGTTGACGGCGGTCCCGTAGACCTGAAGAACGAGGACCCGCAGGCGCTTCTGGACTATCTGGTGGCAAACAAGCCCGCTTCGCACGAGAAGCCGATCATTGCCGCGTGGATCATTTCCCATGCGCACGGCGACCACCTCGCGCTTCCCACGCGCTTTTTGAGGGATTTCCACGATCAGGTGGTTGTGGAAATGTCGATTACGAATTTCCCGTACTTCAAGGGGTTCACGATGCAGCACGACAACGCGACGGCTCTGGCGGGCGCGGTGTCGGCTTATCAGGCATTGATCCGCGCCTACTACCCGAAGGCGGGGCAGGTTGTTGCACACACGGGTCAGCGCTTCTGGATCGGGGACGCGTATCTGGAAATCTTCTACACGCAGGATGACGGATACCCGACCATTCCGGGCACGGCGAACGAAACCAGTCTGGTGTTCCGCGTGACGCTGGGCGGCAAGACCTGTATGTTCCTTGGCGACCTTGATTCCTGCGCGTTCATGCGCGACGTCTGGGGCACGGTGGTCAAGAGCGACATTCTTCAGCTTGCGCACCACGGCTACAACGGCGGCGATCTGGAGCTTTATAAGAACATCGATCCCGAAATCTGCTTCTGGGCGGGGGACGAATGGCGCTTCCTCCACGACAAACGCTGTCTCGGCACGCAGGGCGGCTATGAGTTCAACAAATGGATTCGTGACGACAGCGTGCGCGTGCGCCGTCACCTACACAATTCGGTTACCGCGATCATTCATCTCGATGGTGACAATACCACGGTTGAAACGATCGGGCAATAAAAACGGAAAGAGAGGAAAGAAAACATGAAAAAAGGACTTCGCTTTACGGTTCTTGTCATGGCGTTGCTGATGCTGCTCGTTGCGGTTGCCTCCTGCAAAAAGGAGACTCCGAAGCACTCGGACGGCACAGACAACAGTGGCGAACCGACCCACTCCGTAACAGAACCCACCACAGATGTCGATGAACCCGAAGAGACCGACGAGAACGGCTACGTCATCGACAACATCCCCACCGTGGACTACAAGGGAAAGACGCTGAACGTGCTTTGGTGGAAGGAAAGCGCGGACGTTGCCGTGCCGCTGGATGTCACCAACACCAAGGACGAGGTACTGAAAAAGACCTACTATCAGATGATAGAGTTGGAAACACGGCTCAATGTCAACCTGAACATCAGCCGCGTAAACGGAAGCTTTCAGAATAAGGCAGCCTTTTTGGAGGCGGCGCGTAAGGCAGGGGAGAACAGCATGGATCTGATCTGCTCCTTCTCGCTCTGGCCTTCGATTCTGGCAACCGAGAACCTGCTCGTTGATGTCAAGACCCTGAGCTACCCGAACCTCGATAAACCGTGGTGGCCTGCTTCCACCGAGGAATGGTCGCAGTACGGCAAACTGTTCTTTGTTTCGAGCAACTCGTCGCTGACGGCGCTGAGGTCGATGGAGGTCATGTTCTGCAACAGCACGCTGTTCACCGACCGCCAACTGGAAGATCCCGTGGAACTTGCACTGGCGGGGAACTGGACGGTTGACAAAATGCTGGAACTTGTGGAGGCGTTCAACAACGACCTTGACGAGAACGACCCGAACCATATTTACGGCTTGACGATTGACGACCACTCCCGCGCGGACGCGCTGTACTACGGCGCAGGCTTCCTCACCACCCGGAACAACAGCGAGGGCGTTGCGGAACTGGCGTATACCTCCGCGAGCGACAAACAGATGATTTCCGATTTCATCGACAAGCTGATTCCGATTTTCGGCACGACTGCAACGGGGATTGCAAAGGATAAGCGCGACTGGATGAAGGAGCACAAAACCGCGCTGATGGTCGCCTCGCTCGGCAACGTGACCGAACTGAACGACACCGACTACGCGCCGATGCCTTCGCCGAAGCTGAACAGCTCGCAACAGGATTACAGGATCATTCAGAACAACGGCTACGATGTGTGGTGCGTTCCGACGAGCGCCGCAGATCCCGAAATTTCGGGTATTGTAATCGAGGCGATTGCGTCCGCCGACTATCGCGGAATCGCGCCGTTCTACTTTGACAAGTACATGAGATTGCGCTACTCCTCGGACAGCAAGAGTTCGGCAATGTTCCAACTGGTTCGTTCCTCGGTAATCTACAACTTCGGCAGAGTTGCGGGACTGATGGACGGGGGCACTTCCTTTGAGGCGGGACTTTTCTTCCGCCCGTGCTTCTGGAACTACACCGCAAACGTAAAGATTGGGGAGAACAACTTCCTGACGATTATCGAAGGCAACGATACAAACTGTAAGGCAAGCCTGCTCAAGGTTCTGCAGGGCTACCGCAACAGCGCAAACTGAGCGACCCCGATCCGAACGGAATTCTCTCGGGGAAAACCCCGACGGAAATAATTTTAAGAAAGGAATCAAATCGCAATGAAAACACGCAGAATTCTATCGTTATGTCTTGCAATGTTCCTGTGCCTTTCCCTGATTCCCGCAGTTTCGCTTGTCTCCTATGCAGAACAGGCACCAACCACCCTTCCCACCACGCTGCCCGACGGCAGCTCCGTCGACGGCTCGAAACTGTGGGTGGACTGGAGCGACGCGGGCGTGGATAACACAAAGTATGCGCAAGTAACCGAGGACGGGTACTATAAAGCGTTGGAAAAGGATAAGCTATCGTGGACGAAAAAGGGTGTCAACACGGCAAACTGGCGCGGCGCAAGCGGAATTATGTTTTATGTTGACGCGAGCGAAGCGCAGGGCGTTGATTTTCTGTTCTCTTTCCTGATGGAAGGAACACGCGGAAATAGCGCAACAGGAAGCGGTTGCGCGCAATTCACGACTTCGCCGACCAAGTGGCGTTCCGACGCGAACGGCGGCAAGAAGGATATGGCAAACGGCAGAACAGGTCACGCGTATAGCCTGCAGGCGGACGGCACATGGAAGGATATGAGCGTGAGTTTCGGAAGCTATTACCTTGGGAACAATGCCAAGACCTCCGGTTGGTACTATCTCCCGTTGACCAGTTTCTGGTTTTACGGAGGAAGTGCGAACGATTATGCCGCCGCGAATGATCCTGCAATGGGCATGAATTTTGTGGAGTTTACTTCCCGTTTTGAAAATCAGAAGATTTGGAAAATCGCTCCCAAGTCCAATTACACCGGTCTGAAGTTCGGCGATATCTACTTCGTTTACACCAACCCCGAAGCCGCTCCTGCGGGCGCAATCGCTCCGCTGTTCGGGACGATGGCGCAGAACAGCAAAGAGGGGAGCGCCGCCGGAACGATTGAAAACAATACCCTGACCGTAAACGCAATGCCGAACAGCACAACCGTTTCCAACAACAGAATCTGGCTCAAGGGCATGAGCAATGCGGATCAGGCAACCGCAAGCGGCATTCGGTTTCATGTGGACACCACCGCTTTGGGGGATGCACGGCTTCAGATGCGCCTGCGCCTGATGTACGCAAATACCGCTTCTACCATCGGGAAGAATCAGGATCGCGAAAGCGGCATCTTTGCAACCGGCGGAATGGGTTATGCTGCTCCTGCCGGAGGTTGGTGTCAGTATGTCTGCCGTGCGGATAACAGCGTTGCCTACTACTATGATGCGGACGGAAACCCCGTTGCGCTCCATGTTGCTTCCGATGTTTCAACCGCACCCGAATCCGACCTTTTCGACGCACTTCCTGCCGGCTATAAGGGAGATATTTACATCCCGATGGATAGCTTCTGGCTGAGCGCGGGAAGTTACAATGCAAACGGAGGTATGGCGCTGTTCCTTCCTTACAGTGAAGCGGGCGGTGTTTATCCGTTCAGCTTACTTGCCGTCTGCCACGCCGTTTCGGGCGAAACAACCGACAACACGGTTGTCTACAGCAATTTTGAACTGGTCTATCCCGAAACCTACATCAGCGACGCAAGCGTGATCCTGAAGAACAACCTTGACGTCAACTTCTTTGCAACCCTCGGCAATGCGACCGACGCGAAGATGACCTTTGCCGTCGGAACAAAGATCGAGACCGTGGATGGCACGGTGCTTGCGGACGGCAGAACCAAATTTGTCTGCTCCGGCATCCTTCCGCAGAAGGTGAACGATGAAATCACTGCAACCCTCACCGCAAAGGTGAACGGCACGGCAGTCTCGCAGACTATGACCTACAGCGTTCGCGAATACTGCGAAAACCTGTTGGCGAAAGAGGACACCTCCGAAACCGTCAAAAAGCTGTTGGTTGACCTGCTCTACTATGCAGAAGCCGCGCAGAATTACGCGAATTACAAGATCGATGACCTTGCCACAAAGAACCTGACCGACGCGCAGAAGGCGCTCCGTTCCGCCGACACCACGGGTGCTATCACCGCGACCACGGGTCTGGACGGCACTGCAGATGGGCAGTACAAGTGGGTTTCCGCCGCGCTCCGTCTGGAGAACACCGTGGCGATCCGCATCAGGTTTGCCGCGCCGAGCCTTGCGGGGCTGACGGTTAAGGTAACCCTGAACGGCAGAACCGTGACCTACACTGCAGATAACATTACCGACGAGGGCGAGGGCTACTACTCGATTCTCTTCAATAACATCGGCGCAGGCGAATACGGCGACGCGGTAACGGCAATCATGGAGAAGGACGGCGCGCAGATTGCCGAGACTCTGACCTACAGTGTGGCGGCGTACATCCGCGAGGCTGTGAACAAAGAATCGACCACCGAAAAAACGCTTGCGTTGGTTCGCGCGCTCTGGAGCTACGGCGAATCCGCAAAGGCTGTTTCGGCTTCTTAACCGTAAAGGAGGATCGCAATATGAAAACGCAACAGATTTACGCGATTCCCGAAGTTGAAATTCTGAAGCTCTCCGATACCGACCTGCTGACTGCAAGCGGCGGCGGAGAAAATTCGATTGAACTTGACGAAATCGAATTCCGAAATCACTGATTGACCCAAAAAGGGGACTGCCGCCCGCAGAAACTGCACGGCAGTCCTGTCTGTGCATAAAAAGGAGGCTTTGCCATGCGAAACAGAAAAACAGTTTGTGCCGTGCTTGCTCTCATTCTTTTGTTCGGCGTTGCGCTTTTGCCGTCCTGCGCGGGCGGAAAGACCGATCCGATCCCCACGGGAAGCAGCGCCGTAACCGGCGCACCGACCTCCGCGCCCACGTCCGGGCAGACCCCGCCCCCCTCAGCGCCCAAGACCGAGGTGGATCTCATGCTCTTCATGGGTGACCTCAACATGGCGGGCAGGGGAGACAAAAACGATGACATCACGGTTTCCGAGGGTCATGCCTACGAGTTCCGCGCGATCAGCGACCCGACAAAGCTCTACCCGCTGACAGCCGATTTCGGCGCGGCGGAGAATTGCGAGGACGGTATTGACGACGGCGAGAATAAAACCGGTTCGCTTGTTCCGTCTTTCTGCGAGGCGTACTATGCCCAAACGGGCGTTCCGGTTGTGGCGGTGTCCGCAAGCGTGGGCGGCGTGGACATTGCGGGTTGGAGAAGCGGAAACGGGATTCTGGAGGATGCCGTCAACCGTCTGGAGGCGGCAAAAGCGTTTCTCGCCGCCTCGGAGACCCATTCCGTGCGGCATATCTTTGCGGTCTGGTCTCATGGCGAGACCGACGCTGCGGAGAATGTGACCGCCGAGGATTACCAAAGCGGTCTGCGCACGGTGGTTCGCACCCTGACCCGCCGCGGCGTTGAGAAATGCTTCCTCATCTCCTGCGGTTCCCGCACAGACGCGGCAGCCGGCGTGCAGACGATCCGCGCGGCACAGGAAGCGCTCTGCGGCGGGATGGCGGAGATCGTGCCCGTTTCCACGGCGTTTTCGGCGATTCCCGACGAGCTGATTGCCCCCGACCGCTACACGCAGGCGGGCTATCGCAGAGTCGGTGCTAACGCGGGCGAGAACGCAGGTCGTTGGGTTCTCTCGCCCGACGGTTACGAGATGCTTGTCATCAAACCGCCCGTGGAGGAACGCGACGACTTCGACGGCGACGGCATCGATCTGCCGGAGGATTCCTTCCGGCGCTTGGCAGCGAGGGCGCGTGCATGACGGTTCTGACCGAATCCGGCACGCTGGATCTCAAAATCTGCGCAACCAAGCAGTTTGCTCCGAACGAGGTGCACATCACGCGCATTTACGGCTACAGCGTGCTGATTCTGATGATGGAGGGCGTTCTCCGCTTTTGCGAAAACGGCACGTTGGTCGAGTTGAAAAAGGGAGAGTACTACATTCAGCGCGCCAACTGTTTTCAGAACGGCTATCTCGGCAAAGAGCCGCTTCTCCCGCCTCCCGGCGAGGAGCCCGTGTATTTCTTCTTTGAATTCGAAGGCGGCGTTTTCAGCGATTCCGAAAGCGACAACGGCATTCCGTTGCGCGGCACATGGGACGCCGAAGCGATGGCATCGATCCTGCGGGTCTGCGAACAGGCAAACGACCCGCAGGCGGATGTCAACCGTTTCATGCTCAACTCTCATATGTACCGCGTTTTCGGAATGCTCTATTCCGACAATTCGAAAAGCCGCCGCAGAACGCAGTTCCTTTCCGCCGTCCGCGACTATATCGGATCGCATTATATGAATATCACCTCGCTTGACGATGTGGCGAAACATTTCGGCTATACGCGCGAATACCTTTCCAAGCTGTTTTTGCGGAGGTTTCGGACGACCATGCACCGCTATCTGCAAACCGTCCGGATGGAACAGGCGCTGTGGCTGCTCCAGAACAGCGACACGCCCATTACGCAGATTCCGAGAATCGTCGGATATGCGAATTACACGTCCTTCTATCGGACGTTTCTCGATTTTTACGGTATCAGCCCGAGCGACGCGGCAAGAAGTCATCCGCAGGACGGAGGGCAGGGCTGACGGCCGAGTCTGCGGCGGGGGGAACGCTCTCCCGCCGCACCCACAAACAAGGAGAACATTGCAATGTCAGCATGTTATGCTTTTTTTACAACGAATGAAATCAAGCCGCGGGGCTGGCTTCGCAGGCAATTGGAAATACAGGCAAAGGGACTTTGCGGCAATCTCGACCGCGTGTGGCGGGATGTCCGCGACAGTGCATGGATCGGCGGCGACAGCGAAGGGTGGGAGCGCGTTCCGTATTGGTTGGACGGTGCGATCCCGCTTGCTTATTTGTTGGAGGACGCGGATCTGATCGCCCGCACCCGCCGTTACATCGACAGCATCCTCGCGCGGCAGGAATCGGACGGTTGGATCTGTCCCGTTCCGCCCGAAGAACGGGAAAAATATGATACATGGGCGGTTCTGCTCATTTCCAAGGTGCTTTTGCGGTATTACGAGTGCTCGCGGGACGAACGGATTCCGAAAGCGCTTTACCGCCTGATGAAGAATTATTACGACCAGCTTTCGGACGGCAAGCTGACCCTGCACGGCTGGGGGATGCACCGGTGGTATGAAGGCTTTCCCGCGCTGAATTTTCTGTGGTCGGAATACCGGGAGGACTGGATCAGGGCGCTTGCAGAACGGTTGGCAAAAGACGGAATGGACTACCGCACCGTGGAGCACCTCTGGGAGCGCCCGCTTGACAAGTGGACGATGAATACCCACATTGTCAACCTCTGCCAGATGCTCAAATCCGAGGTTCTTTCCTGCGACCTGCTCGGGAAAGACGTGCAGGGGCTGGCGGAACATTACGTGGAGAAACTGGAGCGGTTCAACGGAACGGCAGTCGATACCTTCACGGGGGATGAATGCCTTTCGGGTATCAGCCCCACGCAGGGAACCGAGCTCTGCGCAGTGGTTGAGCTGATGGACTCTCTCGAACAGCTTTACGCCTACACCGGCAAGGCGGAATGGGCGGAGCGGCTGGAGGTGGTCGCCTTCAATGCGCTCCCCGCAACGCTGACCGAGGATATGTGGGCGCACCAGTACGTGCAGATGGTCAATCAGATCGATTGCACGCCGTTCCCGGGGCGGTCGCACTTCCGCACCAACAACCGTGAGGCGCACCGCTTCGGTCTGGAGCCGAACTTCGGCTGCTGCACCGCGAATTTCGGGCAGGGATTCCCGAAACTGGCGCTTTCCGCATGGATGGCGGCAGAGGACGGTGTTCTCTCGGCGGTTGCGCTTCCGTCGGAGCTGAAAACCGAGTGGAAGGGAACGCCTGTCACCGTTACGCTTGAGACCGATTACCCGTTCCGCAATTCCATGCGGTATCGCGTAATTGCGAGTAAAAAGACCGATTTTGCGCTGTCGGTGCGCATTCCGTCCTTTGCAAAGCACCTCACGGTCAACGGAAAGCCGAGGGCAAAGCGGGACATTCTGAAATTCTCCGGTTTCGGAGCAGGGGAGACCCTGATGGAAATCTCCTTTGAAGCCGAGCCGCACCTGACCGCGAGACCGCACGCCATGTCGGTTTTGCGCTACGGGTCGTTGGTGTTCTCACTTCCCGTGCGCGCAGAGGTCAGGCGCGTGGAGTACGAGCGCGATGGCGTGGAGCGAAAATACCCTTATTGCGACTATGACTATAAAGGCGTGTCCGACTGGAACGTTGCGTTTGCGGGGAAGAATTTTCGCGTAACCGAGCATCCCGTGGGAGAGATTCCGTTCTCGGAAAGCAACCCGCCGCTGACGGTGGAAGCGCCGCTCTGCCACATCGGGTGGGGCTATGCGGAGGGATTGGAGACCGTTCCCGCGCGCGTTCCCATGAGCCGCAGGCAGAGCGACGAGGCGAAACTCCGCACGCTGATTCCCTATGGTTGTACCATGCTCCGCATGACCGAGTTGCCGCTTGCAAGACCGAAAAAATAAACAGTGCCCCCGCAATGCGCCGGAATGACCGCATTGCGGGGGCTTTTTGAGGGGCAGAGGACGGTTGCGCAGGAAACGCCCTCATCCGTCGCCTTCGGCGCCACCTTCCCCCTTGAAGGGGAAGGCTATTGTGGGGGTGTCCCTTTCGCGATAGCATGAAATTTTGGTATATCAAGTCGAAAGGATTTTTTATGTCCGCAGAACTTGCGGAAGCCTTCCCTTCAGAGCGGGAAGACTATAGCGGGTGTTTCCTTCGTGATAGCATGAATTTTTGACATACCAAATGTTGAAAAAGCACTCGTATCATGTCCGCAGAACTTATGAAAGCCTTCCCCTTCGAGGGGGAAGGTGGCGCCGAAGGCGACGGATGAGGGCGGACGATTCCTCTTTTTATTCTTCCAGTTCCCCGTAAATCTCCAGAAGTCGCTCTTCGACCTCCTGTTTCCGTTTGTCGATCTCGGCGGCACGGACATAATTGGATGCCGCAGAACCGTACAGCTCCTGCTCCAATGCTTCCAGCTCGGCTTCCAGTGAGGCACATTCCGCGCGCAACCGTTCCAGACGGGCGCGCTTTTTGCGTTCGTCTGCCGCCACCTGCTTGTTTTTCAGGTACTGTTCCTTCTGCGTGGTTGCTGCCGCGGGAGCGGTTGCGCCGCCGGTTGTTGCCTGCCGCTCGGCAATGCGGGCGTTCTTGTACTCGGTGAATTCGGTATACCCGTGTCCCGCGTGATCCACATGGTAGTCCAACAGGTCGCCCGGGAAGCAGTCGCCGGGGTGCAGTTCGAGGATCCGCGTGGCAAGCTTGTCGATCAGATAGCGGTCGTGCGACACCATCACAATCGTTCCTTCAAACTGTTCAAGCGCCGCTTCGAGCGCCTCGCGTGAATCCATGTCCAGATGGTTGGTCGGTTCGTCCAGAACCAGAAGGTTCATTTTGGAGAGCATCAGTTTTGCAAGCGTCAGCCGCGCGCGCTCGCCGCCCGAGAGAACCGCAACTTCCTTGAATACGTCCTCGCCTGTAAAGCGGAAGAGCGCCAAGGCTTGACGGATCTGCGTTTCGGTTCGCGTGGGGTAGGCGTTCCAGAGTTCGTCCAGTACCGTGTTTTCGGGGGTCAGGTGCTGATTTTCCTGATCGTAATAACCGATTTCCACATGGTAGCCGGTTTCAATGACCCCGTCCGTCGGGGTCAGTTGACCGAGAATCAGTTTGATGAGCGTTGATTTCCCGCACCCGTTCGGTCCGATAATCAGGGTACGCTCCTGCCGCTTGATGAGAAAGGAGAGGTCGCGGAAAAGCGTTCTGCCGGGAAATCCGAAGGTCAGGCGACGCGCTTCCAGAACGTCGTTTCCGGAAGCGATCGCCTCGGAAAAGGACATCCGGATCGCGCGCGGGTCGGCGGTCGGGCGCTCGAGCCGCTCCATTTTGTCGAGCATCTTCTGCCGGCTTTCGGCGGCAATGATGTTCCGCTCGCGATTCCATGCCCGCTGTTGGGCAATATACGCTTCCTGACGGGCAATCTCGCGCTGTTGATTCCGCCAATGCCGCTCGGCAATCTCGCGGTCGGCTTCCCGCTGCGCCATGCTTTTGGTGTAGCCGCCTTTGTAGAGCGTGGCATGGCAATGCTCGATGGAAAGCGTCTTGTTGGTCACGCGGTCGAGAAAATAGCGGTCGTGCGAGATGACCATAAAGCACTTTTTGTAGCCTGCAAGAAAATTCTCAAGCCATGTCAGCGTTGCAATATCGAGGTGGTTGGTCGGCTCGTCCAACATCAGAATATCCGGTTCGCGCGAGAGCTGAACCGCCAGCGCGAGTCTGGTTCGCTGTCCTCCGCTGAGCGTTCCGACGGGCTGATTGCGCTGCGCTTCGTCAAAGCCGAGTCTGGAGAGAATCGACGTGCAACGGGCGCGGAATTCCAGACCGCCGTCCCGCACGTAGCGGTCGTGCAGGTCGGTGTATTCACGAACCGCCGCCTCATCGCCGCGCTTCAGCGCGTCGGCTTCCAGTTCCGCCATCCGCGCTTCCGCCGCAAGCAGGTCGGGAAAGGCGTGAACCATCCGTTCCAAAACCGTCCCGCGGCTGTCCGAGGCGTCAAACGCGTCGTCCTGCCGCAGAATCCCGACGGTTTTTCCTTTTGATAAATAGACTGCTCCCGAGGTCGGTTCCAACTCTCCGCAGATCAGGCGGAACAGCGTGGACTTGCCGCACCCGTTGACCCCGATGATGCCGAGACGGTCGTTCTCCTCCAGAGAGAACGAAACGTTTTCCAGCACGGAAACAGTGCCGAAAGACAGGGAAAGGTCGCTGACAGACAGACAAAGCATAGGGTTACTCCTCAGAATTTCGTTTTTGCTTCCACCGCCACGCCGAGAATTCGGGAACGTCCCGTTTCGAAATCCTCGGGGGTCAGGATAATCGGGTCGTAGTCGTCGTTCTCGGGGGAGAGAACAATGCGGCGGTTGCGCTTTTCAAAGCGCTTGACCGTTGCGCTGTCGCCGTCGACCAGACAGGCAACGATATCGCCGTTCTCCGCATATTGCTGTTTGCGGAAGAGGACGTAAGTGCCGTCCACAATGCCGCAGTCCCGCATACTGTCGCCGCAGACCTCCAGATAGAAATAGTCCTCGGGGTCATCCACGTCGGCAAATTCCATGCCGAGAAGCGTTTCGTTGGTGACGATCGGCGTGCCCGCACGGATGACGCCGATCACGGGAACCATCTTCTGCGCGCGCAGACTGCGCAGGCGCGAGGCGGTTCGCCGCTCGCCGCTGTCTGTGCCGAGCAACTCGTCCAACCCGATGCCGAAATAGTCTGCGATGCGGGAGAGTTTGTCTGCCTTCGGTGTGGAACGTCCGCTCTTCCAGTCCGAAAAGGTTGAGGCGGAAATGCCGGTTGCTTTTGCCACCTGATAAACGGTTACATGATTTGCCGCGAGTAGCTGTTCGAGCCTTGCATACTCCATTTTGGTTCCTCCTTGTCACAGACCGGAACATTCTGTCTGTGTTTTGACAACATTCGACTCTCCGCTTTGGACAGAGTGCCGATATTTCGGAAATCTTAAATAAATACTTGACATTACTTCGGAAATGCGATATAATGTTCCTGTACACATACAGTATACACGATAAATTTGAAAAAGTCAACAGGAAAATCAAAATAGGAGGAAAAAATATGGAATTCAAAGGATTTTCGAATGGAAAGCCCGGACTTTTGAAAACGGAAAACCGAAATGCTGCGGTGCGGAAAGACTCGGGTTTCCGAAGCATAGGAAAGGAAGGCACGGTATGACGGAAGCGGAACGGAACAGCGCGCGGGAAGCGGAGGCGCGGGAATTTCTGGCGGGGTATCAGCTTTGTCTGGATCTGCTGAAGCTGAAAAAGTACGAGCGCCGACGGGCGGAGAAATTTGACGAGCCGTGCCGTTGCGAAGAGGTCCTGATGGGGAACGAGGCATTCTGGCGCGCGCGGATGGACGAGATCGAGCGGACGATTGCGACGCTCCGCAACGGGCGGGACAAGTTGGTTCTGTACCATCGCTACATCCGGGGCGAGAGCGTGGAGCACGCGGCGGGGGTGCTGGGCATCTCGCGCAGAACCGCCTACCGCGCTCATAAAAGAGGGCTTGTCATTGTGGGTATCCTGTTGGAGCGGAAAGGGCGGAACGACCCATTTCGGGAGTAGGGGAGTTTCTATCCGGTAGCGGAGAGAAACGGTAGCCTTAGCAGCTGGAATTCGCAGCACGGAATATGGATAGACAGAATCTGCACAATGACCTTAAATTTTTTCGGAAGAAATTTCGTAAACGGTCTTGTTTATGGCGGCATTTTCTGTTATAATTAAAGTAATTGATTTTGATGCGGAAGAGGACATACGATGAAATCCGTCACGGAAATAGATCTGATAGGAAAAGGGACGTCCGGTTCGCATACCATGGGACCTGAAAAGGCGGCGGGCGGGCAAAACTCTATAACATCGGATCGCTGTCATGATGCATGTTTCACAACAAAAGGAGAGAGGAGGGAAGGTTCATGCAACCGCAGACATCCAATGAAGTTTTCTATAAACGGGCTGTTACCGCGCTCGGAATCGGGACACTGTTCTTTCTCCTGTTTCTGCTTTTGATTTCGGGAGCGGTCGCGGCGCTGACGTTCTTTCTTGCCGTCCTGCCGTTTCCGTCGGTTATCGCAAAGCTGATTTATCAACTGACCTACGGCGCGCTTTACCTTGCCGCGTTCCTCTGCCCCATCCCGATCATGAAGGGACTGACGCGCGCACGGGGGCTTCCGTGGCAGGCGGTGCGCACCGATCGCGGTATGTCGCGCTATCTGCCCCTGATCGTGCTCGGCGGAATTACCGTGATTCTGGCGCAGTCCTACCTCAATGCGGGACTGGTCAGCTTCTTTGATTTCGACCGCCTGTTTGACAGCACACTCCCTTCCACCGATGGGAAAATGACGGGGCTTGACCTGCTGCTCTCACTCCTTGTGATGGCGGCAGTCCCCGCGTTTTGCGAGGAGTTTCTCTTCCGCGGCGCGATTCTCGGAAATCTGCTCCCGTTCGGGCGCGGTACTGCGGTTCTTGTCAGCGCGCTCGCCTTCGGATTGATGCACCAGAACCCCGCGCAGTTTCTCTATGCCTTCGGCGCGGGAATCCTGCTCGGCACTGTCTACGAACGGACCGGGAGCATTTGGAACTGCGTAGCCCTGCATTTCTGCAACAATGCGACCTCCGTGTTGGCAACGGCGTTGCCGCAGTGGCTCGGGGAGGAAAAGGGGACGGTTGTCCTGTTGATTCTTGACGCACTTCTGGTCGTTTCCGGGCTGATCTCGATTGTATTTCTGACCCGCCGCGCTTCGCGCAAACCCGACGTGCGGGACGGCGCGTTCGGGCGCTCCCTGCCGCAGGCGGACGGCTATGCGGCGTATCGCGTAGAGCCTGCACGTTCGGTCAGACTGCTTCTGAACTCTCCGTTCGGCGTGTTCCTCATCGCCTGCGCGGTGATGGGGATTCTGACCATGCTGACGTTGATGCTTGCGGGGAGTATGGTATGACGGACGAATTCGATGTCGCCATGATGCGCGCGGCGCTGAAACAGGCGGAACGGGCGGCGGAGCGGGGCGAGATTCCCGTCGGCGCGGTTCTGACCGACGGAGAGGGGACTGTCCTTGCCGCCGCATATAACCGCCGCGAGGAAACGAACGATCCGCTCTCCCATGCCGAGGCGGAGGTTCTGCGCACAGCGGCGGGCAAGCGGGAGAAGCGCTTTTTTGAAGACTGCACCCTGTATGTGACGCTCGAGCCTTGCCCAATGTGCGCGGGCGCGATTGTCGCCGCGCGCGTGGGACGGGTTGTGTACGGCGCGAAAGATCCCCGCGCGGGCGCGTTCGGGAGTCTTTTGAACCTTGCCGATTACCCGCTTGAAGCTATCCCGCAGATCTGCGGCGGCGTGTTGGAGGGGGAATGCCTGACGCCGCTCCGCGCTTTTTTTGCAAAGAAACGAAACAAACCCACATAAAGGAAACCAACTCATGGCAAACCTGATGATTCCGAAGGACTATCAAGCCTTCCTTTCTCTGCGGCAGACCGAATATGCCATCAAAAAGGTGAAGGACTTTTTTGAGCGCGATCTTGCAACCGAGCTGAACCTGATCCGCGTGTCTGCTCCGCTGTTTGTAGATCCCGCAAGCGGTCTGAACGACAATCTCAACGGCGTGGAGCGCCCCGTGACCTTTGATCTCTGCTCGGGCGAGCGGTTGGAAATTGTCCATTCGCTGGCAAAATGGAAGCGCTATGCCCTGAAACTGTACGGTTTCCGCCCGGGCGAGGGGCTGTATACCGATATGAACGCCATCCGTCGCGACGAGGTGACCGACAACATCCATTCCATGTTCGTCGACCAGTGGGACTGGGAGAAGATCATCACCCGCGAGGAGCGGAACGAGGCAACGCTGAAGCGGACGGTCAAGCGCATCTATGACGCGCTCCGCCACACCGAGCAGTATATCGTCAACGAATACGATTTTATCGGAAGCCTGCTTCCCGAGAAGATCACCTTCCTGACGGCGCAGGAGTTGGAGGACGAAATGCCCGACAAAACGCCGAAGGAGCGCGAATACGTTGCGGCAAAACGGCACGGCGCGATCTTTTTGCAGGGCATCGGCGGGAAACTGAGGGGCGGCGCGCCGCACGACGGACGGTCGCCCGACTACGACGACTGGACGCTCAACGGCGATATCATTGTCTATTATCCCGTGCTGGATATCGCACTGGAGCTGTCCTCCATGGGCATCCGCGTGGATGAGGACGCCCTGCGCCGTCAGCTTGCCGAAAGCCTTTGCGAGGAGCGCGCGGAACTGCCGTTCCATCGGGCACTGCTGGCGGGGGGATTGCCCTATACCGTCGGCGGCGGTATCGGACAGTCGCGGATGTGTATGTTCTTTTTGCGCAAGGCACATATCGGGGAGGTGCAGTCCTCGTACTGGAGTCCGGAAACCGTGGAAGCCTGCCGCGCGGCGGGGATTCACCTGCTCTGAAATTCGGAATCGGACACGGAGGTGTTGACCGTGAGGAAGTGTAACGCACGACATAATCTGCTTGCGTTATCTCTGCTGTTGGCTCTTGTCGGCGCAGGGCTTTTGCTGTTGCCCGCATGCCGGCGGGAAGCGATTCCCGAGCCGAAGGTGCTCAAATGGGCGCTCGGAACAGCATGGCCGGAGGCGGAGGACTTTTACCCCGACCTTGCCGAGGGCGCGTCCGTCACCTTTGCATCCGACAATCCGTTCCCGAACAACGAAAAAACCATGATGACCAAGTCCTACGAAACCACACTTGTTTACCGCACGGCGGGCGGGAGAAGTGCAAAAAAGGCCGCAACGGTGGACGTGACCGTGGACAAGGAGTCGCCCGTGATCTCGGGCGTGCGGGTGATCGCGGTCTCCGTGGGCGAAGCCGTAGCGTACCGCGACGGCGTGACCGTGACGGATGATTGCGACGGCACAATCGAGTTGACGGTGGACGATTCGAAGGTCGACCTTGAAACGGTGGGGGAGTATCTCATCACCTACACCGCAACCGACCGCACGGGGAAAAAGACCACCGTGGAATCCAAGGTCAATGTCTACGACAATAAGATCAGCGAGGAAATGCTCTGGGAAAAGCTCGACCCGATTATCGAAAAAGAGGGCTTGAAGGGGCTTTCCAAGGTCGATCAGGTGCAACGGATCTGGGAGTACGTCCATGACCGCAACCATATCCGCTATGACGGTACTTCCGATAAGGGCGATTGGGTGCGCGGAGCGTATGACGCTCTGGAGAAACGCGCGGGCGACTGCTTTACCTACTATTCGCTTTCCAAAGCGTTCTTTGCGCGGCTCGGGATCGAAAATAAGGATATCTTCAAAGCGCCCGACAGCGGACAGGCGAACTCGCACTATTGGTCGATGGTCAATATCGGAACAGAAGCTTCTCCCGTGTGGTACTACTACGACGCAACGCGCGTGGACGAATGGATTAAAGCGGACTACGAAACCTATCTGATGACCGACAGCCAGATGAGTTTCCTCAAATCCAAACGTTCCGACCTCTATGGCGCTGACCTCTCCGGCTACCCGAAAACAGGGACGCGGGAGTATGTGATGATTGATTGAGAAGCTTTGAATCCTTAGATTGTGCTTGACTTGTTCATAAAAGTGCCTTAAAAAGTGCCGAGATCCCGCCTGCGGGCGCCCCTGCGGGGTTCGACTCCGCGGCGATGATTGATTGTATCATCTGCTTTTTTGTGATTCTGCCGCTCCGCTCAGGATGACACAGTGGGTATGGTGTTTTGTGGGATGTAATCCATTCGTTGCAATGTTACTTTAACTGACTAATATTGTACCCCTACGCAACAACCAACTCTCTATGTCATCCTGAGCGGAGCGGCAGGACGGATGGAAGGGCGAACTATACAGCCCCTGCCCGCCGCGGAGTCGAACCCCGAAGGGGCGCCGGCAGGCGGGATCTCGGCACTCATGCAAAGACATTGTGTCCATCAGAAAAACGCCATACAAGAGGGAAGCCTTCTCCCGAAGGCTTCCCTCATTCTTCCGTCAATATTACTTCATCATCCCGCTCTTATCCTTCTGGATTACGTCGTGCGCGCCGCCCTCGACGATGCTGGTGGCGGAAACCAACGTCAGAACGGCTTTCTTTTGCAGTTCGGGAATCGTCAGCGCGCCGCAGTTGCACATGGTCGACTTGACCTTTGCCAATGACATCGCCACATTGTCCTTCAGCGTGCCGGCGTAAGGCACATAGGAGTCCACGCCCTCTTCAAACGACAGCTTCTTGTCGCCGCCGAGGTCGTATCTCTGCCAGTTCCGCGCGCGTGCAGAGCCTTCGCCCCAGTATTCCTTGTAGTAAGTGCCCCCGATGCTGACCTTGTTGGAGGGGCTTTCGTCAAACCGTGCAAAATATCTGCCGAGCATCACGAAATCCGCGCCCATTGCGAGTGCCAACGTGATGTGATGATCGTAAACGATACCGCCGTCCGAGCAGACCGGAACATAGATGCCCGTCTCTTCAAAGTAGCGGTCACGCTCGCGGCAAACGTCAATCAGCGCGCTTGCCTGTCCGCGCCCGATTCCCTTGGTCTCGCGCGTAATGCAGATCGAGCCGCCGCCGATGCCGACTTTGACGAAATCCGCGCCGCAGTCCGCAAGAAAACGGAACCCCTTGCCGTCCACGACATTGCCCGCGCCGACTTTGACCGAATCGGCGTAGTTCTCCCGAATCCAGTCAATCGTCCGCTTCTGCCATTCCGAGAAACCCTCGGAGGAATCAATGCAGAGCACATCCGCGCCCGCTTCCACCAGTGCGGGAACGCGTTCCGCATAGTCGCGCGTGTTGATCCCCGCGCCGACCACATAACGCTTGGAAAGATCCAGAAGTTCATTGGGGTTGTTCTTGTGCGTTTCGTAGTCCTTGCGGAACACCATATAACACAGATTTCCTTCCTCGCCGAGAATCGGCAGGGAGTTCAGCTTGTTGTCCCAGATGATATCGTTCGCTTCCTTGAGCGTTGTCCCCTCTTTTGCCCAGATCAGCTTGGAGAACGGGGTCATGAATTCGGTCACCTTGGTCGCGGGATCCATACGGGTCACGCGGTAGTCGCGGCTTGTAACGATACCGACAAGCTTGCCCGAGCAAGTGCCGTCCTCGGTCACCGCAACCGTGGAATGTCCGGTTTTCGCCTTTAGCGCAATGATGTCCGCAAGCGTGGCGTCGGGCTTGATGTTGGAGTCGCTGATAACAAAACCCGCCTTGTGATTCTTGGCGCGTCTGACCATCGCCGCCTCATCCTCCACCGACTGCGATCCGTAAATGAAGGACACGCCGCCCTCTTTGGCAAGCGCTACCGCCAACCTGTCCCCAGACACCGACTGCATGATCGCCGACACCAGCGGAATATTCATGGTAATCGCCGATTCCTCGCCACGACGGTATCGCACAAGCGGCGTGCGCAGCGAGACGTTCGCAGGAACGCACTCGGAGGAAGAATACCCCGGGATCAGCAGATATTCGCTGAAGGTGTGTGATGGTTCATTGAGAAAGGTTGCCATGCGTTGCTCCTTGTCTCCGGCAAAAGGTCACCGGAACTATTTTTTTACAAATAGGATATTATTATCGTATTATACCACACTCCCGCCTATTTGTCAAGAAAAAAGCGGAAATTTGGCGCGCGAAAAAGAAAAAAGGCACTCCACGGTCATTCTGACCGCCCCAAAGGCGCAAAAAGAGCGCACGGCAACGCTTGACAAACCGTGCGCTTTATGCTATAATAAACTGTAAATATCGGCAATCAATAAAACCCGCCCATGCGGAAGAGCGCCTCGCGCAATTGCGTGTAAACAGGAAAATAGCAGTCGGTCGGCAGCGGGTTTTCGCCTCTGCCGCATTCAAGGGTCAGAGCGGGAATGCCGCACTGCGTCAGACACCAGTCGGTCAGTCCTCCGTAAGCGGCAGGACCCGACGCGTCCGCCAAGCGGTATCCGGTCAGTTTCGCAACCTTCAACGCCGCCTCGTATCCCCCGGGAAGCGACTTCCCGCCGCTACGGTAGTAAATCACTTCCCCCTGCGTGTGGAAAGCGGCAACCAGACGGACGCCGTCAAGAAAACGGATGTAAGAGCAAAGCGCCCGCACCTCGGGTTCGGATTCCGGTTCTTGCCCCGAATAGCGGGTCGGCGCGCCGTCCGGAATTCCGAGTTCCGCCTCCATCGCCTTGTATTCGGCAAAGCCCGCGTCGTAGTTGTGGTTAAGGTCAACGCCCCGCGCGTTCGCCTGCCAGTGGGAAAAGTCTGATTTCCCGCCGTTCATCCCGATAACCCGCGCGTAAAGCGGATTTTCCCGCTTCACGCCGTGAATCTGGTATTCCACGCCGTCTGGATTCAGCATCGGGATAATGTGCAACGTGTAACGCTCCCAAAAGGTCGGCAACGGAACGCGATAGACCGTCCTGCCCGACTTGTAGTATTCGCAGAATTCGCCCGCGAACCGAAGCAGCCACGCCGCCGTGAGCCACTCCATCCCGTGATGCGCGCCGACATAAAGCAACTGCCGCCGCCCGCCGCCGAGAACCAATGCGGGAATTTCTCGCCCCAGAATAGAGCGTCCCACGCCCACGACCCGCAAAAACGGGTATCGCGCGGTATAAAGCCGCACGGTTTCGCAAAGAACCGCGTGGTCGATGGGCTTCTGAAAATCCGGAATCCGCGATTCCGCCGACATTGCCATTCCCCCTCTCAATCGGTAACACTACAGCATATGCCACACGGTCGCAAAACTTGACCGTCCCCGCAAAAAAGGAGTTCCAATGGAAGAAAAAAAGAGCAATTTCCATCTCCGCACCGTGCGTTTGTGCGGAATCCTGTTGTTTTCCGTTGCGCTGTTCTACGCGGCGGTCTGCACGCCCGTTTCCCGTTGGACAATTGCGGATATCGGGGTCAGCGATGTCTTTCGGCTGATTTGGGATTTCCTGTTGGTTGCGGTCAAATTCGCTTTCTACTGGCTCGCCGCGTCGTTCATTCTCTGCTCGGTTCGGAATTTCGGACGTGCAAAAAACGTCCTGCTTCTCGCTGGCGGCGCGGCGTTTCTGCTGAATTTCGGTTCTCTTGCCGCAGGACTGCTGATGACGCGCGACCTTGACACCATCGGCGCCGATCTGCTCTCCGCCGCGCTCTCCGTCCTGTTGGATATTGCGCAGCTTCTGCTGTTCCGTCTGTTCGCTTATCTGACAATGGAGCGCCGCCGCGCGGACGGGATTCCTTCCCGCTCCATGCTGTTCTGCGCCGCGGTTCCCTCCGCACTTCAGCTGATCGGTCGGCTGATTTATGACCTCGGAGTCGGCGCGCCGACGGGAAAAACCGACCTGATCGTGATGATTTCCTATTATCTTGCCGACCTTGCGAGCGTCGCAATCGGCTATCTTGCCATTCTGCTGTTGACCGAACGTCTGACCGATTCCAAGGAGTCACGCACATGAACCACACCACCAAAAAAGCAGTTATCTTCGATCTGGACGGCACGTTGGTAGACAACCGCGCGTCTTTCGCCAAGGCATATCGTGCCATGTGCACACGCTATCCGAATCTGTTTGACGAACAGGACGGTGAAGCCGAACAGCTTCTGATCCGGTTCTACCGTTCTTCCTTCGCGCGCGATGCCTATCGCGCGCTCTGCGACCACCTCGCCCCGCATCGGCTCCCCCCGATGGAACTTCTGCGAAAAGAATGGGGCATGACCTATGCCGAAAACGCGATTGCCCTCCCCTGCGCAGAAGGAACCCTGCAGTATCTGCGCGAAAAAAGCTATCGGATCGGACTTCTGACCAACGGTGATTCCGCCCGCCAGTGGGCAAAGATTCATTCCTGCGGATTGTGCACATACTTTGACCACATCATTGTTTCGGGGGATTACCCGTTTGAAAAGCCGGACCCCGCCATTTACAGGCTGTCGCTGGAAGGGCTTGGGGTCACCGCGGACGAAGCGCTGTTTGTCGGCGATACCGTCGAGACAGACATCGACGGTGCAAAGCAGGCGGGAATCGACTCGCTCTGGCTAACCAAGCAAACCGAAAACACGGCAGGAGCAACCTATCTTGCCGAATCGGTTCTCTTTCTTCAAACGATTCTGTAAAAAAAGCCGTGCATTTTGAATGCACGGCTTCCTTTTTCGTTCGATTTCTTCCGATAGACCAAAAAAGAACCGTGCGATCACACGGTTCTTTTTTATAATCTGTCTGCCCATAGAAAATCGAACAAAGAGGAAGAAAAGGGAGTTAAGCGAAACTCGAAACTAATCAAATGAACCATTGGAGGTTCAAGC
>URHR01000017.1 GCA_900547725.1 uncultured Eubacteriales bacterium
AACAGCCCTCTTTGTCATCTCTGAGGAAACGCCTGCGGCGTTAAGTCGAACCCCGAAGGGGCGCCCGCAGGCGGGATCTCGGCACTCGTGTAAGGCATCCCGTTATCTTCTTCCGTTAAAAGTTCTTGAAAGGGTCAAGGGGAAACTTCTTCCAAGAAGTTTCCCCTTGCGCATCCCTCGCATCCCTCGCATCCCTCGCGTCCTTTATTTTCTGCGCTCCTTGAGGGCGGCGAAGCGGCAGGCGGCGGCATAGGCGCGGGCGAAATAGTCGGCGTCATCCATGCTCGCATAGCGGTCGTTGTCGTGGCGATCCGGCTTGGACTCGCGGTTCAGTTCAAATGTCAGCGTGCCGTTGTAGCCGTGCGCGTTGAGACGGTCGGCAATGTTGTCCCAGTCGGCGATTCCGTCAAACGGGAGCAGGTGCAGGTCGTCTGTCCATGTAATGTTGCCGTCAAAATTGCGGATGCCCAGATTGTCGTTGATGTGCGTGCAGACCAGACGGTCACCGTACAGCGCGAGCATATCCCGGCTGCGGTTGTAGCACATCTCGTGCCCCGTGTCCCAACAGAAGCCGAGGTTGGGGTGGGAGGGGAAGGTGTTCATCAGCGCGGCGAGGTACTCTTCACCCTCGGTATTCTCCAGTGCGACCGTGACCCCGCATTTCTCCGCTTCCGCAAGAATTTTTGCAAAATTACGCGGACCTTCGGGCGTTGGCGTGTGGTCGCGGAAGCCGATAAAGGCGTGCATGACCATAATCGGTACCCGAACGGCGGCGCAGACGTGCAGGCATTCGATCAGTTCCGCCACCGCGTCGTCCGCTTCCGCTCCGGATTTCCAGAGACGGTCGGCTTTTCCGAACGGCGCGTGGACCGACTGAAAGTTCAGCCCCAGTTCGTCCGCCTTTTCGCGAAACGGCATGAGGTCTGTTCCGCGCGACCAACCGATGAAGAAGCCCTCAAAGCCGATCTTTTTCCATTCCTCCATGCGCTGCAGCGCAATGGCTTGGTCGTTGATGCCGAGACAGAGCTTGGTTTTCCACATAACAGAATTCTCCTCAGTATTCTTTGAAAATTTCCAGAATCCGCCGTCCCGCTTCCTCCGCGTTCAGCTTGTCGACTGCAAACGCGTGGCGGAGCAGATCGGTCGGAATATAATCGTCGTATTTTTCAAACAGCGGGACTTCGCCCGAGGAGACCAGCGTGTGTGGATCAATGCCCGCTGCGGCTTGGTCGGCAAGAACCCGCATCAGTTCGTAATCCGTCCCCTTGCTCATTTTGAAGGCGATGAAATAGCAACCCTCGTACTCCACGCCGGTAATGCCGAATCGCGCGCTCTGCCCCTGAATCAGCCGCCGGACTGTTCGGAAAGAGCGCGTCCCGAGCCACGGGAAAAGGCAGTAGGAGTAGCCGCCGAGGTGAATCAGCGAATGCTCGGTCAGACCCGTGTTCCGCGCCACGTGGCGCGCCACCTCCAACCGCTTCTGCGCGTTCGGCTTGAGGTAGGGGTAGACCGTGTCCTCGCGCAGAACCTGCCGCATCCGCTCGGCAATGCGGGTATGGACTTCGCCGTAATCGCCCGGCCACGAGACTTCCATCTTGCCTTCCACGGGCTGAACGTAGATCAGCTTCCGCTGAATGTCCAGTTCTTCCACTTCCCAGACCCGCCCCGCGAGCGCGAACCGGTCGCCGACGGGCGGCGGGGTGGTGATGGTTCCGATTTCGTCAGATCCCGCGCGGACCGTGTAGTCCTCGCTGTCTTTGAACACCGCGTAGAATTTGAAGCTTTTCAGAAGCCGCTCGCCCGCAAGCCCGACGATGACGGTTTTTTCTTCGGTCATTTCCAGAAAATCGTTGTTCAGCATGGAGAGAAGCAGAACCTTGTAGTCTTCCTTGCTGACCGATGCAAACGGAGGGAGCGCCAGAACGCGCTCGGCAAGCCGCCGCACGGTCAACTCTCCGGAAGCCGCCAGAATGCTCAGCGTCTGGTGGAACAGCAGGCTGAACGGTTGCTTCCGCATGATGGGCGGCTCGATGAAGCGCTCCTCGCGGTACAGTTCGATAATGGCGATCGCCTTGAGCAGTTCCCACGGCATCAGATGCGGCAGGGGCGTATTCGGGAGCGGATCTTCTTCGCGGAAAACCATCATCATTTCGGGAGGCTGTCCGCGCCTGCCCGAACGTCCGAGCCGTTGCAGAAAGCTTGTGACCGAGTTGGGGGACTGGTTTTGCAGAACCCGCTCCAGTTTGCCGATGTCAATGCCGAGTTCCATCGTAACGGTGGCGCAGGTGACCGTCGGAGGTCCTTCTTCGTCCTTCATTTTCAGTTCGGCTTCCTCGCGGAGCGCCGCCGAGAGGTTGCCGTGGTGGATCAGGAAATCGTCGGGATCGCCGCGCAGACGGGCAATCTGGCGGAAGGTTGCGCAAAGGTATTCGGTCTCTTCGCGGGAGTTGGAAAAGACCAATGCCCGCTTGCCCTGCACGCAGTCGTACATGAAGGTGTAGCCTGCGTCGTAAACAATGGGAGCTGGGGAGGGGGACGGCTCGTCCTTCGGTTCGGTCGCCTGCTCCTCGCGGGGGGGCTGCACATAGAAATGTTCCAACCCCAAGCGCCAGCGCAGAGCGCCTTGGGCAAAGCGCGGAATGTCGGTCGCCCGCCCCGAGCCTGCCGAGAGCCACGCCGCCGCCAGTTCGGGGTCGCCCACCGTTGCGGAAAGCCCCACGCGGCGCGGGTGGCAGCCGATCGTGCGCCCGATGCGGGCAAGCTGACAGAGAATCTGGTTGCCGCGATCCGAGCCGGTCAGCGTGTGGATTTCGTCAATCACAACGAACCGCAGATCGCCGAACAGCCGCACGATGTCGTTGCTTCGGTTGATGAGCATCGCTTCCAGCGATTCGGGGGTGATCTGCAGGATTCCGCGCGGGCGCTCGAGCAGTTTTTTCTTGTGGGATTGCGCCACGTCGCCGTGCCAGTGCGTGACGGGAATCCCGCTTTCCTCCAGCAAATCCGCAATGCGCCCGAACTGGTCGTTAATCAGGCTTTTCAGCGGGGCAATGTACAGCACGCCAACGCTCTCGGGCGGATTCTCGCAGAGCAGGGAGAGGATGGGGAAGAACGCCGCCTCGGTCTTGCCGCTTGCGGTGGAGGAAGTCAGGAGCAGGTTGTTTTCGCTCCCGAGGATGGATTCCGCCGCCGCAACCTGCACGTCGCGCAGGGAATCCCAGTTGTGGGCATAGATGAATTCCCGGATGAAGTCGGGAAACCGCCCGAAAATCTCGTCTCCTCTCATAGGTCAAGTTCGTCGATGGTGTAGGTTTTGGCGGGGGCGTTCTCTGCGGCGGGCGCGTTCTGCTTGCCGCCTCCGTCCGTATCGCCGCGTTCCTCATCGTTGTCTCCGTGACGGAGCGTGACCGCACTGCCCACCACGTCGTCAAAGGTTGCTTCGGGATTCTGCATCAGGATATTCAGCACCGTCATGTAGTCGCGGAGCATTTCGCGCGGCGTGATGAGGCTGTCAGCTCCCGCGCGGGAAAGACAGATCTGCAAAAAGCGCGTCATCTGCTCTTCGTTCACGCGCGGCGTGATACCGTAGTACTGCGCGTAAAGTCCCGTAATGCGCACGGTCAGCGCGTACAGCTCGTCGTCCGAGAGACGGCGCAGACGGATCACAGGACCGATCAGGTTCTTGTACCCTTCGGGCGAGAAGCGGCTGTCGCACAGCCGACTGCGGAGCGCTTCGTAGCTGAACAGCCCCCGCCGTGTGTCCTCGAGGAACTGCGGCGTTCCGCCAAGCACCAAAGCAAGCCCCGGGGCACGTCCCTGCAGGGTATCGTTGAACATGGAAAGAATCTTTTCGTAGTTGTTCTCGCGGCTTACGCGATGCGGAATCTTGTAAAGGTTGACGCATTCGTCGATGAAAACCACCAACCCGCGATAGCCCATTACCCGCGCCATGGAAGCCCACAGTTTGAGAAAATCGTACCAGTTGTCGTCGTCGATGATGACCGATACCGAAAAGCCCAGTTCGTTGCGCGCTTCGGTTTTGGTGGAGAATTCCCCGCGCAGCCAGCGCAGGCAGGCGCTCTTGCGCGCGTCGTCTCCCTCGGTGTAGGCGCGGTAATAGGCGGTGAGGACGTGCGCGAAATCAAAGCCGCCCACAAGGAATTCCAACTCCTGCACCGCTTCCGCCACACGGCGGTTCAGCTCGGCGGAGAAGCGTTCGTCCTCGGGAGAGATTCCGCCCGCGGCGATGTCGTTCTGGAATCCCGTGATCCAGCGCGCAATCACGCGCGGCAGAGCGCCGCCGTCGGGCGCGGCTTTGGAGGCAAGGTTTTTCATCAGTTCGCGGTAGGTCGCAACGCCGCTTCCGCCGCTGCCGTACAGGCGGCGCTCGGGGGAGAGGTCTGCGTCCGCCGTCAGAAAGCCGCGTTCCAGCGCGTAGCCGCGGATCAGCTGAATCAGAAAGCTTTTGCCGCTTCCGTATCTGCCGATCAGAAAGCGCATTGAGCCGCCGCCGTCGTTGACCGTTTCCAGGTCGGAGAGCAGCGCCGCGATTTCGTCCTTTCTGCCGATGGCAAGGTAGGGCGCGCCCGCGCGCGGGACAACGCCCGCCGAAACCGACGCGAGAAGCGAGGACAGGATTCGCCGGGGAACCTGCCGGATGTCGGGATTGGTGTTCTGTTCCATATCAGTCTCCTTTCCGTGTTTCGGAGAGAATTTCGTCCAGTCGGTCGCGGTAATCGTCGAGAACCCGCCAGCCGTCGCCGCAGTCCTCCAGAAGAATATCGCCCGTTTCGTCGGTGGACAATTCGTTGATTTCATCTGCCAGTGCGTCGGGAAGCGAGCCGAGCGCCTGTGCCGCCGCGCGGATTTTCGCGTTGTCCGCTTCGCGCACCGCCGCAAGGAAGGCGGCATAGCGGGCATAGGGCGAGGCCACTGCGGGCGGCTGTTCCGCCGCTTTTTCTTCCGTCTGCGGCGCAACCGCAGGGACGGGGGATTCCGCTGTCGCGGAAACGTCCTTTTCTTCCGCTTCAAACGCTTCCACAAGCCGCTCGGTCGTGTCCCACGAGGCGCGTTCGATCTCGGCGGCGCGGGCGGGGTCGAGCGGCAGAGCGGGAAGGTCGTAGAGTGCCTCATATGCGGGCGGTTCTTCCGTTTTTGCGGGACGTCGCGTCTCTTTTTTCGGCAGAAGCGCGGCGCATTCCGCGTCGATCGCTTCGCGTGCCTCGGTCGGAAGCGCGTAGACCGTCATGCGGGAACGGATGCCGAGCGCGGCGCGGAGCTTGTTTTCGGTGTATTTTACAATATCGGTAACCAGAAACCGCAACTCGTGCGAGCGGGAGAAGGAGCAATAGCTGACCTCCAGCCGTCGGCGGTTCTCCGAGGCGCAAAGCGCGCCGTTATAGGCAAAGCGGGAAAGCTTGCTGTCGTCCATCCCAAGCCCCGAGAACAGTTTTCCGTCGCGGCTGAGCCGATCCATCACGGCGGATAGCACGGTCGGAATCACGCGGTCGAACTGCGGGCGTGTTTCGGGCGTGCAGAACTTGCTTTTGCGGTAGTCGTAGTTGGAGGCAAAGCAGAGGAGCGCCTGCAGATATCCGTCCGCCCCGCCCGCGACGTAAAATTCCTTCAGCGTGCAGTGCCGCATGATCTCCGTGCGATCCTCGTGGGACAGCACGGGCGGCGGCAGACAGTGAATCAGGCTGTAATCGCAGATCCATTCAGGCAGATACCCCGAAAGCTGCGGGTAAGCCGCGCGGTAGTTCTGCCAGAGGCGAACCAAGGTTGCTTGCCCATCGGTCGTGTCGCCGTGCTCCGCAAGGTTGATGATTTCAAACGCAAGAAGGAGCAGATAGCTGTAGTCGGTTGCGGGGCAGACCCCTTTGCGGATGCAGTCCCGCAGGCAAAGATACCAGTCGAGTTGGGCGCGGGTCATCTGGTCGTATTGCGGAACGTAGGAGAAGAACGGAATCGGCTGCGCGGGGCTTCCGCGGCGCTTTGCAAGCGCTTGCGCGGTGCGGCAGAACGCGTCGTAATAGGTGTGCGTGGAGCGTGGGAGATAGACCGACACGCGGTGCAGCAGCGCGCTGTCCGGTTCGTATTCCAGAATCGGCGCGGGCGCGGGCGGCGGGGCGGGAAAGACCGAGCGGCGAACCGATGTTCCCAAAAGCGGCGCTTCGTGCGGGTGCACGACCGTATTTTCCCGATCTTTCGCGGGCGGCGGAAGCGGCTCCGCATGATAGAGCGGCGGGTTTGCCGCGTCGGTTGCGTCGGGCGTTTTTGCCGCCACCGTGACCTCTTCGGCTTCGGTGTTCCGACTCCGCGCAGGCACTCTGCGGGTCGGCAGAAGCGCGTCAATGTCCCAGAAGCGATCCAACTCCGCCGCACGCCCGTCTTTTTTGTTGTCCCGTTCCATTTCCGCACCTCCTTTTTCGGGTCTTCTGAATATTTCATTATAGCATGTTTTTGCGGTCTTGTCAATTCTTTTGGAAATAAAAACGCAAAAAACAGGATCGGCGGAAACCCGCACGGGGAAAGACGGATGCGTCGGAATCCGCATTTGTCGGATTTACCGCAAACAAACCTGATTTTTCATCGAAGTTTGTGCGGAGACAATGAAAAAGACTGTCCTTTTTGATGATTGTTACCCGAATTCGCACAGTTTTCCGCGTGCGGATCTTGACAGAATCTCTTTTTTATGATATAATAGAACGAATTCCAAACCGATTCGCTTTTTCCAAACGAAAAAATCGGACTTGCGGCGGTGCGGAGACAAAGAACCCGTGTAGTTTTGAAATAAAAATGAGCGGCTGGTGTCCCCGGGTGGGGACTGTGCAGTCCGATTGAACCGTGAGACGGAGAAGGCGGGTCGTCCTGCTTGCCGTCGGAACGGTGTTTGTATAAAGAGGTGTAATCGATGTCATCGGAACGTGAGAAAATCATTTCATTCAGCCCCCCCGATATTTCCGAGATGGAAATCGAGGAGGTTTGCGCAGCGCTTCGCTCCGGTTGGATCACAACCGGTCCGCGAACCAAAAAACTGGAAAAAGAACTTGCGGAATGGATCGGAACCGAAAAATGCGTTTGTCTGAATTCGCAGACAGCCTGTGCGGAATTGGTGCTTCGCGTACTGGGCGTGGGAGAGGGCGACGAGGTTGTGGTGCCCGCCTATACCTACACCGCTTCGGCGTCGGTGATCGACCATGTGGGCGCAAAAATTGTGCTGATCGATTCGCAGAAGGACAACGTGGAGATGGACTACGACGCGTTGGAAGCCGCGATCAACGAGCGTACAAAGGCTATCATTCCCGTGGATCTGGGCGGCGTTCCCTGCGATTATGCCCGCATTTTTGAAATTGCGGAGCGGAAAAAGCACCTGTTCAAGCCTGCCAACGATCTGCAACGGGCGATCGGCAGAGTAGCGGTCTGCGCGGACACGGCGCACGCGCTGGGGGCAAAATGGCACGGCAAAATGATCGGAACGGTGGCGGATTTCTCCTGCTTCAGTTTCCACGCGGTCAAGAATTTCACAACCGCCGAGGGCGGCGCGATTACTTGGATGCTCCCTGCGGCGGTTGACAGCGAGGCGCTTTACCATCAGTTCCAGTTGCTCAGCCTGCACGGACAATCCAAAGACGCGCTTTCCAAAACCCGTCCGGGCGACTGGGAATACGATGTCGTGGGGTTGTGGTACAAGTGCAATATGACCGATATGGCGGCGGCGCTCGGGTTGGCACAGTTTCAGCGGTATCCGCATATCCTGAAGCGCAGACGGGATATTGTTGCCTGTTATGACGCCGCGATCAGACCGCTTGGCATTCAGGTGTTGGATCACTTCAACGCCGAGCATGAGTCCTCGGGGCATCTGTATATTACCCGCGTTCCGGGAATCACTTCGGAACAGCGGAACGAGATCATTCATAAAATGGCGGACTGCGGTATCGCCTGCAACGTGCATTACAAGCCGTTGCCGATGCACACGGCGTACAAGGCGCTCGGCTTTGACATTGCCGATTTCCCGAACGCTTACGCCTGCTTTGAAAACGAGATCACCCTGCCGCTTCACACCTGTCTTTCGGACGAGGATGTGGAATATGTGAAGGAGAATTACGTCAGAATTCTGAAAGAGTATTTGTAATGTTAATGAAAAAATGGGACCGACTCCCGCCCGAGATGCGGAACGACGCGGTGCGAAGCTACTATGACATTCTGAAAAAGAAACGGCTGACGCTGATCTGCAAGCGGCTGTTTGACATTGTGGCATCCCTTGTTCTGCTGATCCTGCTTTCGCCCGTATTTCTGATTCTGGCGATCGCAATCAAGGCGGACAGCCGCGGTCCTGTTTTTTTCAGGCAGATCCGGGTCACACAGTACAACCGCCGTTTCCGCATCTTCAAGTTCCGTTCAATGACGGTCAATACCGAAAAGGAGTCCCAGATCACGGTCAGTGGGGACGCGCGCGTGACGCGGGTTGGAAAATTCATCCGCCGCTGTCGGTTGGACGAGATCAGCCAGCTGCTCAACGTTCTGCGCGGGGATATGACCTTTGTGGGAACACGTCCCGAAGTGCCGCGCTACACCGAGCGCTACACCCCCGAGATGATGGCAACGCTTCTGCTCCCCGCAGGTATTACAAGCCTTGCAAGCATCCTTTATAAGGATGAGGCACGGTTGCTTGACTGCGCGGAGGACGCGGACGCCGTATATACGGAAACGATCCTGCCCGCGAAGATGCGCTACAATCTGGAACAGCTGAAAAAGACCTCGCTGCGGAACGATCTGCGCGTGATGTGCATGACGGTTTTTGCGGTGCTCGGGAAGGATTACGGCGCGGCCCGCGCGGGGAATGGCAAAAAAAAGAGGAAGTAACCTATGGCAGAAATCATTGTTTCGGTCATCGTTCCGCTCTATAACGAGGAGCGGTATATCGCGTCCCTGTTGGAGTCTTTGGAAAAGCAGACCTATCCGCGCGAAAACATGGAGTGGATTCTGGTGGACGGAATGTCGGGAGACGGAACCGTTGCGGTGATCCGGAGCGCCATGGAAACCGGGCTTTACCCGATTGTTCTGCTGAAAAACGAAAAGAAAAAGACCCCGTATGCGCTGAATCTGGCGATCGGGGAGGCAAAGGGGAAGTATATCATCCGGCTTGACGCGCATTCGTATTTCTATCCCGATTATATCGAAAAGTGCGTATACTATCTGGAGCATACCGATGCGGACAGCGTGGGCGGAATTGCCGAAACGCAGGCGGAAGGCTTTGTGGGCGGCGCGATTGCGCAGATGCTTTCCACCAAATTCGGCGTGGGCGGCTCGGATTTCCGGACGGGGGACGGAAACCGCTATGCGGATACCGTGCCGTTCGGCGCGTTCCGCAGAGAGGTGTTCGACAGGGTCGGGCTGTTCAACCCGAAGCTGTTGCGCAGCGAGGACAACGACATGAACGCGCGAATCCGCGCCTCGGGCGGCAAACTCTGGTTGGCGGATGATATCCGCTTCCGCTATTACTGCAGGGATACCGTCGGCGGGATTCTGAAGATGGGGTTGCAGAACGGCAACGCGCTGTTCCGTACCCTGCTTGAAAATCCGCGCGCGATGAGTTTGCGGCATTTTATCCCGTTTGCTTTTCTGATGTCGCTGATTGTCCTGCCGATTCTCGGCGCATTCCTGCCGGCTTTCGGCTGGATCTTTGCGGCGGAAATGGCGTGCTATACGTTATTGGATCTGTATTTTTCGTTCTGCAACAAGCACCCGAAATACGGATTGCTGAATTTCTGGCTCTACCCGCTGTTCCATGTGACCTACGGCTTCGGCTCTTTGCTGGGGCTTTTCGGTGTGAAGCTGTACTGATAGGAGAGTTTTGGCAATGAATGAAATGCAATCGAAGCTGTTGGATATGATGAAATGGTTCCACGGTTATTGCGAGGAAAACGGTCTGCGCTACTATGCGCTCGGCGGGACTGCATTGGGCGCGGTTCGTCACGGCGGATTCATTCCGTGGGACGATGACCTGGACGTTGGTATGCCGCGGGCGGACTACGACAGAATGATCTCGCTATGTAAAAACGGGACGGGCAATACGCGGTATCGCATCGAAGCGCCCGGACAGAACCGGGACTTCATTTATCCGTTCTGCAAAGCGTATGATACCGAAACCACGTTGGTGGAGAATGCGCGCATCAAGGCAAAAAGAGGCGTTTATATTGATATTTTTCCACTTGACGGTATCGGGAATACGAAAGAGGAAAGCGAGAAAAACTATCGGCGGATCAATCGGGACATCAGTCTGCTGAACACGAAAATCTGCGCGCTCCGGCGGGGCGGTCGACCTTTTCGGAATTTCTTTATCATCATCGGACGGATGATTCCCGATTTTTTGGTGAGCCGCGACGGGCTGATCCGAAAAATCAACCGCAAAGCTGCCGCAAAGCCTTACGACGAGTATCCTTATGTGGCGAATCTGTTCGGCGAATGGAAAGCGAATGAGATTGCCGAGCGGGAATGCTTCGGAACGCCGACGCTTTGCAAATTTGAGGATACGGAAATCTATATTCCGGAACAGTCGGATCGTTACCTTACCTCGCTCTACGGCGACTGGCGCAAACTGCCACCCGAGGACAAGCGGGTTACGCACCACGATTACGTGACGCTCGACCTGAACCGATCGTATTTGGAGGACTGATGATATGAAACGCGTGATCACATACGGAACGTTTGACCTGTTGCACTACGGGCATATCAATCTTCTCAAGCGGGCAAAAGCGTTGGGCGATTACCTGATTGTCGGGTTGTCGACCGATGAATTCAACTGGAACGAGAAGCAGAAGAAGTGCTATTTTTCCTATGAAAAGCGAAAGGCGCTTCTGGAGGCGATCCGGTATGTTGACCTCGTGATTCCCGAAACCTGTTGGGAGCAGAAGCGGAGCGATATTCACGAATACCACATCGACACCTTTGTCATCGGCGACGATTGGCAGGGGAAGTTCGATTTTCTGAAGGAGGAGGGCGCGAAGGTCGTTTACCTGTCGAGAACGCCCGAAATCAGCACCTCGCAGATCAAGCAGGATCTGAATCATTGAACGGAGTAAAAGGACGAGCGCAACTGCGTTCGTTTTTTTCTTTCCCCGTTGACTTTCGGCGGGGGACATGGTATAATAGAATTGTTCGGCGACGCCGATATGAGGGCGCTTGCCTGTTGAGCGGATATTACGAAACAGCGAACCGAAGAGAGGGGGAAACCGGTTATGTCACAGGTCACGAAGCGCGCGTTGGAGCAGTCGCTCAAACATCTGCTTCTGAAGAAGCCGCTGACCAAGATTACCATCAACGATATTGCCGAGGATTGCGGGATCAACCGCATGACCTTTTATTATCACTTCAAGGACATTTACGATCTCGTGGAGTGGTCGTGTATGGAGGACGCGCGCCGCGCACTCGAAGAAAACAAGACGTATGACACATGGCAGCAAGGGCTGTTGCGGCTTTTCGAAGCCGTGAAGCAGAACAAGCCGTTTATCATGAACGTTTACCGCTGTGTGGATCGCGGGCAGGTGGAGAAGTTCTTAAGTCCGCCCGTGGACGCACTGGTGCGCGGCGTGATTAACGAGGAAGCGGACGGCATGACCGTGCGCGAAGAGGATCGGGATTTTATTGCGCGGGCGTATTCCTACGTTTTTATCGGGTTTATGCTGGACTGGATTCGCAACGATATGCGCGAAGATCCCGCAGGGATTGTAGATCGCCTTGCCTGTCTCCTCCACGGGAGCGTAAAGGAAGCCCTGCGGCGGTTCAGCCTGTAGTCTCCGCCCCGTTTTATCATTTCCGCCGATCTGATAAAATTTTATACAATGACCGTCCCCGTGATGAAAACCTGAACACGGGGCGGTTTTTGTCTATTGTAATCCGCGGAAAAAAGGGTATAATAGAGTCAGAAAGAAAAAATACGGGCACGGATGCCCGAAAACAGGAGGATTCTGTTATGTATTATTCCGCAGGAACTTATGAGTCGTTCGCACGTCCCGAAAAGCCGAAGGACGCTGACAAAAAATCGGCTTATATCATCGGCACCGGTCTTGCCGGCCTGTCGGCGGCATTTTACCTCGTCCGTGACGGTCAGGTGAAGGGCGAGCACATCCACCTCTTGGAAAAGTTGGATCTGGCGGGCGGAAGCTGCGACGGCCGCAAGGACGTGACCAAGGGCTTCTTCATGCGCGGCGGACGGGAAATGGACAACCACTTCGAGTGTATGTGGGATATGTTCCGCGATGTCCCGTCGATCGAAACGCCCGGCGTCTCGGTGCTGGATGAGTACTATTGGCTCAACAAGCACGACCCGAACTATTCGCTCTGCCGTGCAACCGTAAACCGCGGCGAGGACGCGCACACCGACAAGAAGTTCGAGCTCGACAAAGAATCGGCTCTGGCGCTTTCCAAGCTGTTCATCACGCCCGAGAAGGATCTGGAAGACAAGAAGATTTCCGAAGTTCTGCCCGAGTCCTTCTGGAGCACCAACTTCTGGCTCTACTGGCAGACGATGTTCGCGTTCCAGCGTTGGTCGAGCGCTCTGGAGATGAAGCGGTATCTCTGCCGCTACGTCCACCACATTGACGGTCTGCCCGACTTCAGCGCGCTCCGTTTTACCAAGTACAACCAGTACGAGAGCATGATTCTGCCGCTGGTCAAATATTTGGAGTCGCACGGAGTGAAGATCGAGTACGGCATGGATGTGAAGAACGTTGTGATCGCCAACGAGAACGGCAAGCGGATTGCAAAACAGATTGTCTATGTCCGCGACGGCAAGGAGGAAACGATCGATCTGATTGAGGATGACCTTGTGTTCATTACGAACGGCTGCTGCACCGATACTTCCTGCTACGGCGACCAGACGCACGCGCCGGATCTGTCAGGTGTGCGCGATGGCGCGGGTGAGTCGTGGGATATGTGGAAGAAGATCGCGGCGCAGGCGGAGAACGGCGAATACGGCAATCCCGACGCGTTCTGCAGCGACACCGACGCAACCAACTGGATGAGCGCGACCGTGGAAACCTCGAACGAGGAAGTGATCCGCCACATCATGAATATCTGCAAGCGCGACCCGCGTGAGGGCAAGGTCACAACCGGCGGTATCGTGACGGTCAAGGACAGCACCGAGAACTGGTATCTGTCGTGGACCATCAACCGTCAGCCGCAGTTCCGTTTGCAGGACAGAAACACCGTGTTGGTCTGGCTCTATTCGCTGAACACCAACCGCGAGGGCAACTATGTGAAGAAGGCAATGCGCGACTGCACGGGCGAAGAGGTCTGCCGCGAGTGGCTGTACCACATCGGCGTGCCGACCGACCGCATCGAGGATCTTGCAAAGAATGCCTGCAATACCACGACCTGCTTCATGCCGTATATCAACGCGTTCTTCCAGCCGAGAAAGGAATCCGACCGCCCGAAGGTCGTTCCGGACGGTGCGGTAAACTTCGCGTTCCTCGGTCAGTTTGCCGAGACCCCGCGCGATACCATCTTCACCACCGAGTATTCCATCCGTACCGGTATGGAGGCAGTGTACACGCTTCTGGACGTTGACCGCGGCGTGCCGGAGGTCTGGGGAAGCAAGTACGACGTGCGCGAACTGCTCCGCGCCTGCTACTACGCAATCGACAAGAAGCCGATCACCGATATGAAGCTGACCTTCATGGAAAAAGAAGCGCTCAAAATCGCGCTGAAGAAGGTCAAAGGCACGGACGTGGAAATCCTGCTTCGCGAAAGCGGACTGATCCGGTAAAACGCGAGTGTTTTGCGGATGCGATTCAAGGCAGTTTGTCAGCAATTGGAGGAAGCACCCTTCGGGGTGCTTCCTTTTCGCGTTCAAAAGCTCCCTGAAAACCGCCCGGAATCCTGCTTTTTCGCCCGAAAATACTTTTTCCGGAAGAAAATTTCGAAAACCTATTGACAAAGTAGGTAATGTGTGGTATCATATGTACAGAAAACCTATCTGGTTGATAGGCGAATAAAAAGGAGAACCCGTTATGGCAAACATTTATTCTTCTGCCGATCAGCTCATCGGGCACACCCCGCTTCTGGAGCTGAAGCATATCGAATCGGAATACGGACTGCACGCGAGACTGTTGGCAAAACTGGAATATTTCAATCCCGCAGGATCGGTTAAGGATCGGATCGCAAAAAAAATGCTGGACGACGCGGAAGCGGCGGGAAAGCTGACGAAGGAATCGGTCATCATTGAGCCGACCTCGGGCAACACGGGAATCGGGCTTGCCTCGGTTGCTGCCGCGCGGGGCTACCGCATTATCATCGTCATGCCGGAGACCATGTCGGTGGAGCGCAGACAGCTGATGAAGGCATACGGCGCGGAACTGGTTCTGACCGAGGGCGCAAAGGGCATGAAGGGCGCAATCGCAAAGGCGGAGGAACTGGCAAAGGAGATTCCGCACAGCTTCATTCCGGGGCAGTTCGTCAATCCTTCCAACCCGCAGGCGCACTATGAGACCACCGGTCCTGAAATCTTTGCCGATACCGACGGCGCGGTTGACGTGTTCGTTGCGGGAGTCGGCACGGGCGGAACGGTAACGGGTACGGGCAGATACCTGAAGGAAAAGAAGCCCTCCGTGCGGGTTGTGGCGGTTGAGCCTGCAAGCTCGGCGGTGCTGTCGACGGGCGTTGCGGGAGCGCACAAGATACAGGGCATCGGCGCGGGCTTCGTGCCGGAAATTCTGGATACAAAGATTTATGACGAGATTGTCACGGTGACGAACGAGGACGCGTTTGCAACGGGCAGACTGATGGGCAGGCGCGAGGGCGTTTTGGTCGGAATCTCCTCCGGCGCGGCGCTGTGGGCGGCAATTGAAGTCGCAAAGCGCCCCGAAAACGAGGGAAAGACCGTGGTGGTTCTGATGCCCGATACGGGTGACCGCTATCTGTCCACGCCTTTGTTTGCGGACTGATGGCGGAAAAAAAGATTCTGACCGTGCAGGATATCTCCTGCGTGGGGCAGTGTTCGCTGACCGTTGCGCTGCCGATTCTTTCCGCCTGCGGTCTGGAATGCTGTGTTCTGCCAACGGCGATGCTCTCCACGCACACCGCCTTCCGGCATTTCACGAACCGTGATCTGACCGATGAAATGGCGGGCGTCCGCAAGGTCTGGGAGGAAGAGCGCATCCGTTTCGACGCGCTCTACACGGGTTATCTCGGAAGCGCGCGGCAGGTGGCGGAAGTGAAGGCGATCATGGAAAGTTGCCTGCAACCGGGCGCGGTACGCATTGTAGATCCCGCAATGGCGGACAACGGGCGGCTGTATCCCGCGTTTGACGGAGCTTTCGTCGCGGCAATGCGGGAACTCTGCCGCGAGGCGGATGTGATTCTCCCGAACCTCACCGAAGCCTGTCTGCTGGCAGAGTATCCGTACCCGGAAACCTACGGTGAGAACGGGATCAAAGACTTGTTGGCGGCGCTCCGTGCGGCGGTTGGCGAACGAACTGTGGTACTGACGGGAATCGGCTACCGCGCGGGCAAAACCGGCGTTCTGGTCGCGCGGGACGGCGAAACCGATTACTACGAGCACGAGCGGCTGGCACGGAGCTGTCACGGAACGGGCGACGTGTACGCCTCGGTGTTCACGGGCGCGCTGATGCGGGGCATGACCGTCCCGCAGGCGGCGCGGCTTGCCGCGGATTTTACGGTGGAATGTATCAAAAACACGGTCGGAGACCCCGCGCATTGGTACGGGGTGAATTTTGAAGGAATGTTGCCGCAGCTCTGGAAACAGCTCGGCGAGGAAAGGAACGAATATGAGAGAGATTTACGCGGATAACGCGGCGACAACGAAAATGAGTCGGGTCGCCATTGAGGCAATGATGCCGTATATGGATCGTATCTACGGGAATCCGTCCAGCCTGCACTCGGTCGGGCAACGGGCAAACGAGGCGCTTTGCGACGCGCGTGAGCGCATTGCAAAACGGTTGGGGTGTACCCCTCGGGAGATTACCTTCACCTCGGGCGGAAGCGAGGCGGACAATCAGGCAATCCTGTCTGCCGCCGCAGTGGGGGAGAAGAAAGGCAAAAAGCATATCATTTCCACCGCTTTTGAGCATCACGCGGTTCTGCACACGTTGGAAAAACTGAAAAAGCAGGGCTTTGAGATTGAACTGTTGGATGTTGGCAAGGTCGGCAACATTACGGCGGAGCAGGTGCGGGTGGCAATCCGTCCCGATACCTGTCTTGTCACGGTGATGTATGCAAACAACGAAATCGGGTCGGTTCTGCCGATTGCGGAGATCGGCAAGGTCTGCCGCGAGGCGGGCGTGATCTTCCACACCGACGCGGTACAGGCGGCAGGACATCTGCCGATCAACGTGGCAACGCAGAACATTGATATGCTGTCGCTCTCGGCGCACAAGTTCCACGGACCTAAGGGCATCGGCGTGCTCTATTGCCGTAAGTGCATTCCGCTCGTCAGCCTGATTGAGGGCGGCGCGCAGGAAAGAGGCAAGCGCGCGGGAACGGAAAATCTGCCCGCCATCATGGGTATGGCGGCGGCTCTGGACGATGCCTGCGAGCATATGGCGGAGAACAGCGCGAAGCTGACGGCTCTGCGCGACCGTCTGATTACGGGACTCTCGAAAATTCCGCATTCGGTTCTCAACGGAGATCCCGTAAACCGTCTGCCGGGCAATGTGCACTTCTGCTTTGAAGGTATTGAAGGCGAGAGCCTGTTGCTTCTTCTGGACGCAAAGGGCATCTGCGCGTCGTCCGGGTCTGCCTGCACGTCCGGGTCGCTTGACCCGAGCCACGTCTTGCTTGCCATCGGGCATCCGCACGAGATTGCGCACGGTTCTCTGCGGCTCTCGCTCTGCGAGACGAACACCGACGAGGATGTGGACGATATGCTCCGCGAGATTCCTGCGGTTGTGGACTACCTGCGGAATATGTCTCCGCTCTGGCGCGACAAGGTAACGGGCAAGAAGGAATTCTATCTGAAATAAAGGAGTGAGCGAAAATGGCACTGTACAGTGAAAAAGTAATGGATCATTTCAGGAATCCGCGCAATGTGGGCGTGATTGAGGACGCGGACGGCGTGGGAGAGATCGGCAACGCGAAATGCGGCGATATCATGAAGATTTATCTCAAAATCAAGGACGGTATCATCACCGACGTGAAGTTTGAAACCTTCGGCTGCGGCTCGGCGATTGCCTCCAGTTCCATGGCAACCGAAATGATCAAGGGCAAGCCCGTGAGCGAGGCGCTGGAACTTTCCAACAAGGCGGTTGCCGAGGCTCTGGACGGTCTGCCCGCCTACAAGATGCACTGCTCGGTGTTGGCGGAGCAGGCGATCAAGGCGGCGGTGAAGGACTACTACGACCGCAACCACATTCCCTACGACTCCTGCAAGTTTGCGGACTGCGATTCCTGTCCGCACTGTCATGAAGAGTAAAGCGCTGATCGCCATGAGCGGCGGCGTGGATTCGTCGGTTGCCGCTTATCTGATGCGTGAGCGCGGTTATGACTGCATCGGCGTGACCATGAAGCTTTATTCCAACGAGGACGCGGGCGTGGAGCGGTCGCGAACCTGCTGTTCGCTTGACGATGTGGAGGACGCGCGGAGCGTGGCGCACCGTCTCGGAATCCCGTACTATGTGTTCAATTTCAGCGGCGATTTCCGCCGCGAGGTGATGGAGCGGTTCGTCTGCGCCTATGAAGCGGGAGAGACCCCGAACCCTTGCATCGACTGCAACCGTCACCTCAAGTTCGACCGCCTGTATCACCGCGCCGAAGAGTTGGGGTGTGACTGCGTGGTCACGGGTCACTATGCGCGGATCGAGCGGGCGGGGGAGCGGTTTCTGCTGAAGAAATCGCTGATCCCCGACAAGGATCAGAGTTACGTGCTCTATTCGCTGACGCAGAAACAGTTGGCGCACACCTGCTTTCCGCTGGGCGACATGGCGAAGGAAGAGACCCGCCGTGTGGCAACCGAGCAGGGGTTTTACAATGCGGACAAGCCCGACAGTCAGGACATCTGCTTTGTTCCCGACGGGGATTACGCGTCCTTCATCTGCCGCTATCGCGGGAAAACCTACCCCGAGGGGGATTTTGTGGACACCACGGGACGGGTTCTCGGACGGCATAAGGGGATTATTCACTATACGCTCGGGCAGAGAAAAGGACTTGGCATTGCTGCGGGTGAGCCGCTTTACGTCGTGAAGATCGACGCGGAAAACAACCGCGTGGTGCTCGGAAAGAACGCCGATCTTTTCAGCCGGGAGCTGGAGGCGGACGGCTTCAACTGGATTGCCTGCGACGAGCCGTCAGAACCCCTGCGTGTGAAGGCAAAGGTTCGCTACCGGCAGGCGGAACAGTGGGCAACCGTAACGGTGACTGCACCCGGGAGGGTTCGGGTGGTCTTTGACGAGCCGCAGCGGGCGATTACGCGCGGGCAGGCGGTGGTTCTTTACGACGGAGACACGGTTGTCGGCGGCGGCGTGATCCGATAACGGGAGGTGTTTGGAAATGATGGTTTCCACGCGCGGGCGCTATGCCTTGCGGATGATGATCGACCTTGCTGAAAACAGCCATGACCATGCCTATATTGCGATGAAGGACATTGCGGAGCGGTTGGAAATTTCCAAGAAATACATGGAGCAGATCATGCCGGTTCTGGTCAAAAACGGCTTGGTGGAGGGTCTGCAGGGGCAGGGCGGCGGATACAGGCTGACGCGCCGTCCCGAGGACTACCGGGTGGGCGAAATCCTGCGCCTGACCGAGGGAGATCTCGCGCCTGTATCCTGCCTGTCGGGCGACAGCCCCTGCACGCGTTCCGGCGGTTGCAGAACCATTGCCATGTGGAGCCGATTCAACAAGCTGACCAATGATTTTTTTGACGGCATCACGGTTGCAGACCTGATGCATAAGGAAGAATGACGGGCGAATGAGGAATAACCGTAAGGGGGGGCGGATTGATCCCCCCTCATCAGTCGCTAAACGCGACAGCTTCCCCCCAAGGGGAAGCCTTTTTTGCATCGTGCAAACATAGCAAGTACGATTTTAAGTAGCAAATAGTGTTTCTATCATCCGCTTCATGCCTTGCAGGGCGGAGCAGAGCGAAAGGAATTCAGCAAAAGGCTACCCCTCGATGGAAGCCTTTTTTGCATCGTGCAAATATAGCAAGCACGATTTTTAGTTGCAAACAGGGTTTCCTGTTTTCGTTTTTTCGTCTTGTAAGGTCGTGAGAAAAGCGTTTCGTAAAAGGCTTCCCCTCGGGGGGAAGCTGTCGCGAAAGCGACTGATGAGGGGGGATCAATCTGTACCCGCAAAACGGACAAAATAATTTTCTTTCAAAAAAGCGAATGCTTACAGCCATCTCACTGCGCGGCGCTTTTTTCAGGATGTCAAATTTTGTCCGAAGATGGGCTGTTTCTGTCTTGCAAAACGCAATTTTATGTGCTATAATGGTCTTACAATCGCGCATACGCGAGGAAAGGACGGAAACGATTCATATGGAATACGGAATTCAGATGTACAGTGTACGGGACGTTGCGGAGAAGGATCTGCGGGAGGCGCTCCGCAAGGTGGCGGAACTCGGCTACCGCTATGTGGAGTTCGCGGGCTTTTTCGGCCATCCCGCCGAGGAGGTCAAGGGGTGGCTTGACGGATTCGGTCTGGTCTGCTCGGGAACGCACACGGGGGTCGATCAGCTTATGCCCGGGAAGATCGACGCGACCATCGCTTACCACAAGGCGATCGGGTGCGACAATCTGATCGTACCTGCAGCGCATTGGAAGCCCGCGGATGTGATGGAAGCCAACATTGCGCTTTTGAACGAGGCGCAGAAGAAACTGGCGGAAAACGGAATCGCGTTGGGATATCATAACCACTCCAAGGAATTTTTCGTGAATCCCTGCGGAAAGGTCATGGAAAATGAGCTGTTGGAACGGACGGAGGTGGAACTTGAGGTTGACACCTTCTGGGCGTTCAACGCGGGAATTGACCCCGTGGATTTTCTGGAAGCGCACAAGGATCGCATCCGTGTGATTCATCTCAAAGACGGCATTCCGACTGCTCCCGAAAACAGAAACTATGAGCACGTACACGACGGCGTGCAGGGCAAGGCTTTGGGCGAAGGCAAAGCGCCCGTTACCCGCGTTCGCGATTGGGCGATCCGCAACGGCGTTCGCATTGTGGTTGAGTCCGAGGGCTTAGCCCCCACAGGACCTGAGGAAGTTGCCCGCTGCATCCGTTACCTTCGGTCTTTGGAGGGGTAAGGAAGGTCGCGGGGCGTTGCCCCGCACCTCACGCAGAACCTTCTTGAAAGAAGGTTCTGAGAACTCCAAGAACTTCCCCGCAGGCAGAGATCCCGCATCGCGAGTCTCTGCCTGCGGGGAAAATTTTTGAGAGAAGAGAGCAAAGCCCTGCGGCTTTCATCACTCTGTTTCCAAGACGATAGATCTGTATTCAGAGCCTTTCGAAAAAAAGCTGAAAACCACAGGGTTCGCCCTTTGGGGGGAAAGTTCTTGCGGGTTCTCAGGGGGCTTCTTTCAAGAAGCCCCCTGAGTGGGGTGCGGGGCAACGCCCTGCGACCTTCCTTTTTGAAAAAAAGTATTGAAATAGAATGCGGATTGTGGTATAATAGAAAAGAAATGAAGTTCCCGGAAAAGCTTTTTGGAAAAAGGATGATGAAATGAAACGAATTTTAAGCAGACTGCGACGTGCGGTCGCGGTTCTTCTGATGCTGACTCTGCTGTGCGGCACATTAGCGCAGGCGGCGTCGGCGGAATACGGTCGCGTGTTCGTCAGCGAAGTGCAGATCAGCATTTCCAAGGATAAACAGGAGGCGATCGCGTATCTGAAGCGCGAGGGGTATACGGTCGTGGAGCAGAACCTGAATGAGGGAACGGGAAACGGCGCGCTGTATGTGTTCCTCGGTTATAAAACCACGCGGAATCCCGAAAAAGCGCTGACCGATATCACGGTTCTGAATATGAACGGAAATTATGTCTATACCGACGTGTACGCGCTGAACCGACTGTGCGGACAACAGCTGTCCGAAGCGGTTCGCGCCGTGCAGACCGCCTCGGCGTCATTGGCAACGGCGTACCAAGCGGGCAAAAAGCCTGCGGTCTGGGCATATAAAGCGCTCAACAACTTCCTTGATACCGAGAGCGACAGCCTGCTCGGCGAGGTTCTGATCTCCGAGCCGAGCGACGAGACCGTGGAGCGGATTCTCTCGAATGCGGAACTGACCACCGTGTCGCTCCTGTTTGCCATTCTCTACGTCGGAAACGGTACGGAGGACGGCAAGGCGTTGGCGACCTCTGTGGACGGTTTTTCCGCGCGGGCGAAAAGAAACGCAGACGGCGAGACGCTGCTCCTTGCGGGACAACTGCTGAACGGTTGGGGCAGCATTTCGGAGCCGCTCAAGACGTACCGGAATGCGCCGGTCAAGTGGGATGCGGACGATGCCGCATACAAGGATTATGTTGCCCGGCTGAATGCCCGCGAATTGCGGAATTACCTGCTCGGCGGCGCGCTTTCCCGGCTTGCGGGCGGCGTGAAGGCGACAGACGGACAAACGTTGGCGGATTTCATCTGCCGCGAGAATCTGTCCGCGGGGCAGTTGTGTTTCCTTGTGGAGGCGATGAGCGAGGGACAGCGGGCGGTAGCGCCTTATCTGACTCCAGACGTCCTGCTGTTTGCGGGCTGTGACCCGACAGCGGAGAATCCGGAAAACCCCGATCAACCGGGCGAAACGGGGGATACGGGCGAATCCGGCGAATCCGGCGATTCGGAATCCTCCGAAAGCACGACCGGGGACAACACCGAAGAGACAACCGACCCGGACAGCGCGGAGGAAACCGGCGGAACGACGGGGGAAGAATCACCTCCGAAAAAGCCGGAAGGCTATGACGACGCGATTCCGCTTGAAAAGGGACTTTCGGATCGTCTGGAGTTCTTCAGCTTTCTCGGGCTGACGGACGAAGCGGTTCGCCATATCCGCGAAAACGCCGATCTGCGATGGTTCTGGAGCGAATGGGGCGAGCCGACCGCAAGAACCGAAACGCTCACCGAACTGGCTTCGTCTGTTTACGGGGATCTGTTCACCAACACTTTCCGCGTTGCCTACGGGATCGAAATTCCGTCCGACGGAGAGGATGGCGATGCTCTGTCCGGGCTGTGGCGCGAGCGCGTGACCGCCTCCTATATGAAGCAGTGTTTTTCGGAGTTGACGGGCATCCGCATGACCGAAGTTCCGTATCTTTGGGAAATGAACGCGAAAAACGCAGTCGCTCTTCATGCGCTTTACAGCGGCGGAATGAATGTCGGCATGGAGAATCTGCCGCTGTACAAGCGGATTCCCGCCGGCATGGTGCAGATCCGGGCAGACGAGGACTTTACCGTCTACAACGGCGTTTCGCAGACGATTCTCTCGGGAAGCCTGACCGTCGTGGACGGAAAAGCGGTCGCGCTTGCGGATGTTGCAGGGCCGCGCGCGGATCTCAACGGATGGAGCGGCAGTCAATGGAACGCGCTGTATGTGACCGACGACCCGAAGGCGGGCAAGCCGATTCTGGCGGAGAATTTCTGCGCGTTGGCTGACCGCGAGCAGAGCGGGTTGGAGCGCAGTTTTGCACACGCGTTCGGGGAAACCTTTCCCTACAATCTGAACCGCTATGCGCGCGAGGATCGTCTCGGCGGCTTGTATCTCTACTTTGACCGTCTGACGGAGTACGGCGAACAGACCCCGACCATTTTCACGGGGCGGGATGTCTGCCTTGCCATTGCGGGCGGTTCGGCGGGCGGCATTATCATCGGCGCGGTTGCGGTTTACGTCGGGTACGAAAGCAGAAAGCGCAAACAACAGGAACAACAGGAACAACAGGAACAACAGGAAAAGGAAAAAGGATAAAAGATAAAATGGAACAGGTGATTCTTACAGGGGACAGACCGACAGGACGACTTCATGTCGGGCATTACGTCGGGTCTCTCAAGGAGCGTGTAAAACTTCAGAACTCGGGCAAATTCGACAAAATCTTCATCATGATTGCGGACGCGCAGGCGCTGACCGACAATGCCGAGCACCCCGAAAAGGTGCGGAGCAACATTATGCAGGTGGCGCTCGACTATCTCGCGTGCGGCATTGACCCCTCGAAGTCGACAATCTTTATTCAGTCCACTGTTCCCGAGTTGACCGAGCTGACGTTCTACTATATGAATCTGGTCACGGTTTCCCGCGTTCAGCGGAATCCCACGGTCAAGGCGGAGATTCAGATGCGGAACTTTGAGGCGAGCATTCCCGTCGGATTCTTCTGCTACCCCATCAGTCAGGCTGCGGACATCACGGCGTTCCGCGCAACGGCAGTTCCGGTTGGCGAGGATCAGATGCCGATGCTGGAGCAGTGCCGCGAGATTGTCCACAAGTTCAACGCGGTTTACGGGGAAACGTTGATTGACCCGCAGATCATTCTGCCTTCCAACGAGGCTTGCAAGCGGCTTCCGGGCATTGATGGGAAGGCAAAGATGAGCAAGTCGCTCGGCAACTGCATTTATCTTTCGGACAGTGCGGATGAAATCAAAACCAAAGTGATGAATATGTTCACCGATCCCACGCACCTTTGCGTGAAAGATCCGGGTCATGTGGAGGGAAACCCCGTGTTCATTTATCTGGACGCGTTCTCGCGCCCCGAACACTTTGCGGCGTTCCTGCCCGAGTATGCGAATCTGGACGAGCTGAAGGCGCACTACACGCGCGGAGGTCTTGGGGATGTGAAGATAAAGCGTTTCCTTAACGAGGTGATTCAGGCGGAGTTGGCACCGATCCGCGCGCGCCGCACGGAATGGGAATCCCGTCTGCCCGAGGTTTACGAACTGCTTCGTGCAGGTTGCGCCGTAGCCGAGGCACGCGCGGCGGAAACGCTCGCCGCCGTTCGCCGCTCAATGCGCATTGACTATTTCGAGAACAGCAATCTGCTGAACTGATGCGAGGGGAGAAGGTCGCGGGGCTTTGCCCCGCACCTGAGAACCCGCAAGAACTTTACCCCAAAGGGCGGATTTTCGCAAAGCGAAAATCCGCCCTTTGGGGTAAAGGCTGTGGTTTTAGGGGCTTTTTCGGGGAGCCTCTGAATGGAGCACAGGGCATAGTCTCTCAAACTTTTCCCCGCACACCTGCTCAATGAATTTCTCTCCGAATATTCAGTGGCACTATGTTCGCACTCTCCAAGTGGGGTAAAAGGTTTGGGGGAGTCCAGAGGGGGGCTTTCCTGAAAAGCCCCCCTCTGGCGCTTTACGAAAATTTTACTTGCATTTTTCACACAGGAGGGGGAGAATGTGGTATAATATAGGGGAATGGACTGCATACTGAGAGCGGAAATGAAAAAAGAAAGGAGCGGAGCGAGGGAAAGCGATGTCTTTGATGGAATTTTTGCGGCAGGTCGCGCAGAATCCCGTGCTGATGGTTTCGTCGGTGCTGACGCTCGGTGTGATCCTGGTCAATGGGTGGACGGACGCGCCGAACGCGATTGCAACCTGCGTGTCAACGCGGGCGATCGGGTTACGGAAAGCCATTATCATGGCGGCGATCTGCAACTTTTTCGGCGTTCTGGTGATGACCGCCGTCAACGCGTCGGTGGCGATGACCATTTACAGCATGGTGGATTTCGGCGGGAACGCGCACGAGGCGCTGATCGCGCTTTGCGCGGCGATGACGGCAATCGTCATATGGGCAACGGCGGCGTGGTACTTCGGAATCCCCACCAGCGAGAGCCACGCGCTGATTGCGGGTCTGACGGGCGCGGCGGTTGCGATACACGGCAACTTTTCGGGCGTGAATTGGGGAGAGTGGCAGAAAGTCCTGTGGGGACTGCTTCTCTCCACCGTGCTGGGCTTCGGTCTGGGGTTCGGGATGTCGAAACTGGTCACCTTTCTGTTCCGGGGGCGTAACCGAACGCGGTGCGACAGTTTTTTTGCCAAGTCGCAGGTTGCGGGTGGCGCGGCAATGGCATTCATGCACGGCGCGCAGGACGGACAGAAATTCATGGCGGTGTTCCTGCTCGGCGCGGCGTTGGCAAACGGGCAGACGGGAGTGTCGGATTTTTCCGTCCCGCTGTGGCTGATGATTCTCTGCTCGGTTGTCATGGGGGTTGGGACTTCCATCGGGGGCTACCGCATTATCAAGTCGGTCGGAATGGATATGGTCAAACTCAAGCCCTACCAGGGCTTTTCGGCGGACATGGCGGGCGCGATCTGCCTGCTGATATCCTCGCTCTCGGGCATCCCCGTGAGCACCACACATACCAAGACCACGGCAATTATGGGGGTGGGCGCTTCCAAGCGCCTGCGGAACGTCAACTGGAGCGTGGTGCGGGATCTGGTGCTGACTTGGGTCTTTACCTTCCCGGGGTGCGGCATTCTGGGTTTTCTTGTTGCAAAGCTGTTTCTGCGAATTTTTGCGTAAAAGGGGGAGTGGGATATGGCACGAAACCGAAACGATTATTTCAAACTGATTGAGGAGCAGCTCTCCCACAGCGTTCGCGCGTCGGAACTGCTTGGAGAGATCTTGACGAACGTCACGGCGGAGAATGTACAGGACTATAAGGAGCGGATGCACGCGATTGAGCATCAGGGGGACGACATCCATCATTCCATCCTGTCGCGCCTTTCGGCGGAGTTCATCACGCCGATTGACCAGGAGGACATCCTGCATCTGGTTCAGCTGATCGATGATATCACCGACGCGCTGGACGAGGTGGTGCTGGAACTTTATATGTTCGATATCAAGCGGATTCCGGACGCCGCGCCGATGTTGGGCGGCAAAGTGGACGAATGCGTCAAGGCGCTGTATGCGGCGGGCGCGGAACTGAAGAATTTCAAAAAGCCCGAGCTGTTGCGGCAGCACCTGATCGACGTCAACACACACGAGGGCGAGGCGGACGAAATCTATACGGAGGCGATTCATAAGCTGTTTGTGACAGAGACCGATTTCCGGACTCTGTTGGGCGCGCGAGGTATTTACGACAGCCTTGAGGAATGCTGCGACCTTTGCGAGCACGCGGCGGATATCATCGAACAGATTATCATCAAGAATACCTGACGGCAGGGGCGCGGCGGAATGCCGTGCCCCGCATTTTTGTACAAAGTGTAAAATCTCGTCAATCCGGTTGACAATCACACGAATCTGTTATATAATATAGTGAAAGGAGTTGGTGACGCTTTGGACAGTATACCCCGATGTAGTCCCGAAACGGGAATTTTTATTTTTACAATCGCTTCTCCGTCCCCGCGTGGGGATATTCTGTATTTCATGCTGTGTTAGCGGCAGGGCAGATGCGCCTTATTTGATATTTACAGAATAAAAGGAGAAAAATCATGTCTGATATTATGAAACAATTGCTGTTACAGTTGGTGCTGATCCTGCTGAATGCCTTTTTTGCTGCAACCGAAATTGCGGTCATTTCCCTGAACGAGAAAAAGGTTCGGGCACAGGCGGAGGGCGGTAAAAAACGCGCCAAAAAACTATTGAAAATCATACAGGAACCCACGCAGTTCCTGTCCACCATCCAGATCGGCATTACACTGGCGGGCTTTCTCGGATCGGCATTTGCGGCGGATAACTTTGCCGAAAAGCTGACGGGAGGGTTGGTTCGCCTGTTCGGCGCTTCTGCGGAGCACGAGGGCACAATCCGCACGGTGTCGGTGATTCTGATTACGCTGATCCTGTCTTACTTCACGCTGATTCTCGGCGAACTGGTGCCCAAACGGGTTGCCATGCGCCATAAGGAGAAACTGGCAGGTGCGGTGTGCGGTGTGATTACCGTGCTGTCCAAAATTCTGAAGCCGGTTATCTGGTTGCTTACGGTGTCCACAAACGGTGTTCTGCGCCTTTTGGGGATTGACCCGAAGGAGCAGGAAGAGGCGGTCTCGGAGGAGGACATCGTGATGATGCTGGACGCGGGCGGAGACGGCGGAACGATCCGCCGGGACGACATCCAATACATCAAAAACGTGTTCCGTCTGGAGCACCAAGCCGCAGTGGATATCATGACCCCGCGCGGCGCTGTCGTTGCGGTATCGGTTGACGCGGATGAAAAGAGCCTGACCGAACTGATTGCACGGGAGGGGTATTCCCGCATTCCGGTCTACGAAGAGAATCTGGATCGCGTGGTGGGCATTCTGCACGCAAGCGAATACCTGCTCCGCCGCGATGAGGACGGCTTCCGTTTGCGGAGCATCCTCCACGAACCGCAGTTCGTGCCCGAAACCATGCCGTCGGACGCGCTTTTCCGCGAAATGCAACGGGAGCACAACCACATGGCGGTGGTGGTCAACGAATTCGGCATGACGCTCGGTATCGTGACGATGGAGGACGTACTGGAAGAATTGGTAGGCGAGATCTGGGACGAACAGGACGTGGCGGTTGAGGATGACAACATCCGCAAAACAGGAGAAGACCGGTATATGATCCGCACCTCGCTTCCGCTGGACGATTTCTTTGAATTTTTCTCGCTCGGGAAGGATGACGAATTTGAGTCCTCGACCGTCAACGGTTGGCTGAGCGAGCTTTGCGGGCATATCCCGCAGGTTGGGGAGTGCGCGCAGTACCGGAATCTGACCGTCCGCGTGACGGAGGGAGACGATCTGATGACGCGAGAGGCGGAAGTGACCGTGAAAGAGGAACCGCAGATCCCCACCGATGCAGGGACAGAGACAAAAACGGATTGAGGCATCACCGCGTAATTCTGATGTTGCGCAGATCGGCAGACCCGGGAGGATCGGCTTCAAGCCGGGAAAGTGGCTTGACGTGGTGTTCCATCGGAAACGGCTTGCAAAGTGACCGCATTTTTGCGAAAAAATCCGAAAAAAATAAAAAAAGTCTTGACAGCGGGCGCAAAATCGTGTATAATAATAAAAGGTAATTCTTGTGCGCGGCTTTGCCGTGTACGATAGGATACCGGTTCACCGGCGGAGGGAGGGATAAACATGGCAGAAATCAGAGTCAAGGAAGGCGAGTCTCTTGACAGCGCTCTTCGTCGCTTTAAGCGTGCAACCGCTCGTTCCGGCGTCCTCACCGAGCTTCGCAAGAGAGAGCATTACGAGAAGCCCAGCGTGAAGCGCAAGAAGAAGTCTGAAGCAGCCAGAAAGCGCAAGTACAAATAATGTACCTGCAAAAAACACCCATCGGAATTTCCGATGGGTGTTCTTTTTGTATTTTGGGGTCAGAACCGTCCGCCGCTGCTGCTTCGTGAAGAGCCGCCGCTGCTGCGCCCACCGCCCGAGGATTCGCTTTGCACGCGCGTTTTGGTCACGGTGCTGAACAGGTAGAGATCCGCGCTCTTGTTCAGCGCAAAGCTGTTGTCCTTGACGTAGTTCGCCGCATTTTTGCCGCGCCGCGCGTTGTTCATGCGGTAGGCAAAAACACCTGCGACCGCAAAGCCGATGACAAGCGCCACAATCACAACGATGAATTCGCCGATCAGCAGGTTTCCGCTCTTGGCGCTGAAATCGTCAGCCGTCAGCGAGCCGACCGCAGCAACGAATGCGGTTGCCGCCCCCGACCAGTTGCTGCCGGAAAGCTGCCCGACCGTCCGGTTCTCGATCCGATTCTTGGCGGAACGGGTCAGCTCATCGTTCATGCGCCCGATCCAGCGGATACGGTAGACGCGCTCCGAAACATCCACTGCGAGAATCACCGCGTCGCTCCGCCGGTCGCAGTTCGTGTCATAAAGACGGTCTGCGCGGCTATCCAGATCATCCTCGTCCAAGCCGCTTTTTGTGAAGATAATCCCCACGTTTGCGCCGACCTGCTTTGCCGCAGTCCGCGCCGCCGTTTGCAGGGCGCTGACCTCGCTGTCCTTCAGTACGCCGCCCGCGTTGTCGATAAACGCTTCCGCATAAGCCGTTCCCGCCGCAAAGCAGGGGAGCGCCATGACGGTAAGCAGGAGCAGAAGAACTGCCGCCGCAAAAATCTGTTTGCCGAGTCGTTTCATCAGAACATCCCTCCAATCAACAGAAAGAGTTGTCCGAGCGCGACTGCCGCCGCGGCGATTCCGCCCGCCCATGCGAAGAAACGTCCCCACGAAATCGGGAGCTTGCCGACAAATTTGCCGGTCTGCCCGTTCATTGCGAAGAAGTACGGCTTGCCCTTGTACTTGGTATTCAGAATGTAGACGGGGAGCATGGCGTATTTGACTTGGCTGTCCGAGGTGTGAATGTCGGTGCTTCGGGTTGTCACGCTTGCGTAGCCGTGAACCGTGGAGCGCAGGCCGTCCTCCAGACTCTGCTTGACGCGGCGCGAAGCGCGCGGAGCGGAATCCTTTGCCGAAACGTCGAAGCGGTCGGCGAGAAAGCCCGAGAGGTAAGCCGTTCCGAACTCGGTCAGTTCGCGGTAGTCGAACGGCTCGAGCGAATCCATGTAACTGTCGTCCATTTTTTCGGACGCGTCCACGGGAATCTTTTCAAACGCCATGTGTCCGCCGCGAATGACCAGAAAATGACTGGTTTTGGTGTAGCGGTAATCGCCGCTCCGCCATGTGGAAACGCGCGTGGCGTTGAAATGCACCGTTCCGTCCGCGTTGCAGTCAAAGAGCCAGAAAGGGACATAGACCCCCTGCAATTTATCGATGCTGTTCTCGCTTCTGAAGGCGCGGGGCAGGAGCAGTTTGCCCTTGTAGAATTTTTTGAGCGTATCCTTTGCCGCTTGCCGATCCAGACGGAAGGGGATGATGTAGTCGGGGCGGAGCGCGCCGCTGACGCGCTCCTTGATGATGGCGGGATTGCCGCAATAGGGGCATTCGGTTGCCATCATCGTATCGTCTCCGACCAGTGCCGCGCCGCAGGATTGGCAGATGAATGCCGTCTGCTCGCCCTCGGTCTCTGTTCCCTCGTAATCCGACCATTCCGGCTCGGAGGTGTTCTTTTCGTCCTGCTCCGCCTGCGCCAGTTGTTCCAGTTGTTCAACGGAAAATCTGTTGTCGCAGTACTCGCAAACCAATTCCTGCGTCCCTCCGTCGAACTTCAGCCCGGCGCCGCAACAGGGACATTTGTATTCCAGTACGGTTTCGTCCGCCATGATCTGTCCGTTATCCTTCCGATTGGATTATTTTGTATCGTTGTCGTCGAAGATATCGCCGCACTCGGGGCAGAACTTCGGCGGGTGCGCGGGATCTTCGGGCGTCCAGCCGCACTTGTCGCAACGGTAGACTTTTGCGCCTGCGGGGCGCTTTGCACCGCACTCGGCGCAGAATTTGCCCTTGTTCTGCGCACCGCACTTGGTGCAGGTCCAGAAGTCATCGGGCTTCGGAGCGCCGCACTCCGCGCAGAACTTGCCTGTGTTGACCGCGCCGCACTTGCAGGTCCAGGAGCCTGCGGGGGCGGCGGGTTTCTTTTCCTGCGCCTGTTTTGCCGCTTCAGCCGCCGCAGCCTGCTGCTGCGCCTGCATCTGATAGAGCTGATTTGCGTTCATGCCACCCTGATTCTGCGCCATGTTCATGCCCGCAAACGCCATGAATGCGCCGCCCTGACCCTGATTCTTTGCCGCGTCCTGCATAGCCTGCGCCTGCGCGCCGGTCAGAATCGCCGCCGCCATACCCGGATCGCGCATGACCGCGCTCTTCTGGTACTGCTTGATCATGTCCTCGTCTTCTTTGGACGCAGTGACCGAGTTGATGCCGAAGGAGCAGACCTTGATGCCGCGCAGCTCGCCCCACTTCTTGGAAAGCACTTCGTTGAGCGCGTCGGCAATTTCAACGGTGTGTCCCGGGAGCGCACTGTAGCGGATGCCCTGCTCGGAAATCTTTGCAAAGGCGGGCTGAAGCGCAGTCAGCAGTTCGGTTTTGAGCATGCTGTCGATGCGGTCGCGGGTGTAGAGGTCGGTCACGTTGCCCGAAACGTTCTTATAGAAGAGCAGGGGGTCAACGATCTTGTAGGAAAATTCGCCGTTGCAGCGGATGGAGATGTCAACATCCAGACCGATATTGCGATCCACCACGCGGAACGGAACGGGGCTTGCCGTGCCGTATTTGTTTCCCGGAATCTCCTTGATGTTGAAGTAGTAAACCCGCTGATCTTTACCCGTGTCTCCGCCGTAAGTGAAGCGGCGGCCGATGGTTGCAAAAGTTCCGAGAATCGACTTGCCGAGATTTCCCGCAAACAGACTCGGCTCGGCGGTCTTTTCGTAAGTAAATTCGCCCGGCTCTGCGCAGAATTCCACAACTTCGCCCTGGCAGACAATGACCATGCACTGCCCTTCATTGACCGCAATGCCCGAGCCTGCCGAAATGATGTTGTCCTCGCCCTTGGTGTTGGAGGAGCGGCGCGAGGTGCGCTTCTGCCCCTTCGCAACCAGAACGTTGTCCGCCAGCGAATCGCAGTAGAAATACTCTTTCCACTGGTCGGCAAGCGTGCCGCCCAGTGCGCCCCCGAATGCTTTAATCAGTCCCATGTGTTTGTTCTCCTTTATATAAAGTGGTAACGTTTCATCGTTACTAACAGTATACCATGTCTTTTCCTTTTTTGCAAGAGAAATCCGAAAAAAAAGAGGTTGGGTTTTTGAAAAAAACATTTCTGCCCGCTCACTCCGTCATCGGATGAAGCCGTAGGAAAGTGACATTTGCATCGAACGGAACGACCTGCGTGTCGTTCCGTTTCGTTTGTTAACTAACCTGAACCATTTCTATCCGGTAGCGGAGAGAGCGCAAGCGCACAAATCC
>URHR01000018.1 GCA_900547725.1 uncultured Eubacteriales bacterium
AGGTTCTTAGGGGACTTCTCCTTAAGAAGTCCCCTAAGCAGGGTTTGGGACAGAGTCCCAAGGTCTTACCCCCCAAGGTCTTAAGTCCCAAGGTCTTATCAAAGGAGTACCCACATGAATCACCGCCAGTATACCCCCATCATGAGCCGAAACTGTACCGCAAATGAGCGGGAGCGGGTGCTTTCCGACCTGACGGAAGCGGAAACCGATACGGTGTTCCTCGCAACCGAGCAGGAACCGTTCTTCCGAACCGAACTGCGTGAGGAGTGCCTGAAGAACCTGCGGGAAAACGTCCGGTTCTTCCGTGACAAAGGACTGGAAGTCGGCATCTGGACCCGTGGCTTCGGCTTCGGCACTCCTGTCCCCCAAAACGCTGATCCCGCCTTCGATGATATGACCCGCCTCCGCTCGATTGCCGGACGGGAAGCCGGCGACGCATTCTGCCCCACAGACCCCGTTTACCGGAAGTGGTACGGCGAGTGGTTCGCCGCGCTCTGCAGTTGCGGCGCAACCACCGTCATGATCGACGACGACCTCTGCCAGTCGGTTCGTCCCGGGCTCGGGTGCTTCTGCAAGCGGCATAAAAACCTGCTTGCAAAAGCCCTCTCCCTCCCCGCCGATTCCCCCGCGCTTGCCGACAGCAACCTCCGGCAAACGGTCTTTACAGGCGCCCCCACCCCCGCGCGGGCGGCTTATGTGCAGACCATGGGCGACTCCCTGCGCGCCTTCTGCCGCTTCCTGCGAGAGATCGCCGACCGCATCGACCCAAACCTCCGCCTCGGATTCTGCGCGGGCTATACCTCCTTTGACTCCGAAGGCGCAACCGCCGACGAACTGACCGCAATTCTGGCGGGCAAAAACCGCCCCTTCCTGCGGCTCTTGGGCGCGCCGTACTGGACAGCCCCCGCCGTCAACCGCTTCCCCGCCACCGCGCTCGCCGACGTCATCGAATTCGTGCGGATGCAGATCGGCTTCTGCCCCGAGGATACCGAGCTGTTCCACGAAGCCGATACCTATCCCCGTCCGCGCGCCCTGATCCCCGCCGCACTCGGAGAAGCCTACGACTGCGCCCTGCGGACAGAGCCGCGCCTCGGGGCGTTCGATTACCTCTTCGACTACTTCGCTTCGCCCGACTACGAAACGGGCTACCTCCGCGAACATCGCCGCTACGCGCCCCTGCGGGAGCAGATTGACCGCGCCTTTGCGGACACTGTGCCCTACGGCGTTCGCGTAATTGAGGGAAAGCATAAATTGGCGTGGGCGCACCTGCCGGAAACGTTCCCCGGCGAAAAGCCCCTCATGCGGCGCGCATTGAGCCGCGCGGGCGGATTTCTGGCGGGACTCGGCATCCCGACGACCTACGCCCCGCCGCAGGACGACCCCGGCGCAGTCCCAGCCGCCGTCTGCTTTGGCGAGAACGCGCGCCTGCTCGTCGGAAAGCCGCTCCCGCGCCGACTGATTCTGGATATCCCCGCCGCGCAGATCCTGCGGGAGAGCGGCATAGCGGTCGGCTTTTCGGATGCAACCCAAATTCCGCCCCCGCTCCTGACCCTGCACGGCAACGAACGCGCGGCAACAGGCGCGCTCCCTCACGCTTACCGCCTGACCCTGCAAGCGGGCGCGCAACCGCTCACCGTCTTTTCCGGGGACGGGCTGACCACACCCGCCGTTTACCGCTTCCGCAGCGGCGAAACCGAACTTCTGGTCTACGCAATTGACGCTTACGCGGGCGACCCGCGCACGGCGTTCTCGCTCTCCTGCTTCCGCGCAGAGGAGTTGGCGGACTTCCTGCAACTCCCCTACCCCAAAATCCCGCGCGAGCCGAATTTTTACCAAATCTGCCGCAAGCGCGCGGACGGACAGCTTGTCAGCCTGTTTCTCAACCTCTCGCTCGACACCGCCGAGAATCTGCTCGTCACGGATGTCAGCGCGGGCGCGACGGTCGCGGGAGTCGAGGCGCACCCCGAAGGAAACGGCATCCGCATCGCCTCCCCCGTCCCGCCGTTCCACGGCTTTGTTCTGACCCAACAGACGAAATGAAAAATGAAAAAGGAGTCCCGATATGAAACAGCTTTCTTTGGATGAAATCGACGCGAATTTCCACGTCCCGAAAACCGTAACCGATACGGACATCACCTGGCGCGACGTGCGGCAAGCCCCCTTTGCGGTTTACGGGCTTTACGACTATAAAAATACAGTCCCCTTCCGTCGGATGCCCGAGGAGACCGCCGCCGCAGTCAGCGCGGGGGTTGCCGAGCTTTCCTATAACACTGCAGGCGGGCGGGTGCGCTTCTCCACCGATTCCGACCTGATTGCCATCCACGCCACCATGAACCGCATCGGCAAGATGCCGCATATCCCGCTCACAGGCTCTGCAGGCTTCGACCTCTATGTCGACGACCCCGCAACGGGGACTTCCCGCTATTTCCGCACCTTCATGCCGCCGTTTGATATTGTGGACGGCTACGAGGCGGCGGTTTGTTTCCCCTCGCGGAAACTGCGGTATCTCACCGTCAATTTCCCGCTCTACGCAGGGGTCGATACGCTCCTGATCGGAACGCGGGACAATGCAACGGTCGGCGAAGGGCTTCGTTACCGCAACAGCGCGCCCATCGTCTATTACGGCAGTTCCATCACGCAGGGCGGCTGCGCCTCGCGCCCGGGGAACTGCTACCAGAACATCGTTGCGCGCCGCACGGGGCTGGATTATGTCAACCTCGGCTTTTCCGGCAGCGGCAAGGCGGAGGACGCGATGATCGACTACCTTGCCTCGCTCGGGATGTGCGCATTCGTCTCGGATTACGACCACAACGCGCCGAACCCGCAACACCTGCGCAACACGCATTGCAAGCTCTACCGGGCAATCCGCGCCGCGCACCCCGACGTTCCCTATCTCATGATCTCCCGCATCGACTTTGACAGCGCCTACACGGAGAATCTTGCGCGCAGGGATGTCATACTCGACACCTACCGCTACGCACGGGAGCAGGGCGACCGCAACGTGTATTACATCGACGGCGCGTCGGTCTTTCGCGGGCTCGACGAGGACAGTTGCACCGTGGACGGAACGCACCCGAACGACCACGGCTTCTTCCTTTACGCCGACGCACTCTGCGCCGAGCTGAAACGGGCGTTCACCGAACAGGCGTTTCTGTGAGCACGGACGGTGCAAAAATCCGGACTCGGTAGGTGCGCGTAAAAACTCCCGCCGTTTTTGGATTGCTCCAAATAATCACAAAACCGACATCGCTTTCAGGCGGTGTCGGTTGCAGACTGTAGACAAAGCCTATCTCTTCCGAGATAGGCTTTGTCAGCGTTCCGAAGGGCTTTACAGCCGCTTCCGCTTCATTGATTTGCTCCGCTCAGTTTTCGGAACAGGTCGGTCATCAGTCCGTAGCGGCAGACAAAATACACATAGCGCATGGAATGCCGCGTGGGCTGTTCCGAATAGGTTCCGTCATATTGCGGGATCAGCGCAGGGCGCAGATAGGAGAGCATCATGCGGTTCTTTTCGTTGAGCAACCACCCAACGGCGGTCACATCCCAGATGGCACGATCCCATGCGATGTCCCGAAAATGACGGTCCATTCCCTCCGTTGCCTTCGCAAGCAGATAATCACAGAGCGGATTTTTCCCTTTCAGGTAATGCCGCAGTTCCGGCTCGGTTGTGGTAAAGCCGCTTGCAACCCCGTTACACGGCAGCTGTACCAGAGGTGCGCCGCAACCGAACAAAACCCGCGCCGCCGCGACATCCTGCTTCATGTTGAATTCCTTGGTGTCTACCCAATGGAGCGCATGACCTCCCAGCCAGATATGGACAACATTCTCCGTCATTGCAACCGGATCGGTCAGAATTGCGGACGCTGCATTGGTAGCCGCCGCAATGGAAACGATGTAAAGCGGGTTTTCGGGCGAATGCTTCCGTGCTTCCCGCACCATGAACTCCGACGCGTCGGTCACAACCGGCGTTTTTTCGTCCGGCAGATAGCCGCAGGCGCCCCGATATACGTTCGGGATCAGCTCTTCGCGGTGCATCAGCCCGAGAATATGCAGGATTTCTCCGTAGCTTTTCTCCATGCCGTCAGCGGGAGAGGTGCTGTTTGCGTTGAAGAACGGCGCGGCGCAAATGCCGACCGTGTTCAGCTTTTCCCCGGACAGGAGCAGGTACGCCAGCGCAAACTGGTCATCCGCCTCGTTGAAGGTATCGGTGTCCAGAATCACGTCGACCCGCCCCTGCGGGACTTCAAGATTTTTTTCGAGTTGTTCTTTTGTCAGCATCGGATTACTTCAGAAAGGAAAAGTCCGCAATCATCGGCCAATGGTCGGAGGCGGTATCCGCTTTTTTCCCTTTCTCCAGAATTGCGTTTTTCAGCGAAAATCCTTTCGGATCGTAGAAAATATGATCGGCAAGATAATCGTTCGGGAAGGAATCCGCCACGTCACCGTAACCGGTCCAACGCTTGATCGTGGTGTAGCAATCCGAGCCTTTTGCGGTATTCAGATCGCCGAGAATCATTGCGGGCACATCGTAGGTCTTTTTCAGCGTATCCAGCCGCTTGAGCGTCATTTCCGCCTGCATCACCTTCTGTGCTTCCAGATGCTCCTGTGCCGTAAGTTCGGAAGTCGCGCCTGCCGTGGAGGTATAATGCGTGCCGAGCGTCATAAAGCGCTTGCCCGTTGCCTTCACCTCAAACACGCCCCACATAATCACACGGCGGTTCACGTCGTCGTTCCACGGCGCGTCGGTTGTCGGATGAATGCTGATATCCTCGTATCCGCCCTCAATCAGGGTCAGCGTTTCGGAGTTATAGACCAGCGAAGTCCGGTTGGACAGTCCGTCCGGGCGCATCAGGCTTACGAATTTGTACTTGGAATCCAACAGCGGCGGCAGTTCCTGACTCCACGTGTCGAAGAACTCGCACAGGCAGAGCACATCGGGCGAATAGCCGTTGATCAGCGAAGCGATGATCCCCTTGCGCAGATTCACATCGGCGGGAATTTTTCCGCCCGAACCCCAACCTGCGAATTCCACCAGAACATTGTATTCCATAATCCGCACATCCCCGGTATTTGCGGCAAACTCACCGGGAACGGTCAGAGATTTCCGTTCATTCATATCGTCCAGTACTCCTTTTTTCGCATCCAGATACGCTTTGAATTCCGTTGCAAGGGTGGTTGTCAGCGTTGCGGACGAACCGATAAAATAGATGTTTCCGCCTTTTGCCAGCATCAGATACTGCCCCTGCTGCAGATTTGCCGAGGCGGTTTCCTCCGTACTGCGGGCGGTATTTCCGACCAGAATCTCATGCTCCGCCTTCGGCTCGGAATCCGGAACAACCTCGGGAACAGCTCCGCAGGATTCACCGATCACCGTTTGGATATTCTCCGCCACGCTTTGCGCAACCGTATCCTTGGCGGGATAAACGATGCGGAAATCCTGCACGGAAACGTTGTTCAGCGTGATATCCTTGAGTTTATAGATCAACGCCCGGTAGGTGTAGTCCTTTTTCCATGTCAGAACCGCGCCGCGATCGTCCTTTACGGTGTTGTTTTCAATCATCTGTGCCAAACGTTGTGCACCGTTGATGGCGGCTTCATCGGTGTATGCCGCAACCACAATGTTTTTCTCCGTCAGGCAGACTTCGTAATCCTTATATTTGAGACTCTTCAGCACCCGCACGGTGTCGGCACGGTAGCAGTTGCCGATGATAATCTCCATCGAGCTTTCAACAGGCGTTTCGCTGAAATCGGAATCGGTTGTGGATACGAACCACGCCCCCGTTGCACGGTGGAGGGTATCGACCAACGTGGCAACGGTTGATGCGAGAGCAGAAGAACAGCCCTCGGGACGGACAACGGTAAACGCGGCTTTCGTGCCGGTTGCAAGCGTCAGATTTCTGACGGTATTACCGCCGTCCGCCGTTTCGGTCTCCGACACGGCGGTACTGCCGCCGGCGCTGCCGTCCGACCCGGGGATCGGGGGCTGCTCTGTGTTTTGACAGGAGAACAGCCCCAGACAAACGGCAAGCAGAAGAAGCAGTGTCGGAATCAAAGCCCGACGATTGGGCTTGCGTTGTTTCATCCGGCGCACCTCAATCCTCAAAGAACGCGTTCAGCTGACCCGCAACCTTCGTCATCGGCGACTCAAACAATTCCTTGTAGTAGGAGACCCAGTCTCTCTTCAGCAGAACCGCATTACGGAACATGGAAGCGGGCGCATTGCCGCCCTCAAAGAGGTTATAGCTCAGGATCCCGAACTCGGTGGTGGTTCCGGCACGGATAATATCGAACATTCTCGAAGAAGCGGGATCTTTGCTGTACTGCTGTTTCATGATCCGGTAGTAGACATCGGGAGTGATCTGGATGCTGCCTGCGTAGGCAAGCGTTTCCAGGAATGCACCCGATTCCGCTTTGTTCTTTACATTGGAAGTGATGAAATACTCCGCGTGGTCATTGCCCAGCAGGGTATGATAGGAATCATCCTCCGAATATTTCGGGAACGGGAGAAGTCCGATGTCCTTCATTTCGTTAAAGTCGGTCTTGACGTACTTGACAGCGGCAATCGTAAAGACTTCCATGTTGGTTTTGAAGCCTGTCGTTCCGCCGTTGACGTTGAGAATCTGCGAGTTGTAAGCCGCATTCTTCACCTTGTCCAGCAGACTCAGAACTTTATTGGAATTGGTATCCTGCGAAACCGTGAGAGCACCGTCCTGAATCTCGAACAGATGCAGTCCGGACGCAATATAGAAGCTGTCCAGCTGGTTCTGGTCAGACATTCCGATTGCATAGATCTTGGACGCCGCGTCAACGGTATCGGACGGAAGCGACAGAGCGGAGGCAATCTCAAAGAAGCGATCAATGGTCCACTCGTCATTGTCAACCAGACTGTACAGATCGTTTTTGGTCAGATCGCTGTAGCTTTCGAGCAGACCGGTGTTGAACAGCATGATCTGCATATTGTACAGCAGGTTTGCGGAAAGTTCACCCGACATGAAGTAGGTTTTATTGTTCAGCGTAACCGCGTCATGAATAAAATCCGACCACCATGTTTTGGAGAAGTCCACATTCTCAACGGTATTCAGATCCTCGATGATTCCGGTCACCATCAGAGAAACGGGAATCAGGCAGTATGCGCCGATGATGTCATATGCCTCCACATTTCCGAACACCGTGTTGGTAACGGTTTCGATGAAGGAGGTCATCGAGCCGAACTGTCCCTCAATGGAGGTAACCTTCATCTCAATGCCGAGGTGCTCTTTGACAATGTTGTCCCGCTGAACCAGCGTATAGTTGACGGAGTCTCCCGATTCGTCCTTCTCGTTGCCGAATTCGGGAATGGTGCTGTTGTAGGTCAGAGCGGTCATCACGCGTCCGATTTCCTGCTTCGGGACGTCGAAGCGCTCGTCCGCGCTGATGCCGGGATCTTCGGTCTGAGACGAGCTGTTTGTTGTGCCGGTCGGTTTCTGCTCGGTGTTTTTCTTGCAGGCGGTCAGCGCCATTGCGCCAAGCACCATCAGAAGAGCAAGGGTAAGGCTGATAAATCTTTTCATATTGGTTCCTTTCTGTAACGAACTTACAAGTTACAGACGGCGCGATGCGCCGTCTGTAACCTAAAATCAATAGCGGTCGGACCACTCACGCGTCGATTCGGGCGCAGAGGTTTCGTTTCCGTTATCTTTCTTTGTCGGAGTCTCTTCCTGCTTGCTGCCTACATCGGACGTTTTCGGCGTCGTATCGGACGGCTTGTTGTTATCCGAGCCGCACGAAGCGAAAGCAAAAACGCAGATCAGCAAGGCGAGAATAGCCGCTGTCAGTTTTTTCATGATATTCCCTCCGAAATCAAGCCTGTTTTTCGCCAAAGCAGTCATTGCCGTAGAAGTCGCCGTTACTGCCGCCCTTCTGCCCCTCTGCGCCGGAAGTTGTGAGAATATCGCAGACATCGAAATCAAGGGTCACGGCATAAGGAATCTGATAACTCTTTTTCATGATGGTATTCTCCTCTTATTTCGTGTAGGATTCGAGAATTGCTTTTTCGGTAGCGTTGTACTTATCGGGGTTTGCGGCAAGATCCTCCAGCGCTTTGGTTGCAACCGTCTTGACGCTGGTTGCGTTCGCTGCCTTGTAGCCGCCGTAGAAGTTTGCGGTCTCGCCGTTCTCATAGGTCACGGTGAAATAACCGACAGCGGAGAAGTTGCGACCGTAGTTTGCGGCCTTGATGTTCACGATTGCGCCGCTGAACTGATAGTAACCGTCGGCTTCCGCCGTTGCCGCGTTCAGCCAGCCGCTGTTCACGATGTTCAGGTAATCCTTGCTCTCTTCCTTATCGGCAAGCGCCTCCAGAGTCAGAGCGCCCTCGCCGAGCATATCGGTGGGAAGAATCAGCGTTCCCGTTGCGGTCAGAGCCGCGCCGAGCGCATCGAAATCGGCTTTGGAAGCCTGCGAGTAGAAACGCAGTCCCGTAGGATCGGCAAAGCGGACAGCCGCGCCGTCAAGCGTCTTGAAATCAGCGGTCACAGCCGTAAAGGTTGCGTTTGCGGTGAGTCCGGTGAGTTCCTTACCGGGCTTGTAGAGCTTGCCCTCCGCGTCTTTCCAGCCAACGAGCTGTGCGGTGGAGTGCGGGTCAGCGACAGGAAGCGTAAACTTGCCGTCAGCAGTCACATCCGAAGAAGCAACGATCATGTTCTTATCCTGTACGGTAACGGTCTTGCGGGTGGAAGCGGAGTCGGCTTCCAGATAAAGTGCGCCGAAATCTGCTCCGGTTGCAGCAGATCTGTACCACTGGTTCAGATTCCAACCGCCTCTCGGCCATGTTGCGAATCTGCACTGAAGCTCAAAACCGATTTTCTTTCCGTCGGTCGCATTGTCGGCATTTCTGAATTGATATACAACCTCAATTGTAACTTCCGGATTATCTTTTTCGCGCTGAATTACGAAGCTGAAATCGTGAGAGTGGTTGCCTTCGTCCTTCGAATTGCTGTACTGAACCTGACCAACCTTGCTAAGAGCGAAATCAGCATCATCGCCCATGAAATGGCACGGATCGGTTACCCATTTTCCTTCCATGATGCCGGCAGATGTTGAAGCGCCGGTTTCGTCAATGCCAAAGTAAACACGCTTATTTGCATTTTCCGTCTTGTCAAGATCGTTGTAATTGATCAGCAAATACAGATACGACGCATCGCTTGCTTTATGCCACATTGCCTTGAAAGAAGCATAGTAGGTCTGATTCAGGCTGCCTTCGTACATAACCAGATCTTCCGACCACGGAAGATTATCCCACGCTTCGCCTTCCGTCACTTTGCCGTCCAATGTAATGGGAGCATCTGCCTTATATGCATGGTAGGAACGTCCACGTCCGTTTGCTCCCGTTCCCGCCTCTGCGCTTGCGGGGATAAATCCGACTGCCGCAGTCAGAATGACCTGAAATGTTACGAGCGCGGCGGCGACAATTTTGCGAATGTTTTTCATAGCAATATCCTCCGTGTTTTATTCTGCAAAGATTTTTTTGAGAATTGCAAGCTCGGTCTTGTTGTAAGGGCTGAAGGAAAGCACTTCAAAGCCCGTCACACCGAATTCACTGCCCACTTTGTTCTTATAGCCGGTATCTTTGAGTTGAGAACGATCCTCGTAAGCTGCCTGCGCAACCTTAGCAACCGATCTTGAATTGTTCTCTTCCGTGTAAGTACCTGCGAACTCGGTCGTTGTGCCGTCTGCCAGTTCCACCGTAACATACGGCAGAGCAGACCACATCTCGTTCTTGTCGGTCAGGTTCTCCAGAACGCCCTCAAAGCGCGCCGCGGCATCCGCCTCCGCCTTTTGGAAGGTGATTCCCGCCGCCGTCAGCGAAGCGGGCGTTGCGCCTGCGCCTGCGATCTCCTCGGTCAGATCTGCGGTCTTGACAAACAGAATGCCAACCTTCTTCACATAGTCCTTAACATCGTCAAATTCTTCGATCGTGCCTTCGAATTTCAGCGCGCCGGTTGTTGCAAGACGAACTCTCGCCCCCTCCAGGAGCGCGACATTCGGCGTTACCGCGTCGAATTTCTCGTTTGCCTTCGAAACCTTGTAAGTACTGCCCGCCGCATACAACTTGTTGTCATTGCGGTTCTTCCATGCGCAAACAACCGCACCCGAAGCCTCTGCCGGAAGCGTCACGTTTCCGTTTTCGTCCTTCTTGCAGCTTGCAACCGCAAGTCCCGCATTGTAGAACACTGCGTCGTCGTCCTCATCCACAACCGCTCCGAGGTCAACCGCATTGATTTTCTTCAGCGTAGCGCGACCCGCAATGTTCGGCTTGCTCTGGGATTCGTAGTTGCACCAAGCCCACTGGGTGATCATCGCTCCCTCGCTGTTCTTCCGATCGGTCAGGAAGTCCAGACCGATTTCGGCATTCGCCGTTGCGTACTTTGCGTCCGAGAAAGTGTACTTCGCTTCAACCGTTACATCCTTGCCGTCATTGGTCCGCTTCACGGTGTATTCGAACCAGTTGCCGACCGTCTTTGTTTCCTCGCGGAGCGAAAGAATCGTGGTTCTGCGGCAAGGGCCTGTTGCACTGCCGCCTGCCTGGCAGGGGTTGGTGCTCTTTCCTGTTTCGTCAACCAGGAACTGGAAAATGTCGCCGTTGTTGTACGTACCGTCCGGATCGTTCAGTTCCGCCCAGAAATACAGGTATGCACCGGAAGCGTCGCTTCCCCAAAGCGCCTTGAATTTCGCCGGCGTTTCGTCCGGTTCAAGATTCTGCCAGTAGACCCGAACGGGTTCACTGTACGGAACCTTCTCCCACGGTTCGTCAGCGCCGACAACACCGTCTGCTGTCATCTTGGAAGGGTCAACGCGGTAGATGCTGTAGCTTCTGAGGTCCTCGTAGGTGTTCAGCCCTGCAAAAGCAGAGATGCCGCCGAACACGAGCGCAACCTGAAAAACGAACAGACAAACCGCAATGAGACGTGTGGTTCTCTTTTTCATTGTTGTAAAAAAGCCTCCTTAAAAATAGAATTCGAGAAGATTACGGGTTACCATGAGGCATTGCTTCTGCCACAGAAACCTCCTTTCTTTCTTTGTGTGGGTTTCGTGCATCCGTGAAGGTTTTTTCTTCTTTTTGGTTCTGCAGGCAATTTTGTGCAAAAAGTAGAAAATACACCCTTCACTTCTGCATCCATTATACAACACATCAATTTCAAAGTAAATGCCTTTTCTTACGCAAAAAGATGTCATTTCTTACGATTTCGCCCGTTTTGTTCCATTTTCTGCCTTTTTATTTGACATTCCCCAACAACCCGTTGACAAAGTCTCCTTTTTTCTGTATAATAAAAGGAGGAGGAGGTGAACCAATATGCTGTTCGATTACCACTTTTGCAAAGAGTGGCTTTTTAACCAACCGCTGTATGATTCCTTTCAGCTTCATCAGATCGGGAGAGCATACTGTACCCCGGGCGCTGTCATCCCGTCACACGTTCACCCCAATCTGTTTGAGCTGACCATCGCAATCGGCGGTTCGGGAACGGTATACACAAACAATATCGCGTCCCACATCTCCACCGGGGATATTTATCTTTCTTTCCCCGCCGATATTCACAAAATCGTCTCGGATACGGAGACCCCGCTGAAATTCGACTTTTTCGCGTTCAATTCGGTCGCGCCCGACACAATACAGGCATTGGAAGAACTGATTGCCGCCAATTACCTGCCGGAAAACCGCGTCTTTCGGGACGACCGGATCGGGCAACTGGTTGCAAATGCCATTCCGGAAGTGGATTCCCCACAGCCCGATTCCGAGGCTCTGCTGTGCAGTATCTTTTCACAGTTGCTGCTGTATCTGCTCCGTGACTTCCGGGAGAAAAAGCCGGACAAGCCGTCCGGACAACTGATTCCCGCCGAAATTCTCTGCCGCAAAATCATGAATTACATTGACACGCACATCTATTCCATCCGAAGTCTGGAAGAGGTTGCCCGACATTTCGGCTACAGTTACAATTATCTCTCCACGCTGTTCCGCGCCAACACGTCAACAACCCTGCGGCGCTACTATTGCGACAAGAAGCTGAACACCGCGCGCTATCTGCTCCGCAACAAAAACCTGAAAGTAACCGAGATTGCGGAAATGCTGAACTATTCCTCGGTCTATTCCTTCGGAAAGGCATATCGGCTTCGTTTCGGCATCAGTCCCCGCGATTCAAGGAAGGAAAACAAATAATAAGAACAATTCTCATTCCGAATAAGGAGAAAATCAAATGCTTTCATGCGCAAAATGGATCCGATCCCCGCAAGAGATCGGCATCAGCCCCTGCCCCGTCTTTGCCCGCACATTCCGGCTGACCGGAAGCGAAACCGGGCTTTCCCTCGCCGTCTCCTGCGTCGGCATTTACCGCGTCACGCTCAACGGCATTTCCGTTTGTGACGCGCTGTTCGCCCCCGGTTTTACGGATTATCGAAGCCGCCTGCAGGTGCAGACCTACGATCTGCTCCCCCTCGCCGTCCCGGGAGAAAACCGACTGGAGATCCAATGTGCCAACGGCTGGGCGGTCGGTTTCCTCGGCCGCGGCAACACCAACCATATCTTTGCCGACCACATCTCGCTTGCGGCGGAACTTTCGGTCACGGGGGCGGACGGCACGGTCGCAGGGCTCGTCACAGACGAATGCTGGGGAGTATACCGGAATGCGATTCGTTCCGCGGAATTCTACCACGGAGAAACCGATGACTTTACGGCAAAAGAAGAATATCTCGGCAATGCCGTTCCCGACGCCGCTCCCGCCGCCCGGCTGATTCCCGACGAGGGCGTCCCCGTGCGCGAAATTGCGCGGGTTCACGCCAAGGCGCTGATCCGCACACCGAAGGGCGAGACCGTGATCGACTTCGGGCAGAACCTTGCCGGATACGCGGAAATCACCGTCACCGGAGCTCCCGGCGACCGCGTGACGCTTTCCCACGCCGAAACGCTCGACCGCGAGGGCAACTTCTACACCAAAAATCTGGAGCTTGCCGAATGCCGCAACACCTATGTGCTGGACGGCACGCCGCGCGTCCTCAAGCCGCATTTCACCTTTCAGGGTTACCGCTACATCCGGATCGATGAATTCCCCGCCGGAGAGGAGATCCGCCCCGAAAACTTTGTCTCCGTGGCGATCTGCTCCGACATGAAAGAGACCGGTTTCTTCCTCTGCGGGAACGAGAAGGTTAACCGCCTGTACCGGAACACGCTCTGGGGACAGCGGAGCAACTTCATCGACATTCCGACCGATTGCCCGCAGCGCGACGAACGGCTCGGTTGGCTGGGCGACGCGCAGGTCTTTATCCGCACGGCGGCTATCAATTATGATGTCAAACGGTTCTTTACGAAATGGCTGAACGATGTGATGTCGGAGCAGAACGCGGACGGCGGCATTTACGGCGTTGTGCCGAAAGTGCCCGGCAGAGGAACCAAAATTTCCGCCGCATGGGGCGACGCAACGGTCATCTGCCCGTGGGAACTTTACCGTGCTTACGGCGACAAAGACCTGCTTGCCCGCCACTTCCCCATGATGCAAAAATGGGTGGAATTCATCCGCACGCAAGGTCCGGAGGAATATCTGTGGCTCGGCGGCGACCACTACGGAGACTGGCTGGCAGCAGACGCCGAGCTGTCCCCCGCCGTCCGTCAGGGCGCTACGCAGACCGACCTGATCGCAAGCGCCTATTTCGCATACGTCACGCAGATTCTGGTCAGCGCGGGAGAGGTGCTCGGCATGGATATGCAGGCATACCGCACCCTGCACGGCAATATCCGCGCGGCGTTCCGCAAACTCTTTATGAAGGATGGGCTGCCTGTCCTCTATCCGAAATTCGACGGGCTGTCTTCCAACCGCCGCGTCATCGGACAGACGCAGACGGCAATCGTGCTGATTCTGCACTTCGGGCTGTACGAAGGCAGCGCGGAAAAGGAAAAGCTGACGGACACCCTGCTTGAGATGATCCGGAAAAACGGCGGTTGTATGGCAACCGGTTTCGTCGGCACACCGTACCTGCTCCACGTCCTGACCGAAACGGGACATATAAAGGAAGCCTACAACCTGTTTTTGCAGGAGAAATATCCGTCGTGGCTGTTTTCGGTCAACCGCGGCGCAACCACAATCTGGGAACACTGGGACGGCATCCGCGAGGACGGCGGTTTCTGGGACGACGAAAAGAATTCCTTCAACCACTATTCCTACGGCTGCGTGTTCGACTGGGTCTTTGGCTCGGCGCTCGGAATCAACCCTGCAGAGCCTGCCTACCGCCGCGTCCGCATCACCCCGCACCCCGACCGACGGCTCGGATTTGCCGCAGGCTCGGTTATCGCTCCCGCCGGAAAGATTTCCGTCTCGTGGCATTTTGAAGGCGGGCAGGTGCACTATGAAATTGACCTGCCGGACGGCATTGACGGCGAACTGATTCTGCCGGACGGGCAAACCGCAAACCTGCAGCCCGGCAAATCGCTGTTTTACGGAGCGGAAGTCTGACAGCCGAAGCCGCCCCGCAAGGCAAAAAACAAAAGGGGCTGTTGATTTCCCCTTTTGTTTTTTCCTTTAAGGATTACAGGCGAACCTCGGTCCACGGATGCTCCGCCGCGGTTCTTGCCGCCTGCATTACACCGATGACCGTTACGGTTTCCTCCGGCTTCACGGGTACGTCCGCACCGTCAAACATCGCAAGAATGGATGCGATCAGGCGCTTGAAGAAATCGCCGCCGATATTGACATAGTTCAGCCGCTTTTCGGGATCTGTGCTCTCGGGAGAGATGGCAAATCCCGGCGCGTGCTTGGTGTCATACATACACAGGTTTGCAATCCGTCCGTCCCGGTACTTCATGGCAAGCACCGTATTTTTGCTTCCCGACAGTGCCATAACCGATTCCACATCCGCACCCATCAACCGCACGGCAATCTCCACAAAGTGGATCATGTAAATGTCCCGTCTGCCGGAACCGCTTACGGTCACCGAGCGAAGCGGCTCCTGCCAGTCGAGCAACTCATCCGCAAAGCGCAACGCGGAAGAAGAGAACAGCCTGACGCCGTATTGCTTTGCAAGCGCAAAGATGGCTCTTGCAGTCTCTGCGTCCGGCGCAAAGGTTTTATCCATGTAGCAGGGCTTTCCGCAGGGGAATACCCGTTTTGCGTAATCCAGATGCCGCTCCGGATTGTCAGGCGAGAGCACCATCAGATAGTCTGCCTTTTCGCAGACCTCCTCAATGGATGCGCACTTCTCTACGCCGAATTTCCCGCACCATCCGTCGGTTGTCACGCCGTCCACCGGGGAAACATCCACTTCTGCCCATGCATAAGCGATCTCAAACTCCGGATTGATCTCCTTGATCCATGCCGGATAGTTGTTCGCGTGCCATTCGCTCAGGTAATAGTCAATAAAACCGATTTTCTTCATGATATACCTCCGTATCAGGTTTTACCCTTTTCTTATTGTAGTACAAAAAAGCTGTTTTGTCTTTATCATTTCCCAATCGATTGTTTCACAGTTGTTGCCCCGTCATAGCGAGCGCTCCTGCGGCAAACGGTAAATAAAACCGTTTCAAATGATAAAGCAGACGCCGTCAGATAAGCAACGATCCGATTTCAAAAAGGAGACCCGAAAATGGAAAAGCGCTTTATCTGTGCCACACGGGCATATTGCGATTTTACGCACCGTGTTGCCGCTCCGTATCTACGGCGGACATTTGATCTGAGGTTCGCACCGGAATTTGCGGATCTGAAAATCTGCGGGCTTGGTTTTTACCGCTTATGGATCAACGGGCAGGAAATAACCAAAGGCTGTTTCGCCCCCTACATCAGCAATCCGGATGACCGAATGTACTTTGATGCCTATGACCTCACTCCCTATCTGCGGCAGGGGGAAAACGTGCTCGGCATCCTGCTCGGAAACGGATTTCAGAACGATTTCGGCGGCGAGGTCTGGGATTTTGACAAAGCACCGTGGCGGTCTGCGCCGAAGCTGGCGCTTGAAGTTCAGGCAGGCGGAAACGGCGAAAGCCTCTCCTTTTATGCGGACAGCCGTTTTTTGACCCATCCCTCCCCCATTCTGTTTGACGAATACCGGCTGGGCGAAATTTACGATGCGCGACAGGAACTCCCCGGCTGGAATCTTCCGGGCTTTGACACAACCGGCTGGACGCCTGCATTGCCCGCCGACGCGCCTCGCGGTGAACTCTGCGAATGTCACGCAGAACCGATCCGCCGTTATGAAACGCTCTCTCCCGTCTCCGTCACCCCCTGCGACGGCGGTTACCTCTACGATTTCGGCAAGAACACCGCCGGCATCTGTCGATTGCACCTGACGGACGCAGAGCCGGGACAAACCGTTGTAATCAAATTCTGTGAACGGCTGAAAGACGGAAAATTCGATCAGTCCAACCTCTACAATCAGCCCGCAGAAAAATATCCCTTCTATTTCACCGATTTTTCCCGCGTGGAATATCATGCCCGGGGCGGTGATGAGACTTACGAGCCATCCTTTGCATGGTTTGGCTACCGCTATGCCTTCGTTCTCGGCGTCCGCCCCGACCAGGCAACCGCCGGTCTGCTTTCGTTCCCGGTGCTGTCCGGCGATTTGCGCCGCACGGGTCATTTCTCCTGCTCGGACGAAACGGTCAACCGCATTTTCGACATGATCGTCAACTCCGACCGTTCCAACTTTTACTACTTCCCGACCGACTGCCCGCACCGGGAGAAAAACGGCTGGACCGGTGACGCCTCCATGTCGGCGCCGCAGATGTCCCTGCTGTTCGACACCACCGAAAGCTATCTCGAATGGCTTCGATGCATCGTGGCGGCACAGCGGGAGGACGGCGCGCTTCCCGGCATCGTTCCGACCGGCGGCTGGGGCTTTGCATGGGGAAACGGTCCTGCGTGGGACAGCGCGCTGGTCAACCTCCCCTACACCGTTTGGCGTTTGCGGGGCGACACCCGCGCAATCACCGTCACCGCCGACGCCATGCTCCGTTATTTCGCTTACATCCGCACACGGCGGAATGAGGACGGTACGGTTTCCGTCGGATTGGGCGACTGGGTACCGGTCGGCAAAAAGTCAAGCCGATATGACACGCCGCTTGCCCTGACCGACAGTATCATGGTTATGGATATGGCAAACAAAGCGGCTGAAATGCTTACCGCGATCGGACGGAAAAAGGACGCTGCCGACGCGGCGTCTCTGCGGGATGAAATGCTTGCAGGCATCCGCGGGGCGCTTCTTGACAAAAGCTCCGGAATGCTCGCAAACGGAACGCAGACCGCGCAGGCGATGGGACTTTATTACGGTATCTTTCTGCCGGAAGAACGGGATAAAGCATTCGGACTTCTGATGACGCGCATCCGGGAAAACAACGGCAATTTCGACTGCGGTTTTCTCGGTATGCACACGCTGTTCCATGTGCTGTCCGACTTCGGCGAGAGCGAAACCGCCTATCGCATGGTCACCGCCAAATCCTTTCCTTCTTACCGGAATCTGCTCGACCGCGGAGAAACCGCAATGGTCGAATCCTTCCAGCCGGAGGACGGACGGGAATGCGGTTCGCACAACCATCACTTTCTCGGCGATGTCGCACGGTGGTTCATCCGATCCCTTGCCGGGTTGGAAATCGTCAACTGCCATCGGATACAGGTGTGCCCGTCCTTTGTACGGGAACTGGATTCTGCCGAGGCGTCCTATGCGCTTCCGGGCGGAACCGTTGCGGTTGCATGGAAACGGACCGAAAACCGCATTCAGCTGACCGTTACACACCCCGCAGACGTTTTGTGCGAGATCCGATGTGATCGCACGATCTGCGAAATGCACGAACAAATCAACGAAATTACAAAACAGGAGGACTGTTTATGAGCCGTTCGGTACTGAATTTTGTCAACTTTATCCGCGGTTGTGAGCCGCGCCGACCGAAAGACCTGCTTCTTCCGGTCAAAGAAGAAATCGCCGCCGACCGCAAAGCCGGTATCAAACATACGTTTCTGTTCCAATACGACGCCCTCCTGCGCGAAGATCTGGTTTCGACAGTCCGGGAAGGGATGGACGGGAACATGGAACTTGGGTTGTGGTTCGAAATCGTCCGTCCGCTGACGGAAAGCGTCGGAATCAAATGGCGCGGCAGACCGGGCTATGACTGGGATTGGTACGTCAACCCCGGTTTCCCGGAAGCCTACACCCAAGCGGAACGCCGTCTGCTGATTGACGAAGCCTTCCGTCTGTTCCGGGAAACCTTCGGTTATGATCCGACCGTTGCGGGGTCATGGCTGTTGGACGCCTACTCCATGCAGTACATGAGCGAAAAATACCGCATGGACGCATTCTGCATCTGCCGCGAGCAACTGGCAGTGGATGCCTACACGCTCTGGGGCGGATACTACAGCGGCGGATACTATCCCTCCAAAAACAATGCGCTCTGCCCTTCGCAAAGTGCGCAGACCCGCATCGGAACGCCGGTTTTCCGGATGCTCGGGATTGACCCGATTTACGGCTATGACGAAAACAAAAACAGCGAGAATCACCCGCGCCTGAATGGGTGCTACACAATGGAACCGTTCTGGGACAGCGGAAAGAGCCGGGATGTCATGGAGTGGTACTTCCGCGAATACTACGAAAACCCGTCTCTTTCCGGCAGTCATGCCACAACGGGACAGGAAAACAGCTTCGGCTGGGAGGGAATTGCTGACGGCTACCGTCTCCAGCTGGAGCTGGCGAAAAAATGGGAATCCGAAGGCAAACTGACCATTGAAACCCTGGGAGAAACCGGCAGACGATTCCGCGAAACTTACAGGGATACCCCACCGGCGGCGCTTTCCGCGCTGACCGATTGGTCGGGAAACGGCATCCGGTCGGTTTGGTTCAGCAGTCGGTTCTGGCGCGGGAATCTGTTCCTGCGGGACGGCAGGCTGTTCTTCCGCGATCTGTTCGTCTTTGACGATCGCTATCGGGAACGTTACCTCGAAACGCCCTGCGCCGAGTGGAGCGCGATCTACGACAATCTGCCCGTAGTCGATCGCCGTCGCTGCATCACGCCGGAACAAAACTGCGCGTGGAGCTTCGCGGGAAAAGTATCGGAAATCGCCCTGTCTCAAAACGAAACCGCCGATACACTGACCGTAACCGTTACAAACGCCGATGGTGCAAACTGGTTTCTGACAATGGACGAAAACGGTTTTTCCGCAAAGGATGCCTCGGATCTTTTGTTGGAATTCGGAAGCGGAAACCAACTTGTTTCGGCCGACGAAACGGAACTGCGTTTTTGCCATGAAGGCTTTTCTTATTCCGTTTCGGTTCTGCAGGGACATATCGTAAAAACGGAAAAATCCACGATCATCCAACCCCGGGGCGGCAACCTGACGGTTCGGATGCGGCAAACGGATTAGGAGTGAATCAAATGAATCCCATCTTATTACCACGGGAGTCCGAGCCCGTTACAGACCTTCCGTTTGGCGGAAGCACACTGGCAGGAGACACGGTTGCGGTCAACAGCCGCTACCTGACGCGAAACGGCAAGCCTTGGTTTCCGGTTTCGGGCGAGTTTCAGTTTTCCCGCTATCGCAGGGAGGACTGGAAGCGGGAACTTTGCAAAATGAAAGCAGGCGGCGTCACGCTGATTGCATCCTACATCTTCTGGATTCACCATGAAGAAGCAGAGGGCGTTTGGGATTTCTCCGGGCAGCGCGACCTGCGGGCTTTTGCGGAGCTTTGCGGCAAACTGGAGTTGCCGATCCTGTTGCGGATCGGTCCGTGGTGTCACGGAGAATGCCGCAACGGCGGGTTTCCGGATTGGATTTGCTTTCAGGATCGGTTCAAAACCCGCACCGATGACCCGACCTATCTCGCCTATGTCCGCAGATGGTATCGGAAACTGGCAGAGGAAGTCAAGGGTTTGCTGTGGAGCGACGGCGGTCCTGTCATCGGGGTACAGATTGAAAACGAATACCGCGCCTACGCCGAGCCGGATCATGAAAAGCGGCGCGCATATGCACACCCTGCGCAAACTCGCCGAAGAATGCGGCTTTACCGTCCCGCTCTACACTGCCACCGCATGGGGAACTGCAACGCTCAACGAAATGGAAACCCTGCCCGTTCTCGGAGGATATGCGGATGAGGCATGGTCGCGGACAACCGCCGAGCTGAAGGAGAACGCGCATTTCCTGTTCCAGCCGCCGACCAACGATCAGTCGATCGGAAGCGACCTCAAAACCGACGACGGCAACTTCCCCTTCGACATCGACATGAACCGGTATCCGTTTCTCACGGCGGAAATCGGCGGCGGAATGCAGGTCACGCTTCGCCGCAGAGTGGTAATCGACGCCAAGGACACCGAGAGCATCGTGGTCTGCACCGTCGGTTCGGGCGCGGGACTGATCGGCTACTATATGTATCACGGCGGAACCAATCCGGACGGAAAGCTGACCACATTGGAAGAAAGCGCGGCGGTCGGTGCGCCGAACACACTGCCGGTCAAATCGTATGATTTCCAAGGCATCCTGCGGGAAAACGGCGATCCGCATGAAAGCTACCACCGCCTGCGGCGGCATCACTATCTGCTGCGGGAATTCGGTTGGTTGATCGCTCCCGCAATGACCGTCCTTCCGGAGGACACCGCCAAAGATCCCGCGGATTTCCGCTCCCTGCGGTATGCCGTGCGCCATGACCCGGCAAGCGGCGGCGGATTCGTGTGGATCAACAACCACCTGCGCCGCAGAAAACTGGCATATCATCCCGATGTCACCCTGACGCTCGACACGGGTCACGGAATCGTCAGCACGCCTCCCGTGAATATCCGGGATCAGGATATCCGGATACTCCCCTACAATCTGCCGCTCGGAGACGGCTGCGTTCTGACCGCCTCCAATGCAACGCCGCTTTGCCACATCGGTTCCCGTTGGTTCTTCTATACGGATGACGTCCCCGTCTATCGGTTTGCAGGAAAAGAAGCAGAAATCATCACGCTGACAAACGCAGAATCCCTCCGTGCGTTCCTGCTCGGAGATCGGCTGTATGTCACGGATCGGGACGATTGCCTGCTGTACGGGCAGGACGGAGGGGTGGTTGCGGAGGTCTATGCCGATACGCATATCAGAATCCGGAGCGCAACGGGAGACAGCCGCGAACTTCTGCTGACCGCCCCCGAAACGAAGGGGAACTGTACCGTGACGGCGGTTGGAGAGAACCTTTGGGAACTGAACCTGACCTATCCGGACACAACCGCAGAGCCGATGCTGACGGTGAATTTTTTGGGGGATCGCGCGGAAATTTTCGACGCGCGGAAACCGGACAGGCTCATTGCGGACTGGTTTACTTCCGGACTTCCGCTCAGGCTCGCACTGGAGCAATATGGGAAACCGGAATCGCTGCGGATCAGAATTTACCCAAGCGAAGAAAACCGATATTTTGACCTTCCGGTTGAGCCGGGATGCGCCGTTTTGTCGGCAAGCATGACCTTCCGGCATCATAAAACGCTTCCTTCCCGATGATGATACAGATTGCTATTCCTTGCCCCGTTTCTTCGGAGACGGGGTTCTTTTTTTGTAGCTTGCCCGCGAAGACAGAGATAGACCGTGACGGCATGGAACGGGAGGTTTTGTTGGTAAAACGGATCAGGGAATCCCATGTCATACCTCCTGTTCCGGTGGGCGGTTTGCCGTCTCCCCTTACTTCCCTTTTATAAGAGCGGCAGGAGATTTCCCCTGAATGTCGACGAATCGGCGGTAGAACGCGGAATAATCGCGGAAGCCGACCCGAAGTGCCGCTTCTTCCGCAGGCACACCCTCCTGCAACCATTCTGCGGCAAGCGCCATGCGTTTGGTGTTGACATAATGCAGAATCGACATTCCCGTATGAGCACGGAACAGGCGGCAAAGCTGGTATTTGCCGATGAAATGAAGCGTTGCGAGACGATCGAGCGAGAGATCCTCGGTCAGATGGTGGTTGATATAGTCAATGAGCGCGAAAACGGTTTCGTTTCCGCTCGCGTTTTCCCGATCCGGACCTTGCAAAAACAGCGCGGTTACCGCCTGCGTAACGGCGGCTTGCAGCAACGTTTCCCGCAAATCCGGAATTGCGTTTCGACCGAGACGGTCCAGCAGCGAAAAGGACTGCCGCAGGAGAGGAATGACCGATTCGGATGCGGAATAGATTCCCCTGTCCGAATCCTCCCGCGCGGAAAGAATCGGCAGATCCGATGCCGCACCGATTATGAAATCGCGCCTGAAATTGACCACATACCGTTCATACAGCGCCTCTGTTTCGGGGCGCACATAGTGATATTCCTGCGGACGGGTGAGGAGAAGCGTGCCGTCCAGGAGCGGGTAGCGTGTTCCCTCTACAATGAAATCCCCGTACCCGTGCAGGACGAACAGCAGCTCGTATTCGGTGTGACAGTGCCGCTCAAAGTTGGCGGCATCGGGATGCTCTGTGCGGGTGTGAGAGTAATGATAATCAGCCATGGAAGCCTCCTGCGACATGATGGTATCAGTATACCACAAAAGCGCAAGATTTGCAATGTTTTTTGCAAATTTGACAATGGAAAATTTCAGGGAAGCGCGGTATAATGAAGTCGAAGCAACCCCACGGAGGTGAAAGCAATATGAAATTAGGGGTGAATCTGTTTTCCGTTCGGAAATTCCTGAAGAACGAGGCGGATGTCCGCGAGTCCTTCCGCAAAATCCGCGACATCGGCTATGAGGTCGTACAGCTTTCGGGCGCGGCACCGATGGAGGCGGAAACGGTCCGCGCAATCTCGGCGGAATCGGGACTTCCGATTGTCTGCACGCATTCGCCGCTTGACCGCATCCTGCACGATACCGATGCGCTGATCCGGGAGCACCGGGTGTTCGGCTGTCCCGTTATCGGTCTGGGTGCACTGCCAAAGGGATTGCGCACGAAAGAAGCGGACCTGCACGAATGGCTGGCAACCATGCGGGAGCCTGTTGCAAAAATCCGCGCGGCAGGGCTGTCGTTCGCCTACCACAACCACGATTTTGAGTTCCTGCCGCTGACCGACACGGGCAACCGCATCTATGACATTCTGCTTGCGGAATGCCCCGATTGGGAGCTGATTCCCGACACCTACTGGATTGCCTATGCGGGCGGGGATGTTGCGCAGACGCTGAAGCGCATCGGCGCGGGCAGGCTGACCAACGTCCATTTCAAGGACATGGCACGCGACGAAAAGCGGAGCATCTGCAGTTGCGGTACGGGGATGCTGGACTTTGCCTCCTATCTGCCGCTTTGCAGATCGTTCGGCACGGAAAACATTCTGGTCGAACAGGACAACGCAAACGATGCGGACGACCCGTTCGGAGAACTGGAAAACAGCTTCCGCTGTCTGCGGAGGATGATAAAATAAGGAGGAGAACATGGCAGAATTTTTGATTTCCGCATTTGCGGACGAAACCTCGAACGACCCCGACCATCAGATTGCCGCACTGAAGCGGAACGGTCTGCGCATGATCGAGCCGCGCAACATCGGCGGCGGAATCGTGGATCGCACCGATGCGGAGCTGGACGCGTTTGCGGATAAGCTGGATCGCGCGGGCATCGGCATTTCGGCGCTCGGCTCACCGATCGGGAAATACGATATCGACAAGCCGTTTGACGCGCACCTGACCAATTTCCGGCGCGCGCTGGAGGTCTGCCGCAGACTCGGCACGGACCGGATGCGGATGTTCAGCTTTTTTGTGCCGCAGGAACGCCTGAAGGAATGCCGCGCGGAGGTTCTGCGCCGCCTTTCGGTCATGCTGGAGGAAGCGGATCGCGCCGGCGTGACGCTCTGCCACGAAAACGAATCGAAGATTTACGGGCAGAATCCGGCAGAGGTTGCCGACCTGCTGAACGCCCTTCCGGGACTGTATGGGGTCTTTGATGCGGCAAACTATGTCATGAACGATCAGGATCCGCTCGCCGGCATCGATGCCACGCTCATCCGCCCCGCATACCTGCACATGAAGGACGCAATCGGTGCGGAGAAGGCGATCGTTCCCGTCGGCATGGGAGACGGTCGGTATGAGGGGGTGCTGCGGCGCGTGGATCGCGCAATGGACGGGCTTGTTTATCTCACGGTTGAGCCGCACCTGCACATTTTTGAAATCTACCAAAGAATTGACAGCCACAAGCTGAAAACGGGGATTGCGTTCGACAATTCGGACGATGCCTTTGACTGCGCGGTCGGAAGCGTGAAAACAATGCTCACAAGGCTGGGCTACACGGAAGGAGCGGATCTGGTATGGAGAAAGTAAGGTTCGGGATTGTCGGCGTGGGAAATATGGGAAGCGGTCACGCAAAGAGCTTCCTCGGCGGCAAGGTGGAGCATGGCGTTCTGACCGCAATCTGCGACCTGAAAAAGGAGCGGATGGAGAAGGTCCGTGCGATGGACGGCGGGGCGGAGCTTGCAACCTACACGGACTACCGTGACCTGTTCGCGAGCGGAAAGGTGGACGCGGTGATCGTTGCAGTGCCGCACTATTTCCACCCGCGCATTTCGATGGACGCGCTGGCGGCGGGACTGCACGTCATCTGCGAGAAGCCGGAGGGCGTGTACACCAAGCAGGTCAAGGAGCTGAACGAGGCGGCGGGCAGATCGGATCGCCTGTTTACCGTGATGTTCAATCAGCGCACCAACTGCGTCTACCGCAAAATGCGCGAGATGATCCGGAACGGGGAGCTGGGAGAGATCAAGCGGGTCAACTGGATTATCACAACATGGTACCGTTCGCAAAGCTACTACGATTCGGGCGACTGGCGCGCAACGTGGCGCGGCGAGGGCGGCGGCGTGCTGTTCAACCAGTGCCCGCACCAGTTGGATCTGTTGCAGTGGGTCACCGGCATGATGCCCGCGCGCATCCGTTCCTTCTGCCACTTCGGAAAGTGGCACGACATTGAGGTAGAGGACGATGTCACGGCATACCTCGAATATCCGAACGGCGCAACGGGCGTGTTCATCACCTCCACGGGCGACACCCCGGGAACAAACCGCTTTGAGATTCTGGGGAACAACGGAAAGCTGGTCTGCGAGAACAATGTGCTGACCTTTACCAAGTTGGCGATGCCGGAGCGCGAATTCAACGCGACCTACCGGGGCGGCTTCGGTGAGCCGGAGCGGGAGGAAATCGCGGTGGAAACCGACGGGCAGAACCCGCAGCACGTGGGGATTCTCAACAACTTTGCAAACGCGGTTCTCGGACTTGAGCCGCTGTTTGTCGACGGTCGCGAGGGCATTCACGGTGTGGAGCTGATGGACGCGATGCTCCTTTCCACATGGAAGGATCGCACGGTCACCCTGCCGATCGACGACGAATATTGGGACGAACTGCAGAAACACATTGCGGTCAGCCGTCTCAAAACCGCCTCGGATGTTGTGCTGAACACCGAGGGAACTTATACTTCCAAATGACGGGGGCGGAGTCCTTCCGCGCCGCCGTGGTCGGTTGCGGGGCAATCGCACCGAATCATGTGACGGGGATTCTTGCCTCCGGGCAGACGCTTGCGGCGGTCTGTGACCCCGACAGAAGCCACGCGGAGCGCCTGCTTGCGCGGTTCGGGCTGTCTGTTCCGATTTACACCGACCTTGAGGAACTGCTTGACCGCGAGCACCCGGATGTCCTGCACATCTGCACGCCGCATTACCTGCACGCGCCGATGTGCTGCGCGGCACTGTCGCGAGGCGTGAGCGTGCTGTGCGAAAAGCCGCTTGGCATCAGCGAAGCGGATCTGCGCGCCATAGAGGCGGCGGAGGCGGAAAGCACTGCTATGCTCGGCGTATGTCTGCAAAACCGCTATGAGCCGAATTTTCTCCGCCTCAAGTCGATTGCCGGGGAGGAGGGCATTGCGGCGGCGTTCGGCGTGGTCGCATGGCGGCGCGACGCGGATTACTATGCCTCGGGCGCGTGGCGCGGGAAATGGGCAACCGAGGGCGGCGGGGTGATGATCAATCAGGCGCTCCACACCCTCGACCTGTTGCAATGGCTTTGCGGAATGCCGCAAACGGTCACGGCGCATCTGTCCGACGACCATTTGCAGGGCGTGATCGAGGTCGAGGACACCGCAACGGCGCATTTCCGCCTGCCCGACGGCAGAGCCTTTCAGCTGTTCGCCACGACTGCCTGTACCTCGGATTTTCCGGCACAGCTGCAGCTGATAACCCGCGCGGGGCATCGGTATTTTGCCGACAATACGTCGCTCTGCCGGGACGGAGAGCCACTGCCCGGAGAGAAGTCCGCAACGCTTGGGAAAACGGTCTGGGGAAGCGGTCACTGCCGCCTGATCGCGGATTTCTATCGGCATCCTTCGGAAGGAACGCACTTCCCGATTGATGCGCACGAGGGCGCAAAGGTGATCCGGCTGATTCTTGCCATGTATGCGTCCGCAAAGGAGAACTGCACGATGAAACCGACGGAGGATACCCTATGAAGGAATTTTTCGGAGACGGTCTGCTGCTCGGCTCGCCGGCGGCGGAGCGCCTGTATGCGGCGGTGCGGGATCTGCCGATTATCGATTATCACTGCCACCTGAACGAAAACGAGATCCGGGACGACATCGGCTTTGAAAGCCTCGGCGCGCTCTGGCTCGGCGGCGACCATTACAAATGGCGCGCCATGCGCCTGTGCGGCGTGGACGAGCATTTCATCACGGGGGACGCGACCGATTATGAGAAATACCGCAAATATGCGGAAATCTTCCCGCGCCTGTGCGGCAATCCGCTCTACTACTGGACGCAGATGGAGCTGAAGCTGCTGTTCGGCATCACCAAGCCGCTCTCCCCGGAAACGGCGGATGAAATCTGGGCGGCGGCGAACGAACAGTTGAAAACCATGCGTGTTTCGGATCTTCTGCGCCGCTTCCGTGTGGAATACATCGCCACCACCAACGACCCGACCGATACGCTGGAGGCACACGGGGTGTACGGAAACACTGCGGTTGCCCCGACCTTCCGTCCCGACCGGATGCTGAGCTGTGACCCTGCGGCGCTGGACGCGCTGCGCAGATCTGCCGGAATGCGAAAACTCCGGTCGCTTGCCGAGGTCAAGCAGGGGCTTGTCCGGCGGTTGGATTGGTTCTGCGCACACGGCTGTGTGATCTCCGACCACGGAATGGATTTTCTGCCGGTTGCGGACTGCGGGGAGAACTACGCTTCCTATCTGTTTGAGCGAAAAAGCAACGTCACCGCGGAGGAGCTGTCGCCCGGCGAGCAGGAAAAGCTGATCTCCCATCTGCTGTACTTCCTTGCGGGAGAATACCGGAAACGCGGCATGGTCATGCAGCTGCATTTCGGAACTTACCGCAACGTCAACAGCGGAATGTTCGGAAGGATCGGGCGCGACGCGGGCTTTGACATCATGCGCGGGCGCGTGGACGCCGACCGTCTGGCAGTCTTTCTCGACACGCTGAACACGCGCGGAGACCTGCCGAAAACCGTGCTGTATTCGCTGAATCCAACCGCAGTCCCCGCCATAGCGACCCTTTCGGGGGCGTTCCCGAATGTGCGCGTGGGCGCGGCGTGGTGGTTCAACGACACGGTGGAGGGCATCCGTCAGCAGCTGCGCACCGTCATGGAGTATGCCGCGCTGGGGACGCATCTCGGAATGCTGACCGACAGCCGCTCCTATGCAAGCTATCCGCGCTTTGATTTCTTCCGCCGGATTCTCTGCGACACGGTCGGAGCATATGTCGAGCGCGGCGAATACGATGCCGGTGCGGCAGAGGCGCTGGTGCGCGGCATCTGCCATGAAAATATCAGGGAATTTCTCGGAATCGGAGGGAAAACCTTATGAAAATGACATTCCGCTGGTACGGCGAGGGGGACAGCATTCCGCTGTCGTACATCCGGCAGATTCCCGGCATGACGGGTGTGGTGACGGCGGTCTACGATGTTCCGGTCGGAGAGGCCTGGCACACGGACAGAATTGCCAGCCTGAAGGCGCTGTGCGACCGGGAGCAGCTGGAGATGGAGGTCATCGAAAGCGTTCCGGTGCATGAGGACATCAAGCTGGGGAGACCCACGCGCGACCGCCTGATCGAAAATTACGCCCAAACCGTCCGCAATCTCGGAAAATTCGGTGTGAAGTGCGTTTGCTATAACTTCATGCCCGTGTTCGACTGGCTTCGGACGAATCTGCACACCCCCGCGCCGGACGGGTCGAATTCGCTGTCCTACCGCCACGCGGAGCTGCTGGCGCTCGACCCGCACGACCTGCATCTGCCCGGCTGGGACGAAAGCTACACGCCCGCCGAGCTACGCGGTCTGCTGGATGCCTATTCCGGCATGACGCATGAGAAGCTGTTTGAAAATCTGGTCTGTTTCCTGCGCGGCATCCTGCCTGCCTGTCGGGAAGCCGGCATCAACATGGCAATCCATCCGGACGACCCGCCGTGGGATATGTTCGGGCTTCCGCGCATCATCACGGGGCGGGAAAGCTACCTCCGCCTGTTTGAAGCCGTGCCGGAGCGGGAGAACGGCATCACCTTCTGCACGGGTTCTCTCGGCGCGGGGCGGGAGAATGATCTGCCGGCGCTGGCACGGGAGTTTGCCGACCGTATCTGCTTCGCGCACCTGCGGCAGATCCGCTTCGAGGGGGAGCGCGACTTCTGCGAATGCGGACACCGGACCGATGCGGGCAGTCTGGATATGCTCGCCATTGTCGAAGCGCTGGCGGACGGCGGCTTTGACGGCTATGTCCGACCCGACCACGGCAGAAACATCTGGGGCGAGGACGGCAAGCCCGGCTACGGGCTCTACGACCGTGCGCTCGGCGCGTGCTACCTCTCCGGTCTGTTTGAAGCGGTGGAGAGGCGCGGCAAACGGTAATGCGGGCTGATTTTTGAAGGGGGCGGATTTATTCCCCCTCATCATAGGAATGTATCTTTCCCCCGTCACGGAACGACACATGGGTCGTTCCCTACAATCTTTCATGTTTAACGGGTTATGCACTTTGCAGGGTCGTAATCCGTAGGGAACGACCCGAGTGTCGTTCCGCCAAGCCAGCAAGAAACATTCCTACCATTTCTATCCGGTAGCGGAGAGAGGCGTAAGCCTTAGCAGCCGGAAATAGTAGCACGGCAAACGGCTACATTAGAATCTGTACAACAAAACGCAAGAGGTAAAAATCCCCTTAGTTGAAGGTCTTGAAGGTTCTTAGGGGACTTCTCCTTAAGAAG
>URHR01000019.1 GCA_900547725.1 uncultured Eubacteriales bacterium
AGTGTGGTGTACACCTTGTAGATATGGTGTATTTGCAAAGACCTCTATAAAACAAAATCCGGTTTATCGGTCAGACATCCGGAACGCTGGCACTCGGTGCAAATTCAAAATTGAAACTTACAAGACAAAAGGAGGAGAAACCCGAACATGATTTACACATCGGAATATACATCTCCGCTCGGCGGGATTCTCCTGGCGGCGGACGAGGTCGGATTGAGAGGACTGTGGTTTGACGGGCAGAAATACTTTGCGCGCGATCTGCCGGACGAACGCACGGAGAGAGAAACCCCTGTCCTGTCGGAAGTCAAGCGTTGGCTTGACCTTTATTTCGGCGGACAAGAGCCGGATGTTCTGCCGCCGCTTCACCCCGTCGGTACGCCGTTCCGGCAAGCGGTATGGGAGATCCTTTTGCGGATTCCTTACGGCAAAACCGTCACATACGGCGAGATTTCCAAGCAGCTTGCGGAAAAGATGGGTTTGGAAAGGATGTCTGCGCAGGCGGTCGGCGGCGCGGTCGGGCATAATGAGATTTCAATCATCATCCCGTGCCACCGTGTTGTCGGTTCGAACGGTAGTCTGACGGGATATGCGGGCGGAATCGATCGAAAAATCAAGCTTCTGGAATTGGAGCGTGCCGACATGAGCCGCTTTTTCGTCCCGAAAAAGGGCACAGCGCTGTAAGCGGCGGCAAAATGTACATCGGTATCGCGCCACATCGGACGAGACCGGAATAAAGCAACCGCGAAAACGGCTTGCAGAATACAAAAGGGCTGAGCCTCAATCGGTTCAGCCCAAATCAAATTCCGGTCATCCATCAATCGATCTCATATTGCGCTTCTCCGACGACGATTTCAATCCTGATCTGATCCTTGCAATCCTCATCGTAATGCTTCAAGTCTTTCAACAATTCCAACAGGATTCCGGCATGGCGGGGAAATTTCTGTCGGATTCGTTCCACACCGATCAGCTTTATGTGGAGCGGATTTCCGACCATATCGGTCAGGCAGTCCCAACAGGCATCCCAATTCATGCCGTAACAGTCGGGAAAGTCAAACGCATCCTTGATAATCCGATGAATGTCGTTGATATGATTAATCTTTGAGAAATCCAAAATATACGATTCTTTAGATTGATACATGATTGATTTGCCCCAAACAGGTGTGGCATACTACCTTCAGACAAACTATAATAAAAAAGCAATCATACAGGCAACAACAATCAAAAACGCTGCTGCAATACCAAAGCATCCGACAGGCTTTTTGGTCGGAGTAGCAGGATACACCGGTTGAGGTTGCTGTTCGGGCTGCAGTGTAGCGGAGGTATGAGGCTGAGTTGATTGCTTTCTCAGCACAGCAAGCGGGTCTGTCTGATTTAATATTTTTGCTCTGAAAGTACGAACAAAATCAATATCCTCTTGCGAGCAGATATCAACGGTCATTGAATTGCGGGAATGTGCTAATTCATTTCGTATGTTTCTCGCCGATTTTAAACGATTGTAATCAGATACCCAGCCGGAAACATTGATCGACCCTCGATAAGCCGTTTTATCCATATCCTCAAGATATAAGGTGACGCCGAGCTTGTTGTCCACGGATTCGCCGTAGATGTCTCTGCATAGATTGTCAAGTGCTTTAAACTCGTCAAAAAATTCATAATTCAGGTAGCCCATAGGTGCCTCCTTTCATGTTTTCAAAAACAAAAACCGCAAGGAAATCCTTGCGGCTTTTGCTGCGGCTTAACCGCGCTTTGGCGGAGAGAGAGGGATTCGAACCCTCGGTGCGTTTGACCGCACACCTGATTTCGAGTCAGGGCCGTTATAACCACTTCGATATCTCTCCGTTTTTGTCCGAACCATTGTCCGAACAGGAATAGTATACCACATTTTTCTTCGGATTGCAAGACCTTTTTCAAAAAAAGTCCCGCAATCCGAAGATTTTTCTGTTTTTTTCGCTCTGTGGACTGTCGCCTCAGACCGTGCCCTGCTCCTCTTCGGCAAGGATTCTGCCCATGAACACGCCCATCGCCGACGCCATCATCAGCCCTCTCGTCCATCCGCTGGAGTCCCCGAGGCAGTGCAGTCCCTTGACGTTCGTATTCAGCCGCTCGTCCATCTTCACGCGGTTGCTGTAGAATTTCAACTCGGGCGAATACAGCAACGTTTCATGCGCCGCAAAGCCCGGCACGACCTGATCGACTGCCTGAATGAAGTTGATAATGTTGGTCATGGCTCGGGACGGCATGGCGGCGGTGATGTCCCCCGCCACCGCGTCCTGCAGGGTGGGACGGACGTTCGACTGCGCCAGTTCCTTTTCCCATGTCCGCTTTCCGTCGAGGATATCCCCGAAGCGTTGAACCAGAATGTGTCCCGCGCCGAGCATATTGGTCAGCTCTCCCACCTTCTGCGCGTACTCGATCGGCTGATTGAAGGGCACGGAGAAGTTATGCGAGCAGAGGATTGCGACGTTGGTATTATCCGATTTCTTTTCCTTGAAGCTGTGCCCGTTGACCACCGCGAGGTCGTTGTCGTAGTTCTCCTGACTAACAAAACCGCCCGGGTTCTGGCAGAAGGTGCGCACCTTGTTCTTGAAGGGTGCGGGGTAACCGATCAGCTTCGATTCGTACAGCACGCGGTTGACCCACTCCATGACCTCGTTGCGAACCTCAACCCGCACGCCGATATCAACCGTTCCCGGCAGGTGCGCGATGTTATGCTCGCCGCAAAGGCGCTCCAGCCAGTCCGCGCCGCGCCGTCCCGTTGCGATGACGGTATGCGCCGCGTAGATTTCCTCGGTCACACCGCCGTGGTTGACCGTCACGCCAAGGCACTTGTCGCCGTCCAGAATCAGATTGTTGCACTCGTAGCTGAAATACAGTTCCACGCCTGCATCGCGCAGATAGTTTTCGATGTCCCAATAGAGCCTGTGCGCCTTCTCTGTTCCGAGGTGGCGGATCGGGCAATCGACCAACCGCAGTCCCGCGCGGATCGCCCGCTTGCGGATTTCCTTCACCTCGTCGGTAACCTCCGCGCCCTCCACATGGGTATCTGCCCCGAACTCCAGATAGATTTTATCGGTATAGTCGATGACCGACTGGATCAGATCCACGCCGAGCAGCTGCGGCAGATCGCCTCCGACGTCGCAGGAAAGCGATAGCTTGCCGTCCGAAAACGCGCCCGCCCCCGAAAAGCCCGTGGTGATGTGGCAGTACGGCTTGCAGTTCATGCAATGCCCCGTTTTTGCCTTCGGGCAGGAACGGTTCTCCACCGCTCTCCCCTTCTCCACGATGACGATTTTCTGCTTGCAACCGCGTCTGAGCATCTCGATCGCCGTAAAGATTCCCGCAGGGCCTGCCCCGACAATCAGAATATCTGTTTTCATTTTCGGTTTCTCCTTCTTGATTACGCATACATAAAGCCGGAGATGATTTCCCCGGCTCTATGATCTGCGCTGTCTGATTCATACAGACATATTATAGCATATTTTTTACGGCTTGTCAACCGCTTTCGCAGGATTTTTCGGGATGTCCGCAAAAAGAGGGAGTCGATACCGATACCGAAACCGATTCCGGCTTAGCTGAAGGTAACGCTTTTTGCGTATTTCACAAAAGCCGGGCGCATCCGGTTGTACTGCGGTTTTGTGGAAGCAAACTGGAGCAGCCAGTAGTCGTCCCCGTTCTGATAAACCGTTGCAAAATAGCTGTAGGTTACGCCATCGACGGTGCTCTCAAATTCAAAGTATGTCAGTCCGTCTTCATGCTTTACAGTCTTGCCCTGTATGGTGGTGTTGTTGGAGATTACCTGCTTTGCGTACTGATCCAGTGTGTAGCCTTTCAGTATGCTGTCGTTCTCCTTCAGTGCCAGCAGCATGGCATCGGTTGCTTCGTAGGCAACGGTATAGCCTTCCACAGAGGTCTTTTTGAAGGAATCCGTCAGGGTGACTGTCAGCCCCACGTCCGTAAACGTTTTCGACGGAACGGTTTCCCGCTCGCTTTGTGACGAGGTTCCGCAGTCATGATCGGGATCTTTTTTGCCGCAGGAAGCGAAAGCGCCGCAAGACAGGATTGCTGCCAGCGCAAGTGCGCCGCATCTGCCGATCAGTTTGGTGATTTGATTCGGTTTCATAGGCGATCTCCTTTGCTGTTTAAACAAATTTTCAATATTATTATAGCACAGATTCGGACGCGGCACAAGTGCTTTCCCCGAAAAAGATAAAAAACGGCGGAATCAACAAATTCCGTAATTTGGATTTGTTGATTCTGCCGTTTGTGCCGCTCATGCGTTAGCTTTGAGATGTTCCGCAATGGTATTCCGCACGCGCTCGGCAAGCGCCTCGGTTGTCATGGCGGCAACCTCCTCGCGGCTGATGATCTCCGCCACATGGAGATGAACCTTTGCGCCCTTCCACGGGAAGTTTTGGGAGATGATCTCCGTTCCCTCGGTTGTCATCACCACAACGGGGGCATTCGCCTTTTTCGCAAGATAAAACGCGCCCGTCTTGAATTCCAACAGCTCGCCCGTCTTGCTCCGCGTCCCCTCGGGATAGATACCGATGTCCAGCCCCTCGGCTTTCATGCGCTCCGCCGCGCTTTTCAAGGTCCGCAGGGCGCGCATGGCATTCTCGCGGTCAATGGCATAGTAGCCCGCGCCGCGCAGGTAAGGGCCGACCAGCGGGAACCTGAAATTCGACTCCTTGGAAATATAGATCAGATTCCGCTTGCGGGTCTTTTGCAGAACCACCATCGGGTCAAAATCCGAGCGGTGATTGCTGACCAGAACCATCGGTTCGCCCGGCAGCTTCAGACCCGTTACCCGAACACGGATGCGCAAGAGGACCATCAGCCAGTCCGAGGACAGCCAGATGATGAACCGGCAGAAGCGGCTCGAGCGCTCCCCTTCTTTGCCGCGCGGCAGGAACGGAACGGTTGCAAACAAAAGGATGAAGTAAAGCGCCGTTGCAAGGATGTATCCAAGCGGGATCATGCCGAACAGCCACCACGCCGAAAGCGACGGAATTCCGACCACCAGTCCAACCGATGTGCCGACCGACAGGAGCAACAGGATCAGGTTCAGCATCTCATGCCTCCGTCGGAATCGTTTCCGACTCTGCGGCGGTCTCCGACTTTGCCGCGCTGCGAACCGTGTATTCGGTCACGTTCAGCACCAGCTCGCCGTCGATCTGGAGCGCCACGGGACGGTCGAACTTCACCGTCATTTCATGCCCCGTCATCACCGAGACCATTTCGGTGTGCTTAACGTGTTCGCCCTTGAAGATGGAGGGGAACACGATCAGGGTCTTGAGCTTGCCCGAACCGTACAGCACCACAGTGGAAACCGTTCTTTCCCGGTTCAGACGATCCTGCGCGGGCGCGATGTTCATACCGCCGCCGTAATACCGCCCGTTCATGGTCGGCGCCAGCCAGACCTTGCCGAACGACTTGGTCACGCCGTCCACCGTAACGGTCGCGTTGGTCGGCTTGTAGTGGAACAGAAGCCCCTTGATCGCAATGCCCGCATAGTTGATGGGCTTATCCGACTTTTTCGCAAGCTGATCCCCCACCTCACAGCAATAGCCGTCGATGCCGTAGCCGATGCCGTTGAGGAAACGGTAACTCTTGCCGTTGACCGTGACCGTAGGCAGATCCCTGAGGTACTCCGCAAGCGGAATCAGACCGTTCTCCCCGGGCGCGACATCCTGGCGGAAATCGTTTCCGCTTCCCATCGCGTAATAGTAAAGGTTGGCGGGGTACGTCAAACCGTCGGTAAAATTGGCAAACTTGTTCAGCGTGCCGTCGCCGCCCGCAATGACCAGCGCGTCCTCTGCCGGAATGCCCGCAAAGAATTCCGCATAATCCCGGATCTCGCGGATATCGCAGAAATTCAGCTCCTTGTCGCGGAGCAGTTCCCGCAGGCTCTGAACACGCTCTCCTCCTTTACCGCTCCCCGACAGCGGATTGTAAAGAATGTGGTACATACAGAAGTCCTTCTTTCTATCGTAATCAAAATCTTTCCGGCGATGCCGGACACAGCATACCGATCTATTGTAGCATATTTTCCGCCCAAAGTCAAGATTTTTTTGCTTTTTTGTGCGCTTTCGTCGGATAATCGGGATAAAAAGGAGGAAACCGACTTTACACAGCACTGAACGGTGCGCCCGCCCCCCCGACCGTGCGGGAGGGCTATGCGTACTTCAAGGTCGGTTCGGCGTTCGAAATCACGCAAACCCGGGACGAAGCGGTCTTTATCCCCTACTTTGCCTTCACAAACCGCGGCAAATCCGATATGGCAGTCCGGGTAAGGCGCAGCTGACGCGCCGGGACAGAACCGGCGATGGGCGCTTTCCCATGAAAAGCGCCATCGCCCCGTCAAGACCTGTAACGAGTGGATTTAGGGATGCGAAATCCGCCGCTGTTTTCCCGATTCCGGGAGATTGCAAAAAAATATTCGGTTTCACAAAACTTTTTTTCAAAAACCCCTTGCATTTTTCGGGAAGATGTGTTATAATATCTAAGTCAGCAAAAGTTGGCCCCTTAGTCAAACGGTCAAGACGTCGCCCTCTCACGGCGAAGATATGGGTTCGATTCCCGTAGGGGTCACCAACTTATGAATCAATGGAGAAACCGTGCAAACGGTTTTCCTTTTTGGGCCATTAGCTCAGCTGGGAGAGCGCCAGGTTCGCAATCTGGAGGTCAGGGGTTCGATCCCCCTATGGTCCACCAAAAGAGCACCCCATCACTTTGGTGATGGGGTGCTTCTTTGGTGGATCATCCGCGTTTCGGAGAGAGACCCCCCTCCGCCGTAGCCGTGCCAGACGTGCGGGGGGCTATGATTCCACCCGTGCTCATGCGTACCGCCGCCGATATCCGGCGGAATGAATGTGCGGTGGTATTACGCAAAAAATTCGATCCTTGTTTGCCGCACATTTTGGTTCAGATCCCCCGATGGTCCACCAAAAGAGCACCCCATCACTTTTGGTGATGGGGTGCTCTTTTGGTGGACCATCTGCGTTTCGGAGAGAGAACCCCCTCCGCCGTAGCCGTGCCAAACGTGCGGGGTGCTTCTTTGGCGAAGCGTTCCTCCGGCAGGGATTCCGGGGTTTATTCCGTCAGACCCTCTCTCTTCATCCGTTCCTTCACATCCGTGTAGCAGTAGTCCAGAAATCTGTAAAATTCTTTCTCGTCAACGAAAGGATTGATTTCCGGATTCGCTTCCATCGCGGCGGCTTTCTCATCGGTATTGTTGTTCCAACAATGGTTGCCGAGGAACAGATCGACCTTTTCCGCTTTCAACCGTGCAAGCGAATTGAAATAATCGTTTCTGGAACCCTTGTAGTAATCCACATTGTCTTCAAAAAGCGCGCCGCGACCGGCGCCGCCGAACATACCGACATGGTAGGTTCTTCCGTCCTCCGGATAATCAAAGAAGATCGATACCGTTCCGACCGTGTGCCCGGGCGTTTCGACAAAGCGGAACGTGATATCCCCGCAGGTCAGCGTATCCCCGTCCTTCACAACGATGTCGGGCTTGATTCCGTACCGCTCGAACACCCGCTTGTCATCCCTGACGCCGATAACGGTTTTGGCTTCCGGTGCAAGGGTCAGCATGGGTTTAACGCCTTCCACATGGTCACCGTGCCAGTGCGTCATGAAAATGTACTTCACGTCCGACGGTCGATACCCGAGCGAATAAATTCCGTTGACCACCCAATAGAACGTATTCAGATACCCCGTGTCAATCATCACCAGACCGTCTCCGGTATCAATCAGATGAATCGACGCCTGATACGTTCCGACAAAGGAAATCCCCTTCAGAATATGAAACGGCTTGAGCAACCCGCTCCACGACTTCCCCGCAACCTGCTGTTTTCTCGGATACATAATCAATTCTTCTCCTTATTCTTATAGTTCTCTTTATTATATAGTTTTTTTGCGGCGTTGTAAAGTGTATGATTTGCTGATTTATCGATGAAGCGCAAGTCTTACACAAAGCCGCGAAAACCGCCCCTGCGCCATTCGCTGCAGTCAACGGTTTCCCCTCCCCGTTTGATTCCCGAAAAAAAGTTGTCGGAAAGCAAAGAAAATTCAAAAAACCCCTTGACAAATCGGACAGAACCTGATATAATATAAAAGGTTTGAGACAGCACGCTCTTTACGAGACGGTTTGTTGGCTCATAAAACTTCATATGCGGGCATGGCGGAATTGGCAGACGCGCTAGATTCAGGTTCTAGTGAAAGCAATTTCATGGAGGTTCAAGTCCTCTTGCCCGCACCAAAAATCCTCAGAAACAGATGCTTCTGAGGATTTTTCTTTGTTTTTTTTGCCAGACGGACAGATTTTACGACACCGTGAATGCCTGATCGGTCAATTGCCCGTTTTCATCGTAAATGTCCAAATGGCTTCGGAACACGGCTTTGAGGTGGCTGTTGACGGATAACTTGCCCCCACATTCCGAGATGACGATCCAGCATTTTTGCGCTTCAATTGAAACATTTTATTGCCTACCCAAAAGTTTCAGCAACGGAACCGGGTCGTTCGCGGTAATGAGGGTACATTCGGGGTGAGACAGGCAAAGCCAGACGTCCTCCTCGGTGTCGGCACAGTACAGGTGAACAGGCATTCCCTTTCCAAAAAAGATTGGTGCAACTTCGGAGCGCGCAATTGCCATGCTCAAACCGATTTCATCGTAATATCGGTAGCCCTCCTCATAGTCAAACCGTTTCATCTGAAAATCGGGATAGCCCATCGTGCGTGCATTGTACTGCACTTTCAGATATTTGATGGTCGGGGCATCAAATGCATAGAAGCAGGCACGGTCGAACAGATGATACTGTTTGAGGATTGCAACCGCAATATCAACCGTTTCTTCTGTGTATTCCTTGATTTCTACGCCGAGAGCCATATCCGGACGCTTTCGGTGAACCAGTTCGCACAGTTCCTGCAGGGTGGGAACCCGAATCCCCTGCCCGATATATTTCTCTCCGAATTTCCCGTAAAATCCGGCATCAAGCGCCTTGATTTCTTCCAGCGTCATGTCCCGCAGGTGCTTCGGTACGCAACAGGTACGATAGGCAACGCCGTCGTGCATCAGCACCGGAACCTTGTCCTTGGATAACCAAATATCGAATTCAAAGCCGTCAACACCCAAATCAATGGCGGCTTCATAAGAAATCAGCGTGTTTTCGGGATACACTGCACAGTATCCTCTGTGTCCTTCGACAAATATGAACATATTTAAATTCCATCTCATTCCCCATCCCGAAAGGGCAATACCGCGCAATTCGGATTTTCTCTTACATCCGAAATATGTCAAAGACTTTTATAATCGTTCCCCCATTGTGCCATAGCGTCAAGAATCGGGCCGAGTGTCTCTCCAAGCGGCGAGAGCGCGTATTCCACGCGCGGCGGGACTTCGGGGTAAACGGTTCTCGTGATAATCCCGTCCGCCTCCATCTCGCGCAGGCTGTCGGTCAGCACCTTCTGGCTGATGCCTTCAAGATCTTTGCGAAGTTCGTTGAATCTCCACGGGCGGAAACGCAGGTTGCGGATAATGAGCAGCTTCCATTTGCTCCCGATGAGTTGTACCGTGGTTGCCACGGGGCAAGCGGGCAGTTCTTCTTTTGTCAGCATGATCATGCCCTCCTTTATGTTGCATTTGATTTTGCGTGTTACACACATATTATACCATAACATTCGCGTTTTTTCAAGTCTTTTCTATGAGTTACTTTTTTATTACCGAGGCACAAAAAAGTGCGTACTTTACAAGCCCGAAAAAATGTTGTATACTGTTCTTGCAAGCAGGGGAACGGATCCGCCCCGAAGCAAAAATCAAAGATAAAACAGGAGATTATATCATGAACAAAAACACATTCAAACAGGTAAAGCTCGCAAAGGGCGAGGTCAGCGTTTACGATTTCGGAAAGGTAAGACTGCACGCATATAAAACCAACGATTTCATTGACGACGAAGTATTTATCGTTGAGAAGAACGGCAAAGCCGTCGTGATCGAATCGCCTTGCTTCCGCGACAACATTTCCGAGCTGACCGAATACCTCAAGGATATGAAGGTTGAAGGCGTACTTGTCGCCTATCACGGTGCGGGGGCGACATTTTTGCCTGATGTACCGAAGTACGCCACGCAGAATGCGGTGGAATACTCCGAAAACGGCGGCGGAAAGGCGCTGATCACGAATTTCACCGCCGCATTCGGTGACATCTTTGACAACACCGTACATCAGGTGACAAACATCATCGGTGAGGGAAAAGTAACCATCGGCGGCATCGGATTCGTCATTCATCCGACGCACGAGGCGTTCGATATCGAAATTCCCGAAATCAACGCGGTCTATACGCATATGCTCGGTCACGACTGCCACTCTATTGTTGCGGGTTCGGGTCACGCCGATGCGATCATTTCCCAACTTCGCGGCTATATCGAAAAGGGCTACTGCCTGATTCTGACCTCGCATTACACGCCCGAGGATCTCAAGGATGCGGAAACGAAGATCGCGTACCTTGAAGACCTGAAAACCATTGCCGCAGAAAGCAAAAACGCCGAAGATTTCAAGGCAAAGGTATCCGCGCGCTATCCGCAGTATTCGGGGCAGAATTACCTTGATATGACCGCCGGCTTCTTCTTTGCCTGACAGGATGCAAAGCGAAAAAAGGCTGTATCTGATCCGCGCACTTTTAAGGGAACGGCGGGAGGATCTGTCCGTTCCGCAGGATGAGCAGGCGCAAAAGCGCCTGCTCCGCGCGCTTTTCAATGTCCGTCCACCGAAGCCCTGCGACGCGGAGTTTCTGCGGGTGCAGGACGAATATCTCAAAGAAGAAACGCAGCAAAAGGGCGTGACCGACTTGGCTACCCTTACGCCGATCCGCCCCGATGTTTACTTATGGCAGGGTGATATCACAACGCTGAAATGTGACGCCATCGTCAATGCCGCAAACAATCAAATGCTCGGCTGCTTCTGCCCGAATCACGGGTGCATCGACAATGCGATCCACACCTTCGCGGGCGTTGAACTTCGCCTTGCCTGTGCGGAGCTGATGACAAAGCAAGGGTACGATGAACCGACGGGACAGGCAAAAATCACGCCGGCATTCAATCTGCCGTGCCGGTATGTCCTCCACACGGTCGGACCGATTGTCGGCGGACGGCTGACGGAAAGAGACTGCGAACTGCTGCGTTCCTGCTACCGCTCCTGTCTTGCGCTGGCGGATGAAAAACACCTCGGAAGTATCGCTTTCTGCTGTATCTCAACCGGAGAATTTCATTTTCCGAATGAGAGGGCGGCAGAGATCGCAATACAGGCTGTAAAGGATTATAAAAAAGAAACGAAAAGCGGAATCAAGGTGATATTTGATGTTTGGAAGAACGAGGATTACGAAATCTACAACCGACTGCTCGGTGCAGATACCAAAACTGAAAACCGCACTTGACGAAGCCGACGCGGTTGTCATAGGCGCGGGGGCGGGGCTTTCGACCTCGGCGGGCTTTCCCTACGACGGCGAGCGGTTTCATCAATATTTTGCTGATTTTGAGGCGAAATACGGCTTTCACGATATGTATTCGGGCGGGTTTTATTCGTATGCAACACCGGAGGAACACTGGGCATATTGGAGTCGGTATATCCTCATCAACCGCTATACGAACGCACCGAAGCCTGTCTACTCCGACCTTTTGCGCCTTGTCAATGGCAAGGACTGTTTTGTCATCACAACGAATGTTGACCACTGCTTTCAGAAGGCGGGATTCGACAAAAAACGGCTGTTTTACACGCAGGGCGACTATGGATTGTTTCAATGCAGTGAACCTTGCTGTCAGGAGACATGGGACAATGAAGCGGTTATCAGGCAAATGGTCGCAGAGCAAAAGGACATGAAAATTCCGTCTGCGCTCGTCCCGCGCTGTCCGCACTGCGGAAAGCCCCTGACTATGAATCTTCGTTCGGACGACAGGTTTGTCGAGGATGATGGCTGGCACGCGGCGGCGGGGCGGTATGCAAACTTTCTGCGCACCCGTGAGGGTCAAAAGGTATTGTTTCTCGAACTCGGCGTCGGGTATAACACGCCCGTTATCATCAAATATCCCTTCTGGCAGATGACCGCGAAAAATCCCCGCGCGACTTACGCCTGCATCAACCGCGGCGAGGTGTTCTGTCCCGGGGAGATTGCCGACAGAGCGGTTTGCGTTGACGGGGATATCGGAGAAGTACTTGAAAAAGTTCTGTGATAGTTCCTTCTGTTTTGACTTAGTAGTTGCATTTTCGTGGGTTCTATGGTATACCGGGTACATAACAATTTGTGCGGGCAGGTTGTCTGTCACCGAGGTGTCGCAACCATCAGGTTCTAACGAAAGCAATTTCATGGAGGTTCAAGTCCGCTTTCGGCTTGCCGAAAGTTTTGCCCGCACCAAAAAACCTCAGAAACGTCGGTTTCTGAGGTTTTTCTTTGCTTTTTGCTTTTTGCATTTTTCACCCGACACACAATAAGTTGCGGGAGTCGCTGCCCGTAGCAACAACCCCCGCGACCTGCTTTGGTCAATGCGCAAGATATGTTTTTTCGATCACCGGTGCCAGCTGCCGTGCAAAATACGCCAGCCCCTCCACCGTCAGGTGAATGCCGTCCGGCTTGGTATACTCCGCGTTTTGCAGGAGCGCATTCATATCGAAGAAATCGACTGTCAGCCCCTTTGCCTCAAGGAACTCGGGAATCCCTTTTTGCGATCCGACAATCGCACGGATCGCGCCGCCGACCGTTCCGTCCCGCTCCTCAAATATTTCCGGAGAGGACAGGAACAGAATCTTCATATCCGGGTTCTTCCGCCGCAGGGCTTCGGCAATCGTTTGCGCCGAAGCTTTGAACATTCCGTCGGAATATGCGTCCCATTGGTCATTGCGGATGTAACGCGCGTCGTTTGTTCCGAGCATAACCGTTACGACATCCAATCCCGCTGCGTCCTTCAGGCAGGTTTTCCAGATCTCCGACTTGGTATAGGCGTTGCCTGCGTCGGTTCGCATCTCCCTTCCGCCCTCGCCGTAGTTTATCACTACCGCGTCGCGCCAGAGAAGATACCCGAGCTGTTTCGGATAGGTCAGATAGTCGTAGTTGTAATAGTCCTCGTTCCAGCCGACCGTGATGCTGTCCCCGATACAGCCGATGCGCGTCAGGCGGTAAGTTCCATCCAGTCGGAAGTCCGCGCTAAGGTCGTAGATCGCCTTGCCCTTTGCAAGCGCATCGCGCAGATGCGCTTCCAGTGCGTCCATGGCGTGCCATGTATTGCCGTAAGTCTCCCCGCAGACAGCAAGCGTACTTTTTACCGTCATAATCCGGTAGCCGTTGGTCGGAAGTCCGCTGCAGACCGTGTAGGTCGCGCTCCGGGAGGTCATGCCGACGGTGATTTCGTGCTCGGCGCTGTCGGTGTCCATGTCGCAGACAACCTCAAGCCTTACTCCGCTGACCGCTTCGAGCATATCACGTAACCGTTCGGCGCTCTGCCTGTCAAAATCGCAGTCCGCGATCAGATCGCCTCCCCGAATGCTCTCTTTTGCAAGGCGGGTGGAATCCTGTGCGTAAACGATGCGGTAATCCGAAATCGGGTTGCCCGCAACCGTCAGCGCCGTAAAGCGGTCAACCGGTTCGCCTGCCGTTTCGGTCTCTTTTTCTGTTCGCCCATTCGGGACGGTCTCGGTTTCTGTCATGCCTGTCTCCTTTGATTCCCCGGCGGGGCGGCAGGCGGCGAGCAACAGCCCACACAGCACCGCCAAACCGCACAGCAGACGAACCCAAACGGGTTTCCGTTTCGTGGATTTCATCAGTTCGGAACCTTCTCGTTCATGTTGTTGATAAACTTCGTCAGATTGCCCATGGCATTGGCGCGCAGACCTCCGAGCGTGGAGGAAAGCTCACCCGATTTCTGCTTCTGTGCAAGATCGTCCACTGCCGCCTGTACACCCGTGATACGCATTGCACCGTCGGTATCAAAAACCTTGCTTGCAAAGATCAGCTCCAACATTTCCTGATCTTCGGAGGTCTGACAGATCTTGTTGATCATCAGCCACTCATACTCTGCGGCAACCACAGTCCGCTGTCCCTCTTTCGCGGCATAGCGGGAGAAATAGCCCATCGCGTCGGTAATTTTTGCGGTTCTGTCCGCATGACGGAGCGCGTTTGCGGGAATCATCAGCGGCAGATGGGAATATGCCGAGCAATAGGAGTAGAAGCCGTCCTGTCCCTCCTCATACATCGGCGTGGGCATGACATTGAAGGAATCCTTCATCATACCGGTGATATTGATGGCGGAGCTGAGCGTAGTGGTGTAGAAAAGCGCCTGATTGTTTGCAAACATACCCCAGATCTCACCCCATGCATTGGCGTCCGAAAGCACGCCGTGGCTTGCGTCGGCAAAAAGAACCTCGCCGTTCTCCGCAATGCCCTTGAGCAGCTTATCCAGCATATCCTGGCAGAGCGCGTACTCGGTACGCTCGGTAAAGACCAGCTTGAGCGATTGATCCTCCTGCGTCAGGATGGTTGACTTGCCCGAACCGAGATAGAGAATATACGGAAGCGGGCTTTCGGTCAACAGCCCCCACTTGCTGTCCTTGGTCAGCGCCTCCCCGCTCCCGTTGTTCAGGTCGGAGCGGTCGCGGAACATCGCACACATGGTTTCATAGGTCCACTTTCCGTCCTTTACCACCTCCAGCGGAGAGCCGTAAGTGTCGTAGTAGCCCCAAAGACCCCAGAGCGAGCCGTTTGCCAGAACGCCGTAGGTGCAAAGTTCGTCAAAAACCGTGAAGTCGCCCTCCAAAGTAAACAGCTTGCCGTTGATCTGATACCCCTTCTGAATCCGCTGATCCCAATAGGACGCGCCGAGGTTCAGCCCATCCAGTTTGTTCAGATCCGCCACAAGGCCGTTCGGGATTGCCGAAGGCATGACGTCCGCCGCAATGCCGAGCACGACATCTACATTATCCGCGCCGGAGTTCGCCATCATGGTCAGTTCCGTATTCATGCCGTACTTTTTCTCCAGCTTTCTCATGCGGATGTTGATGTTGAAATACTCCTCGAGAAAGCTGTTGCGGTTGTAGAACGCCCAGCTCAGGGTCGGGACTGATGAGGTATCGGAATCCTCGTCATTGATATACCATCTTGTGTCCTGACCGCCGTCTATTACCATCCAGTAGTCCGCGCCCTCAAAATTCTCGCGCTCCGGACGTTGGTCGTCCTCTCCCCCGCCCGTGGTCACACTGCCGGCAGGTTCACCGCCCGCGTCGGTCGTGCCCGCCGGGGTCTTGCCGCTGTCCTTTTTACATCCCGTAACCCCGACAGACAGCGCAAGCACCGTCATGCAGGCGAGCAGAAATGCCAAAATTCGTTTCATGTGTTCCTCACTTTCTTTCGTATGCGTGGTACGGGTCATCCGTCAGCAAGTCGCGGCAGTCTACGCTCACGTTTTCAAAAACGCCGGTTCCGTTTGCACTCTTCTGCGAGAGCATCGCAACGCCGCCCGCGTCCCGACGGAAGCCCGCGCGGAACACGGTGACGATTGACGAAAAATCACCGTCCGCCTGGAATGCCGTCAGCACATAATCCTTTGTCATACTCACACCCGAAGCGTTCTTTGCCTCATACCAGAACACATAGCAGTTGTTGAAAAAGCTCACCGCATTGTGCGCCAGACGGAAGCCGACGCGGAAATGATCGCTGTAGCAGAAATCGAACCAGTTGGTGCCCCATTCATCCCAGAAGCCGCAGCTGTCGGCGTAGTTCGAATAATCCGAGTAGTAGAGCGGGTGAATGTTGGTCAGCTTGTTCGCCGCGCCGCGCAGATGCACGCCGATGTGAACCTTGCCGATGCGGATGTTGGTAAAGGTGTTGTCGTAGCCCTCTACGAAAATGCCCTTGGAGTCCTTTGTTCCCGTGCCGATGATGTTGCAGGAGGAAATGTCCGCGTCGGAAGAGCCGCCGTTGATGCCGAACTTGACGTGAATTCCGATCGGAGTGTTTTTGATGGCAACGCCGCTGATGACAACTTCTCTGCCGCCGTCAATCGAAATGCCGTTTGCCACGCCCGCGCCGTTGACAATACCGCCCTTGAAGAACCAGTTGCTCCCGTTGCGTTCGGAATTGTTGACCTTTGAATCCTGCGCGCCGAGGCGGATCATGGCTTCCTTGCTCGTCCAGTAATTGCGATCCGCCAGAATGATCGCATAATTGGAAAGCTGCAGGGAAACGCTCTTCGTCGGGTCGCCGGAGGTCGTAATGGGTTTGCGGATGAGATAAGTCCCGTCCGGGAAGAAGAGCGTCCGGTTCGGGTTTTCGTTGATAAGCGTTTGCAGGGCTTCGGTCACATCGGTCGAGCCGTCCGCCCGAACGCCGTGCTCGGTGACAACAAGGTAACCGAGACGGCTTTCGTCCGTATTGGATGTGCTTTTGGTTTCTGCCATGGTGGTAATCTCCGTTTCGCTTTGCCGCCCGCTGTCGGTGACAGCGGGGTCAGACCCCGCCGTGTTGCATCCGACCAACAGTCCCATAACTGCCATGGCGGCGAGAAGTATACTGATTGTTTTTTTGAATTTCATATCTGACCCTTTCGTGTTTCGGGTTCGTTATCTGCGGCTGTCTGTTCCGTTGCTTATGCAAACGGACCCCAGTCCGATCCGTCTGCCGGATTCGGCGCGGCGGTTTCATTGTCGGTTGCCCTGTTACTTTCGGTTTCGGGCGAAGCCGAAGCGGAGGGCGTTTTCACCTCCGCTCCGGTCGCGTCCGTTTTGATCCCGCTGTCCCGCAGAGTGGATTCGGAGGAATCGCCACCCGTGCAGGCAGAGAGACACACGGTAAGCAACAGCACCGCAAGCCATGCCGCAATGCGTTTTTTCATCGTTTCGTCACGACTTCGGAATTCCGAACCAATCCTGATTTGCCGGAATGACATTTTCCTTGGCGCTCTCATCCCAGACCGCGGAGGTGCGGATCAGGTCGGTTTCCGAGAGGTTCATAACAGCCGCGATGGGGGTCTGATAGTTCCGTTTCATATTCGTTTCCTCCTTATCCGATCTCGGTCACGGTCAGGTTGCTGACCTTGTAGCCAACGCCCGCAGTGCCAAAGCAAAGCTGTGCCTCGGTAAGAGCGGTTGTCGTTGTGACGGTCTTGCTCCAGGAACGGGTTCCGTTCTGTTCCTTCAAGGTTACCTTGACGGTATTTGCGTCCGTGACCTCAAAGGTAATGTGGAAGTTCTGCATACCCCAGCCGAGAGAGTTTCCGCTTCCGACCTGTTCCAATCCAAAGCCAAAGGTTCCGCTTGCCGCGCCGACCGCGCCAAGCTCTTTCGTGCCGTAAAGATAGGTCTGGAGCACTGCCAACGCATTTTCGGATTTTGTCATGTCTGTTCCGACATTCGCCAACCAGAAATACGCTTTGCTGTGAGAACCTGATTTGAACGATGTCAGATTCAGATCGAATTCCAGCTTCTGACCGACCTTTACCGTCTTGTTTGCGGTAATGCAGGTGGCAGTATCCATCACAGCTCCGTCTTTTGCGGTTACCGCCTCGCCGTAGGTCACGGAATCCTTAGCAACGGTTACATAATCCGCACCGCTTCCGCTGATATAATCAAAGATTCCGCCCTCGGCAACCTCGGTCACGGTCAGATTGCTGATCTTGTAGGACAGCGCCGCAGTACCGAAGCAGAGCCGTGCGTCGGTAATCGGGGCGGTTGTGGTAATCGTTTCGGTATAATACCCCGTGTTGTTGCGCTCGGAGATGGTAACAACAACCGTGTTGCTGTCCTTGATATAGAAGCAGATGCGCTCCTTGGTCTGATCCCAATGGAGAGATCCTGCCTTGCCGCCAACCTCTTTGGTATCCATGCTGTTCCATGCGCCCGCCCCCACAATGCCGACACGACCGACCTGCAAAGCAGCTCCGTACTCATAAATCTGCATCTTGGCAAATGCGTTTTCGCCCTCTGTCATATTCTTGCTCGGGTCACCCAGCCAGAAATATGCCTTTGTCGGCTTTCCGGAGGCAAGTAGATCCAGATCGAATTCCACCTTCATGCCGGGCTTCAGCGCAAGGTTCGCACTTACCATGGTTTCGGCGTTCATGTTGTTTGAATCAAGCGCCGTCACACCTGCTCCGTAGGTCACGGAATCCTTTGCAACGGTCATATAGTCCCCGCCCGCCGCATCGGATTTGATGTAAGAATAGGTCGGGAGAGTACCGACATCGAGAATCGACTCCACAATCCCGTTTACTTCATAGCCTGCCATATTCCGATAGGCTTTCGCGACATCGTAAAGCGACCGATTGTTCCCGCTGTTGTACGGCGCGTACATCGTGCTTTGCTCTCCGTTCGTGTCGGTCACAACAGCATAGGCTCTCGCGGCAAACTTCATGTTCACGCCCGCATAGGTCTTGGGCAGATCCACCAGCGCCACGCGGAACACCTTGCTGCCGTCGGCATTCTCCACCGACCAGCCCTTGCTTACCGCGTTCACATAGTTTCCCGCCGCCATGCTCTCAAGCGTGAAGTCACCTCCGATGCGATTCTCGGGCGCAATCAGCATTCCGTAAACGGCGCTTTCACCCCATGTTTCGATGAAATCCGCCGCAACCGTTGCTTCAAAGCGGATTCCGTAATTCTCTGCGGTTCGGATGGACGCACCCGTTGTCATAACGATTTTGTCCGTCACCATCGCTTCGTCTGCCACTGCCGCAAACGGGAGCACTCCCACCAAGAGCAGAACTCCCGCAAGAAGCAGACCGAACGCTCTTGCTTTGCGTGTTTGTTTCATTGTGGTTTTCTCCTTTTCTTCTCTGTTGTTTCCGAGGAGCGCTGTTTGGATTATTTTGGAATCTGTCGTTTTTGATTTTTCCTTACTTTCTTCTTTTTTCCGCCTCCGTTCGGAAAAAGATTGCCGATTTTCTCAAAAAGTTGTTGACAAACAGCTCCATCGGTTGTATAATCATTATAACACATCACCAAACGACTCTCCACACCGATAGTGGAAATAAATGAAACAATATTGTCATAGGAGGACTCATGAGCCGCGAAAAGATTATTTACAACATCGACCGTGTACCGATCCGCCTGACCCACGAGGACTCGGAACGCGCCACCTTCAGCTTTTATTTCAAAACCGAATACACCCGTGCTGACAACGAACACACCCGCGACTGCGTCGTGGAAGCGCTCTCCGACATCCGTGCGGGGCAAACGGTCGAATTCGATTATGTGTGGCTCGCCAGCCGCACCTCGCAGGATTGCTTCTCGCAGGTCTGGTTCTGGCTCTTCGACGGCGCGGCAACAGACAACAATTACCGCCGCAACACCGTCAGCACCATGACCTTTCTCTACTACGGCAACGAGGACGCGTCCCATGCGGCGTTCGGAACCGATTGGAATCCGCTTTCCTTCCTGTTCACAGGACCCGAAGCGCCGACGGGAATGCACTACGATGTACGGAAGTATCATATCTCCATCTCCGTGCGCGCGGCGCAGGGCGGAACCGATTTCCTTTACACGGTCACCGAAGCGGATCGCGGGTTTCACAACAGCTATTGTACAACCGTCCACAGCGACCGCGCCATTCCGAACGGGTTGCGCTTGGTGTTTTCCTCCAACCGTACCGCCTACGGCATTTCCAACCTTTCCGTGAATCATAAAACGGTTTCTCTGCCATGCCTTGATGCTCCAACCGCCGCGGCGCAGGATTTTGTGGTGTTCAACGATTCCTCCTGCCGCACGGTGCATTTTCACGAGCAGATTGAAATTCTGCAGGTTCGGAGCGGCTGTATGTCCTGCACGGTCAACGGCGCCGACCTGACCCTTTCCCAAGGGCAGACCCTGCTCATCAACAGCAACATCCCGCACCGCATCAAGTCGCAGACCGAAAACTCCGAGGTTACGGTTCTTGATTTCGACATTTACGATTGGATTGCGCAGTCCGACATGGAAAATGCCCAATACCCTTACTCCTTTCTCAGCCGCCACACGACAGTCCCCTACCGCATCTGGAACAGCACCGACGCGGAGGAGCTGATTTCGCACATCTATCGCATCGCGGAGGAAACCGAAGCCAAGCGTCCCGCCTATCGGATGTTTGTCAAAGCCTATATCACCTGGATTGCCGCCTACCTGTGGCGGGAAAATTTTCTGACCGACATTGACCTCGGGAAAAAGCCCGAGCTGAACCGCGTCCTCCCGGCAATCCGCTTCATTGACGAACATTATCACCAACCGCTGACATTGGATCAGATCAGCCGCGCGGTTCTGCTGGACCGCTCCTATCTTTGCAAGCTCTTCAAGCGCGCAACCGACACGACCCTGACCGATTACATCAACTATGTCCGCGTGCGTCGCGCGGCGGAGATGCTCCGTACCACCGACCGCAGTTCCATGGAGATCGCCTACGCCTGCGGGTTTGCCTCCCAGCAATACTTCAACCGCATTTTCAAGCGGGAGTTCGGGCAAACGCCCAAAGCCTTCCGGATCAGTCAACGGATCGACTGACGGCTGTCCGCAAACCGGATGTCGCAAAGCCATAAGCAGGAAAGAGCCGGCTCGGCAAAACCGACCCGGCTCTTATGAAATTGCACTGCGGTGCCCGAATCGGAATCCCGACGCAAACTTTTCCCGAAGGGGCAAAATAAACCCGCAGGATCTGTGACACCGTTCCGCTCCGGCAGTTGCGAAAAAACAGAGACGATTCCCTCATGGGGTTCGTCTCTGTTTGTTTTCGGAATCTCTTTTCCTGCTCTCAGCCCCTGACGATCTCCGCCCAGTCGTGATCCGTCATGCCGATGGCTTCGCAGATCGGTTCGGCACGGCGAATGGTGTCCAGCGCCGCGAGGGAATGCGCGTCTGTTCCCAAGGTAAAGCGGATTCCTTCCTCCCTTGCCGCCCGCATGATCGCAACCATCGGATCGTTGCGGTAGCCGTCCCCGGAAGCCGAATAAAAGCAGAGGTTGATGTCAAAGCCGACTCCCATTCCCGCCGCCTTTGCGCAAAGCGCGTGCACGCGGTCCAGATCGATCCGTCGGCGGATCTCCACCGACAGCTCCCCTTCCAACGGAGCGAACGGGTGGGCGATGATAACCGGAACGGTCTGCGTCAGCTTCACGAATTCCGCGTTGTTCAGCATCCGCTCAAAGCTGTCGACGGCGAAGTCCGCCGCATAACCGACAAAATCGAAGGTATCCGCAATCAGCGGATAGAGCTCGTTGTGGTTCAGCGCGGCTGCCATTTTCCCGATCTGCCGATCGCTCAGAAAATCAAAGGTTGCCCGCAACCGGTCGGCAATCTGCCTGCGGTATGCCGCAATCTCGGGCGGCTCTGCCATGGTGAAGTTCTTCATGTGCGTATGGGTATGCGGAACAAGGATGTAGTCGAAGTGCTTTGCGCTCTCTGCGGTGATGCCGAGCGTATCGCTCATGCCGCAGTATTCCGTTTCCGCGCCGAACAGCACTTTCACGCCGCCCGTATCCTTCGGAATGCAGTTCTTTGCCTCCAGAACATACGGAACAGACTGCCCTGCATACCATGCGCTGGCACCCGGAACGGTTTCGTCCCACAGATGGTCGGAAATACCGAATATGCGGTGTCCCAATTCCGCCGCCCGCCTGACATACGCCTCCACGGTAGCCGCAGGGTCTGTACAGCAGGAGGAAAACAGCGTGTGCGTGTGAATATCATGTGTACAATTCATGCCGCTCACTCTTCCCTCGGCTCAAGCGGAATCAGACCGCTGTATCCGTCGTCCTCCGGACTCTTTGCGTCCGTTGCGGGGGCGGTCGGCTGTTCTGCAGTATTCTCGCGGCTTCCGGCGTCAGACGGAACTTCCGCCCCGGTTGTGACAACCGTTGTTTCCTGCGGCTCGGTTTCCGGTTTGCCGCACGCCGACAAACCGAGCAGAAGAGACAGACAAACCGCGATCCGTGCAATCCGTCTGTTTTTCATATGCAATCCTCCGTTTCTTCTTTCGGTTCTGTATCCAGCCAGATCGGGAAATGGTCGGTTGCCTCGGCGGCTTCGGCAGAGCGAAGCTGTCTGTGGGCTTTGACCGTCACCGTATCCCGCATGACCGAAATATGATCGATCGCGCCGTCATCATCCCGCGGAACGGTTTCCCCCAACCGATGCCAGCCGGAAGAATAACCGTCGTTGTCCGAGGTCAGGAGCATTCCCGACTCCAACGGCAAATCGCGGCTCATCACGCGGAATTCCGCGCTGTCCCGGTTGCAGTTGTAGTCTCCGGTTACAAAGATCAGGACATTCGGGTATGCGGCGCGCAGTTCCTTCAGCTTTCGGTTGACCGCCTCCGCCTGCGGGGCGCGGGTTTCGAAAGACGCGTAATGATAATGCAGATTCATATGAATCACGCGTTCCCCCTCCCGTATCCGATCGCGGTAAACCGCCCATTCATAGCCCCAACAGCCGCCAAAGGAGCAGAACCCGCCGTCGAGACAGGCAAACCGGCTCGTTTTGTAAAGCAGCGGCGTATAGTTCTTCTCCGCCTTTTGCGGCGGGAAGGCATAGACATCCTGCAAAAGCGCGCCCAATTCCCGCTTCATTGCCACGTCCGCTTCCTGCAGTCCCAGCAGATCGGGGGCAACCGACAGGTAAATCCGCGCCAGTATTTCCGCCCGCGCGGTGTACGGAATGCGCCACCCCATGGATGCCGGGTCATTGGAATTCAGCACATTGCTTGACATCACCCGACAGAATCCGTTCTCCGGTTTCTCCATTTTATGCCCCCGTCGCGCCGCCGCGAAGTCTTATATCGATCAGAACCGGATAATGGTCGGTCGCGGACGCGATCAGTGCGTCGTGAACGATTTTGTGCCGGATGACCTCCACGGTATCGGTTGTAACCATAATATGGTCGAGCTGTTCGTTCCGGTCGGTTTCGAATGCGGTCAGATCCAGCGTATGCCACGAGAGCGTGTTGTAGTCCCGCATATTCTCCGGTGCTACGGTAACGGCGGACTTCATATTCAGTCCTTCCGTCATCTTCTCATGCACGGGCGAATCCAGACAGGTGTTATAGTCCCCCGTCACCGCAATTGCCGCATCCGGGTACTTCTCCGTCACCCGCTTCAGTTCCGCGTTGACCTGCTCCGCCTGCGGAAGGCGGTCGGCGTCGGTGTTGTAGTGGTAGTGGACATTCCCGTGGATATACCGCTCATGCGTCGTTTTGTTCTCGAGCAGCGCCCACTGGAACGCATAGTTGTTTCCGAGATCGATGATGTTGTGATCCTTCAGATCATACTTATCCTTCCGGTACAACGTCTTTTCCCCGCTTGTCACCGCGTCATACGGAACCCATGCGTAAACATCCGAAATGACGGGATCGAGATACTTCACATTGTTGTTGATGATGCATTCCTGAAGCCCGACGGAATCGGGAAGGAACGCCAGACAATAGTCGCCGATCACCTCGATGCGGGTACGGTCGTTGAAACGGCTTCCTTTGATATGCCCGTTTGCAAACAGCGTGTTGATGCTCATGATCCGGATGTCTGCGCCGTCGGTCAGATCAAGGGGCTGATTTCCGAGATAGGACGCCCGCAGAGAGGACGCCAGACGGTAAGCCTCCGTTCTGCCGGCATAGCAGTCGGTCAGCAGAAGATCCAAAGCCGCATACAAAGCACCCGCGCCGTTGTAGCCGATGGAAACCGCCGTCCCGTTGCTGTCTATCCGAAAATCGCCGCGTGCAAACGTGTCCGCACCGGAGGGATACTGCGCCGCGCTGTCCGCGCGGCTCGTCCTGCCGATCCGGATCTCCGAATCGGTTGCCGCTTCCGTATCCGCAATAATCGGGAGATACGAACCGGTATTGCCGCCGATCTCGCTCCGGAAATTCTCCGCCAGATTCCGTTCCGTCTCGCCGCAGTCGGCGGGGAGCACCAAACGGTAGTCGGAAAGCGGTTTTCCAAGCAGTGTACAGCCCGGCTTCAGGTACTTCGGATTGCGCAGAAACAGCGTGGAATCCGGCAGCGTTACGCTGACCTTCCCCTCTCCGTTCCGCGTGGCAAACGATTTGGTCATGGTGCTGAGCCAGTACTGCACCGCTTTTCCGACGGCGTCGGCATTGTAGCCGCAAACATAGATATGCGCGCCCGAGGTCCTGACCGCGTATCCGTTATAGGTCAGATCGCCGTAGATTTCCGCGTCCGTCCCCTCGGTCTGTCCGACGATGATGCACGGGCGGGATTCCGCCGTGTCCTCCCGCCGGGTGAGCGGGAACGCAACGCCGTATTTTTCAAACAGTTTATCCTGCAGGTTCTCCGCATAGGGAAGGTAATCCGAATTCCCGCAGAGAATGGTATATTGAGGCTCTCCGTCGCGGATCAGCGAAACCGTAGTTCCCGGTTGGGGTTGCTCGGTCACCGTCTCCCCGGAGGCGGGATCGGACGTGGGGGAGTCCGTCCGGTCTCCCCCGTTTTCCGCTCCCCCGCATGCGGTCAGCAACAGAAATCCCGCAAGAAGCAAAGCAAAGAATCGTTTCATGTCCGTTACCTGTTCTGATAAATATCGATGATCTTATTGATGGTGTCGCAGCCGTTCGTCATGAGGTTCGCCACATTCTTGTTGTAGTAGGAAATCCAGTCCGTGGAATTTGCGTTCACGCAGTCGCGGAACGCACTCCATGTCTTTCCGCCGAACACACTGGTAAACAACCGACCGCTGTCAAAGCTGATGGTATTCTTGATGTAATCGATCATTTTATATTCGCCCGGGTCGTCCGCATAGCGCCGACGGAGCAACTGCTCGTAAAAGGCGGGCATCACGTTGCGGTAGGATTCGGAAGCCAGACACTCCAGCGCCGCGCCGACCGCCTCGTCCTTAGCCGAACCGTTTGCCACCGACCATACCGTGCTGTAGAAACCGGGGGTGCAACGGTAACCGTCCTGTTCTTCGTCTGCCTTCGGGACGGGAAGCAGGTAGGTGTACACTTTCTTTTCGTAATTCAGCTTTGCGCGTGTGAAATCCTCCATGAGGAACATCGCGCGGTTTTCGTACCATGCGTTGATCCATGTGGCGTTGTCCCACCCCTCGTCATATCTGCCGAGGAATGCGGCGGACGATTTGAAGAAATCCACAAGCGTGGTCAACAGGTTCTGCGTGTCGACAGAGCCGAACGAATCGGAAGGGATCAGCGATCCGTCCGCGCCGTTTTCCACGGTCAGAATCCCCGCGCCCTGCAGGAAGGGATCGACATTGATCAGATACGTGGAAAAACCGTAGGTCGCGCCGGCGGCGCTTCCGTCCCCGCTATCCACGGCGACATCGCGGGACAGACGGATCATTTTGTCAAGCGTCCACTTTCCGTTGTACACCAGATCGTACAGTGTATCCTCGTTGTATTCGCTTGCAATCGTTTCTTCAATGCGATTGTCCGCAACCATCTTTTTGTTCGCGTAGACGACGTAGGTCGCCGCCAGCATATCCGGAGAAAGGTCTCCCGCCCCGAAATAGTTTTTGTCATAGATCGAGCATTTCTCAAGCATACTCCGATTCCACCACGGATTGCCAAGATTCACGCTCGGAAGGACGTTCATATCCGAAAGCAGACCCTCCTGCGCCAGCGTTGCCGGAACCATGCTGTACGCCGCAAAAACATCCACAACCCCCGATTTCGAGAGCGCCCGCGCTTTGGTGATGTAGTTGTCCATTGTAGAGTTGTTCCCCTCAATCGACGTCCACTTCAGTTGCACCTTCATCCGCTGCTCCACACGCAGGTTGCGGGAATAAACCGCCTCCTCGAACTTGTTGCTGTGATCTCCGTTTTCGGAATCGAAGGAGAACTGATTGTAGGATTTGTTGATCCATGTCAGAATCCGGATCTTTTTGTCGTTGTAGTCCCGCTCTCCGAGGTCATCGAGCAGATAGCCGTTCTCGTCCCGGTTGTCGGTTGTCACCTCACTTCTGTCGGACTCCGTCCCGTTGCCGTTTTCCGTGCTGTCTGCGGGATTCGTTTTCCCGCCCTTGCAGGAAGCCAATCCCGCAAGCAAAGTCAGCGTTGCAAGCGCCGACGCGCAATATCGCATCCAGTTTTTCATAGCATTCACTCTCCGATTTTCGTGTATTGCGGGCGGTAAGGGATTATTTCAGGTTCTCCCATTGAACCACCATTTTCTTATCCATTTCAAACAGCTCGGTTGCTCCGGAAGCAGTCAGAATATCCTCGCAGGGAATCCCGATATACGCCATGTCAGGTTTCAGATAAGCCTTCATATTGCCCCCTCCTTATTTCGAAAGCAGTCCGTTGACGGTAAAGGAATAGGTCTCGCCGAGAATCACCGTGCCGTTTTTGACGGCAAACGGACGAACGCTGAATTCCGTTCCGAAATCGGCTTTCGGAATTCCGTCGATTCCCAATGCCAGCCAACCGAATCCCTCCGCGTCTGTTCCGATCTTCTCGCCGTTCGCGTAAACGGCGGTATACAGCTTGTCGGTCTCCACCGACAGAATCTTCCCGCCGTTTGCCAATGCGCAGAACAGAATCCGGTTTTCGGCAGATACGAGAAAGCCGTAGCTTTCATAGCCTTCCATGGGCACTTGAATCGCAAACCGGACGTTCGTGGAAGCGGACTCTGCGGTTGTCCCCTTCAGATACTGTGCGTAAAGCGTGTTCGTAAAGGGGTGATTCTGCGCCGTCTGCTTCTTGCCGCCGAACGAAAGCGTGGATTTTTCTTCGTTCAGCTTGCCTGCGGTGATGCTGAAATCGGTATTCGCGTCCAGATCCAGCGCCAGCTTGGAGGTATCGATCTCCGCGCCGCTGACCGTCACCTTTGCGCGGGCATTTTCGGGCGTTTTGTAGGTCGACACCGCCCATGCAAGCGCCTGACTCGCTTCCTCAACCGTCAGTTTGCCGCCCTCCAGACGGATAGCGGAATTCTGCGTTCCCTGATAGTACACGCAATACTGGGATTTGCTGTTGAGCTGTGTCAGGTTTCCCTTCACCGTCAGGGTCAGGTTTTCCACCGTCCCGTTTCCGCCGCCGGCTTTGACGCACGCACCGCCGGTCATGGAACTGTTCAGATTCAGCGTGCTGTCCTCGATCGTGATATCGGTTTTTGCCGTTCTCTCCACATAGATACCGTACTGCGCGTTGCTGTTCAGCGTGCTGTTCTTAACGGTCAGTACATTATCGGCGGTAATATTGTAAGTTCCGGCGTTGCCGCCGATCTTCACGCAGGCTCCGTCCGCCTTGGAACCGTCGTTCGCGTTCAGGGTTGAATCCGTGATACGGATCTCCATATTCGATTTTCCGTTGCCGTTGCTGACAGGCGCGTACATGCCGCCGATATTGGCGGTCTGCGTCAGCACAGCATCGTTGATGTTTACGGAAATTTTGGTTCTTTCCTCCGCCGTTTTCGGCATGGTTGCGCCGCATACAATGCATCCCCAGTTGGAAACATAGTTACCGCCCTCAATGTTCAGCGTAATGCCCTGCACATCGATGAACACGCAATAGTATCCGTTGGACTCCACGTCGCAGTTCTTCAGGGTCAGCGCCGATCCGGCGGATGCCGATGTGAAAGAGAATACATTTTTGGTAGAAGTAAAGCGCAGACCTTCAAAGGTCAGAGTAGCATTCGCGTCGGGAACAATCGAAGCGCCCACCGTAATCAGCGGCTTTTCCTCCAATCCGGCAGCACCTTTTACGGTGATATTCTTGGAAATTGTCATCCCCGCGAAGTTGCAATTCTTCAACACCTCCACGGTGTCGCCGTCCTTTGCGGCGGTAATCGCATCTCCGAGGGTCGCATACAGAACGCTTCCGATCTTCGCTTCATCGTTGGCGGCGGAAACCGCCATGGGAATCACGGTCAGAATCAGGGTCAGGGTAAGCAGAAAACTAAAAATTCGGTTTTTCATAAATTTTCCTCCAAGATCAGAATATGTTTTCAGGGTTCACGACAAAACGGTATCAGCTTCTCTCAACCTCCTTCCGAACGGCTTTGATCCCCCGCCCCCCGCGGGGAAACGCCCATCACAAAAGGCAGAGAACCGCCGCAAGCCATTCGCCCTTTGCCATGGCTTGCGGCAGTCCCCTGCCTTTGATGTTCCGTGCCGAAAAAGCGCCCGCTACAGAGCGCAAACAGGTCTGTCTGTCTGTCTGTCTTTCTGTCTGTCTTTCTGTCTGTCTTTCTGTCTGTCTGTCTGTCTGTCTTTCTTTCTGTCTGTCTGTCTGTCTGTCTGTCTGTCTGTCTGTCTGTCTGTCTGTCTGTCT
>URHR01000020.1 GCA_900547725.1 uncultured Eubacteriales bacterium
GCTCTGAAAAATCAGCCATAAAACGAATGCCTGCGTAAAAGCCCCAAAATCACTTGAAAACACAGAAAAAGCCCCGAAAATCGGAGCTTTTTGAGGTTGTAGCCGTTTCGTACTACAAAGATGGTGGAGACAGATGGATTCGAACCAACGACCTCATGCATGTCAAGCATGCGCTCTAACCAACTGAGCTATGCCTCCGCTCCCGTTGCGCTTTGCCTTTCGGCTTCGGCTGAGGTCTGCCTTCTTTTTCGCAACGGATATATTATATCACATTTCCTCTCGGATTGCAAGGGGTTTTGCGAAAGTTTTTTCCGTTTTTTCGGATTTTTTTCGGCTTTCCAGGTCTCAGAAATCCTTATTTTCCCTTTTCGTCCTGCTTTTTCTTCTTTTCGGCTTTAGCGGCTCGTCTGACTCGCTTTTTGATTCTCCTCAGGTCTCCAAGCATTTTCATGCTGTCCCGCATCAGTCGGATTTTCGACTCGCGGTGGTTGATGATCCGCACGGGCAATTCCTTGATCCGATAGCCCAATTGATCTGCCCACATCAGCGCCTCAAAGTCGAATGCGAAGCCGTCGGTCTCGCATCGGCTGAAGATTTCCTTTGCCGCTCTTTGCGTAAACGCTTTGCACCCGCACTGCGAATCCGACAGCCGAAAGCCGCCCATCAGGCAGAGAACCCGGATATAGGTTTTGGACGCAATCTTCCGCATGAAGGTATACCCTTCGTAGCCGTCCTTTCCGATATTCCGCGATCCGATGACAACGTCGCAGTCCGGGTTTGCTTCAAACGCGTCCGCAACCCGTCCGATGACCTCTGTTCCGTAGGCGAGGTCTGCGTCGGTGAACATGACATAGTCCCCTTCTGCCGCCAGCATGGCGGTTCGGACGGCACAGCCCTTCCCCCTGTTTTTCTCATAGCCGACCACTCTGACGCGCGGCAGGTTCAGCTGTCGCACAAGATCCGCCGAGCCATCGGTGCTTCCATCGTCACTGAAGAGCAGTTCATAGTCCTCCCCAAAGCGACGATCCAACGCCTCGGTCAGCGTTCCGGCGGTTGCGGCGATGATGCCGCTTTCATTGTACATTGGGATACAGACCGAAATCTTCATGCGTCTCCGCCCTTTCTGTAAAGGAAAATGTCAAAGTCATATGCCGTTTGCAGGGAGTCGAGTCCCTGCAGTCTTGCGCGATCCTGTTCGCGGGTTCTCCAGTAATAGGGGGTCATGGAGAATAACGCATCAATCATTTCCGCGCCCTCGACCGTCATCTCCCCTGTCAGCCGCTCGCGGCGGACAAGCGTCATGCTCTGCGGCAGATCTGCACGCCCCTCATTGACCGTTGGGGTATCGTACAGCGCCCGTTTCAGTCCCATCAGGTGCTCCCTGCCCGCGCCGACCAGAAGCAGATATCCTCCGTCCCGCAGAACGCGCAGAAACTCCGTCTCGGCGCAGGGCGCAAACAGGGAGGTCACGGCATCCGCCGCACCGTCCGCCACCGGCAACTCAAACAGACTGCACACCGCAAAGCCAGCACCGCTCTCCGTCCGGTTTGCCGTTTTGGCGGCGTGGTCGATTCCGTCCCGCGACAGGTCTGCGCCGAGGACTGTCCGCCCCATCGCCATGCGGTTGGTATAATAGCCTTCGCCGCAGCCTGCGTCCAGTACGGTTTTCGCTCCGATCCCGTCCAGAATCCGGTTCACACAATCGGAAAGAGGCGCATAGTAGCCCGCCTCGAGAAATGCGCTTCTGGCGCGCACCGACGCCTTTGCGTCCCCCGTTTTGCCGTCGCGGCTGAAATTGAGGTAGCCGCTTTTGGAGAAATCGTAGCAATGCCGCCGCTCTCCATGGCAGAAAAAACTCTTTCCGTCCGCCGTTTTCTCGCCTGCCGCACCGCAGACGGGGCAGCGGAGCAGTGCCGTAACCGATGTCGTCATACCGTTCCTCCTGTTTCGTTTGTCGGGCGTTCTGTTTCTTCGGGCGGCGCCGAAACCGGCAGCTCAAACCAGAAGGACGATCCGTGCCCGACTTCGCTGTCCACGCCGTAGGCGGCGTTGTGGACTTCCAGAATCTCCTTTGCAATCGACAGACCCAGTCCCGTGCCGATGCGGGCGATTCGGTGCACCTTGTCCACCTTATAATAGCGATCCCAGATCAGCGGAATCTCATCAGCGGGGATTCCTGCGCCGGTGTCGCACACCTCGATGCGCACCTTGCCGTCATGCACGCTTTGCCGCACGGTGACCGAAAGATCCTCGCCCGTGTAGTTGATGGCGTTATTGATAAGGTTATAGACCACCTGCAGAATCATGCCGCGGTCGGCAAAAACGGGCACGTCGCAATCCGCTTCCAGACGGATGGCATAGCCCTGCGCCTTGGTAAAGGCTTCGTAGCGGGTCATCACCTCGCGGATGACGGCGGTCAGGTTGAAGAATTCCATCATCGGACACCGCACGCCCGACTGGATGCGGGAAAGATCCAACAGGTCGCTGACCAGTTCGGAAAGGTGTTCGGTTTCGTCGATGATGATCTGGATATTTTCGGGGGTGTTTTCCCCGGGGATATCGCGCATGGTCTCGCCGTAGCCGCGAATCAGGGTCAGCGGAGTGCGCAGATCGTGCGAAATGTTTGCAATCAGCTCCTTCTGAAGCCGGTCGGTGCGCGCCAGTTCCTGCGCGGCAAAGCTGAGGGACGCGGCGAGCTCCTGCGTTTCGCGGTAGCCGTGCCTGTCCTCAAACTGCGCGTTATAGTTTCCTGCGGCAAGCTGTTTTGCCGCCGCGTTCATGCGGATAATCGGGCGCGTGATATGATGCGAGATCACCAATGTGAGGAAAAGCGCCGAAAGGAACACAATCAGGCTCAGCCAGAACAGCTGGTGCTGAATGGTTCGGACGGTTGCTTCCAACGGAACAAGCGACGTGCTGAGCAACAGCAGATACTGCACGTTGTCCTTCTCGCAGACCCGAATCGAAAGCAGGTTCATCATCTCCGAGGTGACGCCTTCCTCGTGGCAGGTGCCCGTGAGTTCCTGCCAGAAGTTCTGCGTGACCTCATAGCCGCCGAAGGTGACCTTGGTCAGATAAGATCCGTCCTGCTCCGAGGCAAGGCGATAGAGTTGCTCCAATCGGTCGGCGGGAATGCTCCACAGCCCGCCCGCGCCTGTTCCCGCCGACTGCGAGAGGACTTTTGTGCCCTCCATGCCTTTGATGCGGTAGACCGAAACCGAGACGAGTTCGTCAACCGAGAGTCGGAACGCCACGTCGGAAAGTTCCTCCGTTCCCACTGCGGCAATCAGCTTGTTGCCCGCGTTTTCCAGATCACGCCGCCGCACCTGCTCGTACACAACGTTAATGAGCACCACCTCAAACAGCCAGAACAGAACGAGGATAACAAGCAGAAAGCAGAGAATAGCGCGGGTCAGATACCCCCAAAGGCTTGTATGCGGGCGTTTTTCGGTTTCGGTTTTGCTCATGCGCCCTCAAACCGATACCCGACGCCGCGCAGCGTTACAATATACCGCGCATAACGTCCGAGGCTTTTGCGCAGAAGCTTGATATGTGTATCCAGTGTGCGCGCGTCTCCGTAAAAATCATACCCCCAGACCTCGCACAGCAGTTTTTCCCGCGACAGAGCAATATTGCGGTTGGAAAGCAGATAGAAGAACAGATCGTATTCCTTGGGCGACATTTCCACGCGCTGACCGTCGATATAGACCAACCGCGCGGTCAGATCCGCCTTCAGCCCGCCGTTATCCAACTCCACCACCACATTGGGGGCTTTATCGGTGGTGGGATCTTTTTTGGCAACCCGCTTCATGATCGCGTCCACGCGGAGCATCAGCTCCTTCGGGGAAAACGGCTTGATCACATAATCGTCGATTCCGACTTCAAAACCGTTGATGCGGTCATACTCCTCCCCTCTTGCCGACAGCATGATGATCGGGGTCTGCGTGATCTTGCGGATCTCGCGGCACGCCGAAAAGCCGTCCAACTCGGGCATCATGATGTCCATGATGATGATATCGTAGGTATTGGAGCGGCACAGGAGCACCGCCTGCATACCGTCCGCCGCCTCGGTGACCTCGTGCCCCTCGAATTCGGCGTACTTGCGGATGATCCCGCGGATGCGGGCTTCGTCGTCAACGACCAGAATGTGATACATACTTCCGTCCTGCCTTTATTCTTATTTTTCAGTCTGTAAATTGAACGTTTGTCCGTGCTGTGAGATTTTCGGGCACATATTGGGGAATCACAAACGAAACGGTCTGCTCTTCTTCCGAAGAGCCGCGCGTATAGGTCAGTGTGAGCGTATCGCCTGCTTTGAGACCCGCCACCGCCGCTTCGTATTCCGCCTCGGTTGCAACCGCCGTCCCGTTGACCGTCAGAATGCGATCGCGGTTCTTCAGCTCGGTGCAGTGCCTGGAGGAAACAACATACAATCCGACAGAAGTCAGCTTGTATTTCAATCTGTAGTACTGATAATTGCTCTGGTTGACCTCCAGAAATGTGATCCCGATATCGGGAACGCCCTGCACATAGCCGTATTGGATCAGATCTTTTTCGACCTCATACGCAGTGTCAATCGGAATTGCAAACGCCAGTCCTTCCACGCCCGATTCCGCATACTTCGCGTTGACAATGCCGATCAGTTCTCCCTTGAGGTTGAACAGACCGCCGCCCGAGTTTCCGCTGTTGATCGCCGCATTGGTCTGAAGCAGGGTCATGGTCCCGTTTTCAGTCCTGATCTGCCGCGCCTTGGCGCTGATGATGCCGTCGGTTACCGTTCCGCCGAGCGTTCCGAGCGGGTTTCCGATGGCAACAACGTGCTCCCCGACCACCAGATTCTCGCTGATGCCGTGCGTTGCGGCGGTCAGCGGTTCGGATTCCAGCGGCTCGATTTTCAGCACTGCCAGATCCGTTCCAGAATCCGTTCCAACCGTTGCCGCAAGATACGGATTGGCGCAGTTGTTCACCGTCACCGAAATTCTGGTCGCGCCCTCCACCACATGGTTGCAGGTGAGGATATAGCCCTTATCCGAAATGATAACGCCGCTCCCCGCGCTGGTGCTCCGTCCTGACGAGGCATTGATCACCACAACCGCGTCCTGCACCATCCGTGCAACCGACGAAATGGAGTATGCGTCCTCCCCCGCCGAGCCGTAGGGAGAGAATTCGGTCTCCGATCGGTTGAGAAGCGAGGACGGATCTTTGTTCAGCACCGTGCCGGAATCGGGCGCAGGGACGGAAGTTCCGTTCTGCGAGCTCCGTACAATGCTGTTATACGCCATGGTCGCGCCGCCAACACCCGCCGCAAAGGACAGGAGCACGCAAAGAATCACGGTCAGAATCGGGATTGCGCCGCTCCGCCGCGGGGGCTTTTCGGGTTTCCATCCGTTTCCGCCGTTCTGCGGTTCGTAGCTGTATGTGTAACCGCTCCCACTTTGCTGTCCACCCGAGCCGAAGCCGCCCGGACCTGTGTCAAAGCCCATGCGATCCGATTTTCTGTCTTCGTACATAAAAAGACTCCTTTTCCTCGGGGAAACTCTGACAGTCTCCCCACAATATAGTTTGAGTATAGCCTTTCAATGTGAAGATTACATGATGTTGGCTGAAAAAGCCGCTGAAAATCCCGAAAACGCTTGCTTTTCGGGGCGGAGTTTGATATAATATAGGTAATAGGACGCGCGAAATCAGATTTGAGACGAAAAGATAGAAAGGATGAATCCACTCGTTCTTACAGGAGTCATCCTTGCTCGGGTGCCTAGAGCCCGCCCCAAACAGATGTCATCTCAAGGCAACTGTCTGCGATTCACCGATTGTCAGGGGTAATGTCTTGTTCTCCCCTACCATTATACCATAAAAAGCGGAGGAATGAAAGGGATGTTGGAATATTTATCCGAATATTTTTCGGGATGCGGAATCCGGCTGTTCGCGCCGATTCCGCTTTCCGCCTGTCGGGTCGGACGGAAATACCTTTTGGATCGCGAGGGAATTGACCCGGTTTCCGGGACTGCGGTCATGCTGGCAATCCCCTACTTCACCCGTGCCGCCGCCGACCCCGCGCGGAATCTCTCCGCTTATGCTGTTCCGCGCGACTACCACCTCTTTTTCCGCGACCTGTTCGGGGATCTGCTTCCCCGCCTGCGGGAACGCTTCCCCGGGGAAAAATTTGCGGGCTTTGCCGACCACTCGCCGATTGACGAACGCGACGCGGCGGCGCGTGCGGGTCTTGGTATCATCGGGCGGAACGGAATGCTCATCACCAATCCCTATTCCTCCTATGTGTTTCTCGGAGAACTGATTACAACCAAAGCTGTCCCCTGCGCCGCACGGGAAATCGGCTATTGCGAGGACTGCGGCGCCTGCCGCCGCGCCTGCCCGATGGAAGAAATCGGGACGTGTCTCTCGGCGCTCACGCAAAAGAAGGGCGCGCTGACCGAAGCGGAGGCGGAAACCGTCCGCCGCTACGGGAGCGTTTGGGGGTGCGACATCTGCGGCGAGGTCTGCCCGCACACGCGCCGTGCCCTGCGGGATGGAACGATCTACAGTGAAATTCCGTTTTTCTCGGAGCAGACAATCTCCCGCCTGTCGCTTGCCGGACTGGACGCGATGGACGAGGAGGAATTCCACTCCCGCGCGTTCGCATGGCGCGGCAGGGAAACGGTGCGTCGGAATCTGTTATTGTTTGAAGGGGACAAGCCCCGGGGGGAGGAACGAGACGAATGCTGAATCTGATCTGCGGAACAGATGAGAACGCGCGGAACGACGCGCTTACGCAGGCGGTACGCGCCGAGGTGGAAAGCGGCAGACGTTGCTTCCTGCTTGTTCCCGAGCAACAGGCATACATCAGCGAAAAGCAGTTTGCCGACGCGCTTCCGCCGTATGCGGGACGCACCTTTGAAATTCTCGGCTTTTCTCGGCTTGCCGATCGGGTCTTTCGCCTGCGCGGCGGTCCTGAACCCGCAAGCATCAAAAACGCCACGCGGTCGCTCCTGATGTGGGACACTCTGCGTGAACTTGCCCCCACCCTGCGGCGTTACGGCGCTACAGGCAAACGGGACACCGCGCTGACTGCCAAGCTGCTTAAGGCGGTTACCGAACTGGAAAACAGCGGCGTGGAGGGCGACGCGCTCGAAAAAGCCGCCGGGGCGCTTCCTGCCGACAGTGCGCTTCCCGACAAGTTGCGCGACCTCTCTGAAATTTACGCGGTTTTTCGCGAAAAATGTCGCCGCGCGACGGGTCCCGATCCCTCGGAGCGGCTCTCGCTCCTTGCGGAAATGTTCCGCGCCGAACCGCTCCCGGCAGAAATTTCGGTTTTTGTCGACTCCTTCACCAGCTTCACCTACCCCGAATACGGCATTCTGCGCGAGCTGTTGCGCGGAGACCGCAACGTGACGGTTACGCTGTGTCTCGACCGTCCCTTTTCGCACGCGCCGCATTTTGCGAGCGTTGCCGAGACGGCACAGCGCCTGATCCGCATTGCGGCGGAGGTTGGCGTTACGGTGCGGCAGACGCTGCTTCCTGCGCCGTCCGGGATTCGTCCCGCGTCGCTCGAGATGCTTGCGAACCGTCTTTGGGACTTCTCCGCCAAGCGCCCCACCCCGCTCCCGGAAGACGGCAGTGTGACTCTCCTGCGCGCCTCCAACCGCTATGAGGAAGCCGAGGCTTGCGCGCACAACATTCTTTCGTTAATCCGGGACGGCTACCGTTTCGGCGACATTGCGGTCATGGTTCGCGACCCCGAAGCATGGCGCGGCATTCTTGACGCGGCGCTTGAGAAGAGCGGGATTCCCTGTTTCTACTCCGAGCGCACCGAACTTGCTGCCAAGCCGCTTTCCCGCCTGATTCTCTCGGCTGTCCGCGCGGCGGCGAGGGGGTATCGCACGCAGGATATCGTCACATTGGTCAAAACAGGGCTTTCGGGCGCGGAATTGCGCGACGTTGCCTTCTTTGAGGAATACTGCGAAACATGGCACATCACGGGCAAGCGCTTTTGTGACGATGTGTGGGAAATGAACCCCGACGGTCTGACCGACCGACTCTCCCCGCGCGCCGAGGAAATTCTCGCGGCGGCGAATCGGGTTCGCACGACCGTGATGCCCCCGCTGATTGCGCTCTCGGAGGCGCTCAAAGACTCCGAAAAGATTGCCGACCGTTGCCGCGCTCTGTACACCTATCTTTCCGACCTTTGCATTTCCGACCGTCTTGCCGAACAGGCGCGGCGGGAGCTGTCGTTGGGACAGATCAAGGAAGCGGGCGAAAGCCTGCGGCTCTACCGTTTCGTTACCGACTGCCTTGGGGATCTCTGCGAGCTGTTCCCGCAAACGCCCTGCGACACGGAGGAATTTCTCACGCTTCTGACCCTCTTTTTCGCGGACGCCGATCTCGGCTCTGTTCCGAACCGCCACGACTGCGTGATCGTCGGTTCGGCGGCGACCGCGCGCTTCGCGTCCGTCCGCGCAGTGCTTCTGCTCGGTGTTTGCGAAGGAGAACTGCCCCGCGCGATTGCCGACGACGGCATTCTTTCCGACCGCGACAAAGGCGTGCTGGACGCGCTCGGAATCCGATTTGACACGCGCGCGGCGCGGCAGAGCGCGGAGGAACTGTTCTACATCCGGCGCGCGGTCTCTCTGCCGTCGGACAGGCTGTTTCTCTCCTGCTCTGCGGCGGAGGCGGACGGAACAACGCTCACGCCGTCGCTTGCCTTCACCCGCACGGCGTATCTGCTCGGACTCCCGGTCGGCGAATTCGTTCCGCCGCGCTCTGCGGAGGAAACCGCCGCTTCGGCTGCGCTCCGTGCAAAGCCGCTCCCGGGCGGCACGGTTCTCCGTCTTTCCCAGACCTCGGTGCAGGACTTTGTGCTCTGCCCCTACCGTTACTATTCCACGCACATTCTGCGCCTGCGCGGACGGAAGGATTCCACGGTCGGCGCGGCAGACGAAGGAACGTTTCTCCATTTCGTCTTTGAGCAGCTTCTGCGCCGCTCGCTCGGCGAGGACGGTCTGCTTCACCTCCCCGCCGCAGAGGAATTGGACGCACTGACCGACCGCATTGTTGCCGACTATCTCGCGCGGGTCTGTCCGATTCCGCCCGACCGCATGGACGCGCGCCTGCTTCACATTTTCGCCCGTCTGCGGGAACACGCCCGCCTGATGTTACGCGACATTGCGGACGAGATTGCCGGCAGCCGCTTTATCCCCTCGGAATTCGAGCAGTCCATCGGCGGAGTCGGTCCGGATTCCCTGCCCGAGGTTTCCTTCGCGCTCCGCGACGGCGGGCGGGTTGTTCTGGGCGGCAAGGTAGACCGCATCGACCTTTGGGAGCACAACGGGCAGGTTGTGGTTCGCGTTGTGGACTACAAGTCGGGCGAGCACAAATTTTCGCTTGACGAGGTTCGCACGGGCGAGGATCTTCAGTTGGTACTCTACCTCTTTGCGGCGTGCTCGGCAGACCCGCAGAAGCGCGTAGCGGGCGGCGCGGAATTTCTGTTTGCCACGCGCTCGGATCGCCGCACGGAAATTGCGCGGAGCGGTTTTCTCTCGGACGACCCTTCAGTCTGCGAGGCGGCTGACGGTTCGTCGGACGGTCGCTTCACGAAGAAGCTTTTACGTCGCACAACCGAGGAAATGCATGATCTCTTCACGGAAATGCAGGTTGCTGTCTGTTCCGTTGCGGAACGGATTCTGTCGGGCGAGGCGCACAAGACCCCTTCCGAAAAGGCGTGCCGCTTCTGCCCCGTTGCCGACTGTTGCGACTGCGCGGTGAGGGCGAAAGGGTAAAAGACCTCGGGGCGCCGCCCCGAACCCTGCTTGAAAACTTCTTGAAAGAAGTTTTCAAGACTTTCAAGAACTTTCAGCAAGGGAATTTTCGCTCCTGTCCCTACATTCTGCGGATTTTGATGTAGCCGTATTCCGTGCTACGAATTCCGGCTGCTACGAGCCAAATCCCGTCCAGCGGGATTTGGACAGCTGTCGCTTCTCTCCGCTACCGGATAGAAACGGTAGGAAGTTTGTGGATGATTGGAGCGGAACGACCCATGTGTCGTTCCGTTTCGGGAATAAAGATACTTGCTGTCGTATTCCTATGTGAGCGGAGATTTATCCACCCTCATCAGTCGCTGTCGCGACAGCTTCCCCCCGAGGGGAAGCCTTCTATACGCCTGTGCGAACATGGTGAATAAAATTTCGGGAAGCAAACAAAAAATCAAGAAACAAGCAGAATTACAAAAGCAACCAATCCTCCGAATTTCCACTCGCCCGTCCTGTTGTGAAAAATGAAGGGAGGTGCAAAGGCTTCCCCTTGGGGGGAAGCTGGCGCGTAAGCGACTGATGAGGGGGGATAAATCTGTTCTTGCGAAAGGCATACACTCTCCCTACGCGCCCCGCTCACCAATCAGGTGCGAAGCCGCACTTTTTGCCGCCACGCACCTCCCGACACACCAAAACTTCCCTGTGCGGCAACCGCCGCCCGAAAGCGAGAAAAGTTTTCACTCCCCAATACGGCGGTTGCCGTGCAGGGAAGTTCGGGGAGGGTCAGGGAGGTTTGGAGGGTAGGGGACCCCATCCGAAAGGGGGTCCCCTGCGCCTCCAAGGTCTTCCTACCCCTACAACAAAAATCCACACCCCCGCGACAAAATGCCGCTACGGGGTGTGGATTGAATCCGCACGGTTCCACCCGATGCTTTCACTCATTCGTGTTCGGTTGTCAGAGAAGAGCGGTACTCCGACGGACCGTATCGGAGCCTTCCAGCGTAGCGGCTCGTTCTCTGGTGATACGGTAACCCGACGGAACATATCTCTTCCGGCTGAAGCGGAGCTTCAGACTTTTGCCTTCGGTTCAGTTCTTCTTTTTTCCGTTGTTCGCGGCGGCGTTCTTGCGCCCGAGATTGTAGGCGGAATGCGGGTTGACGATCTCGCGCCAATCCAAGTCCCCGCGGTCAAGCGCCATGACCAGAACCTCGGCGGTTGCAATGTTGGTGGCAACCGGAATGTTGTAAAGATCGCAAAGCCGCAGGATCTCCTTCCCCACGTCGTCGGAATCACTGTTGGGTCTTGTGTCCTTGAAATACAGGAGCATATCGATTTCGTTGTACGCAATGCGGGAGGCAATCTGTTGGTCGCCGCCCTGCGCACCGGAGAGCAGGCGCTCCACCTCCAGTCCGGTTGCTTCGGAGATATATTTTGCGGTGATGCTCGTTGCACACAGGCTGTGCTTGCTCAGCACGCCGCAATACGCAATGCAAAACTGCGTCATCAGTTCTTTTTTCAGATCGTGGGCGATGAGGGCAATTTCCATAGTCGGTTCCTTAATCCTTTCCGAGAATTTGAATGACATGTCCGTCGCGCGGCGGGCAGTCGGAAGTCCATCGTTTCTTTTATTATACCATTCCCGGGAAGGGATGTCAAGAGTGTCCGCGATTTTTTTCCGACCTCATTACAAATATTTTTTCGGTTTCAGCGGTATTGCGCGCGTTCCCCGCCGATAAATTTCGGTCTTGTCCGCGCGCAGAGCAGAATCGCCTCGCCGATGTGATCGAGAGACAGCCGCACAGGCACTGCCACGTCGCGCAGATTCATTCCGATCAGCGTGCCGCCGATGTCCATTCCCGCGTGCGCCCGCAGATGTTCCACCGCCACGGGGTCGGCTGCCCCCTGCCATGTCGCAGTTGCAAACGAACCGCCCGCCTTGGGCTTCGGAACTACGCAAACCGGCTCCAGCCCGTACTGCTCCGCACACGCCCGCTCGACGATCAGCGCGCGGTTGAGATGCTCGCAGCACTGCGCCGCAAGCCATATGCCCGCCTCGTCCAACACGGCTTTGATCGCCGCCCAGACCGCCTGCGCGGTCTCAAAGCTGGACGCGTGCCCGATCTGCCCGCCGACGATTTCCGACGACGAACAGCCCACCAGAAAAATGTCTCCCTTTTTCAGCCCCGCAACCGCGAGCAACTCCCGCGTTGCCTGCGCCGCCTGCTTTGCTGCCGTTTCCGTTTCCATGGGATGTCCCCTCCTTTTACCATTTGTCGCTTCCGTCGTCGGGTATGACCCGCTTGACCGCCGCAATTGCGCATTCGATCATGTCGTCGGTCGGCTCGAACACCGTTACGTGCTGAAGCCACATTCCGGGCGCGGAAATGATTTTCGTAAACAGATTGTCGTGTCTGCCCGCCAGTTTGATCAGCTCATACCCAAGCCCCACAATCAGCGGGACCAGCGCCAGTTTGACCACCACGCGGGGTGCCGTCGGGAGCACGCTGCCGCCGATGGCAATGGAGATCGGGTCGATGAAAAACGAGGTGAAAATGCTGACGATGAGCATCAGAATCAGGAACGAAGTTCCGCAACGCGGGTGAAAGCGGCGCTGCTTGCGGACATTCTCCACCGTCAGCGGCAGTCCCGCCTCGTAGCAGAAAATGGTCTTGTGCTCCGCGCCGTGGTACATAAAGGTGCGGCGGATGTCCTTCATCAGCGAGATTGCGCCCATGTAGGCGACCAGCAACGCAATTTTGATGACTCCCTCGAACGCCGATTTGATCAGCGAATCCAACGCGGGGCTTCCCGTGTTCCGCGCGCCGTCCGGCAACAGCCGGAACAGGAGCATCGGCACGACGATGAAAATCCCGATCGCAAGCGCCAGCGACAGCACCACGCTCAGAGCCATCATTGCGGACATGACCCACTGCGGGAGTTTTTTCTCTTCCTTTTCTTCCTTTTCTTCCTTTTCTTCCTTTTCTTCCTTTTCCGACTGTTCAACCTTATCCGCTTCCTTCGGCGCTTCTGCGGGAGTGCCATCGGGGGTCACGCGCGTCCAGCCGTCGTTCCGCTCCGCGCCGGTTTTCTTCTCCACCGCGTCCTCCAGACCCGCCAGCTCCGCCGAGCGCATCAGGCATTTGTAGCCGACTGTCATGGAGTCGATATAACCGAAAATCCCGCGGATGATCGGCAAACGGCAGATTTTCGGACGCTTGACGCCCTTCGTCTCGCGTTCCTCGATGACGATGTTCCCCTGCGGATCGCGCACCGCCATGGCGGTCATTTTCGGACCGCGCATCATGATTCCCTCCATCAGTGCCTGTCCGCCGATGGAGGTCTTTTTGCGCGCGGGGCACAGTTCCCTTTCCTTCAAAATTTTCTTCTCCTTTTTCTTTTTTCCTTTTTGACTTTCCGTTTCAGCTTTCGGCGTCTTTCCGGCGCGGTCTGGTCACAAAGGCTTTCACGCCCTCGCTCCGCAGTTCCCCGCAGAGTTTCTCCGCCGCCGCACGGTCGGCAAACAGACCGAACACCGAAGGGCCGCTCCCGCTCATCATGGCGGTAGCCGCTCCCGCGCGCCACATCCGTTTGCGGAGCGCGCGCACCTGCGGTCTGACCGGGGGAATAACCTCTTCAAACGCGTTCCGGCACGCGGCACAGACCGCCCCGAGGTCTCCCGACCCGAGCGCTTCCAACATCCGCTGAACCCGCCTGCCCTGCTCTCTGCGCTCGGTGATATATTCCCGTTTCAGCTCGTCCAGAAGCCCGTAAGCCCATGGGGTGGACACGCCGTCCCCTGCGTTTGCAAGGAGAATGGCGCAGTCGGGAAGCGCCGGAACAGGGGTCAGAATCTCTCCGATCCCCTCGGTTCGCATCGCGCCGTCCGGACTTTCGAGGCAGAACGTCACATCCGCGCCCAGCCCTGCGGCGGTTTCCCGCAGCACGTCGCGCGGCAGGGCTGTCTCCCCCGCCAGACTGTTCAGAAGCCTTAGCACGCAGGCGGCGTCACTGCTCCCTCCCGCAAGTCCGCCCGCGGCGGGAATCCGTTTCTCCAGTTCGATCTTCACGCCCGCGCGCAGTCCCGTTTTTCCGAGAAACCGCTCGGCGGCGCGCCATGCAAGGTTGGTGCTGTCGGTCGGCACGCTGTCATCCCCCGTCACGCGGAGCGAAATCCCATCCCCGCCCGGTTCGACGGTCACGCGAACATTGTCCCCCAATTCCACCGACTGCATCACGCCGTCGATGAGGTGGTAGCCGTCCGCTCTCCGCCCAACGACCTCCAGAAACAAATTGATTTTTGCGTACGCCACGCCCTCTGCCTGCACCGTTCTCGCCTCCTATGCGCTTCTTCCCTTATTATATCACAAGCCATGCACTTTTGCAAGTCAAACCGGTAAACTTTTTAGGATGCGGGAGATGCGGGGATGCGGGGGACGCGAGGGGATGCGCCAAAGGGGACTTTTGAAAAAGTCCCCTCTGGACTCCCTCAAAACTTTCAACGCATTTTTGGGGAAAGTGCGAACATAGTGGCTTTGAATGTTGAAAGGCGACGTATACACGTTTCCTTAAAGTCATGCGCACCATGTTCGCACTTCCAATATATGCGTTAAAAGTTCTTGGGGGCTTGGGGGCTTCTTTCAAGAAGCCCCCATCGCATCCCCGCATCCCCCCGCATCCCCTCGCATCCCCCGCATCCCTTCAATATATTGTTAAAATTCTGTGGAAGGGCTTGACGAAAGCGGGAAAATGGTATACAATATAAGAAGAGCGAAAGAAGAGAGGCAGGTGTCGCGCATGAACGAAAACGAGCAGAAGAATCCCGACAAACGGCCGGTGACATGGGTCATCGTTTATGCCGTTGTTTTCTTTCTGATTGTCGCGCTTTCCAACCTGAGCGCCATCAACAGTTTTCTTGCAAGGGTGTTGGACATCCTCTCGCCGGTTCTGCTCGGTCTTTGCATCGCTTACCTCATCAATCCGCTTTTCCGCGTCTTTGAGCGGAGAGCCTTTTATCGCGTCCGCCCGGCATCCCTGCGGCGCACGCTTGCCCTGCTTCTGACCTACGCAGTTGTCGTCGCGCTGATCGCGGGACTGCTCCTGCTGATTATCCCGCAGCTGATCGGAAGCATCAAAGCCTTTGCGGGAAGCTTCAACAGCCGCATGGATTCTCTGGTCGAACAGCTCAATACGCTTATCGATTGGCTGAACGCGCGGCTTCCCGGGCACGACAACTCCCCCGCCATTACCCCGCTTGACCGCGCCACGGTGCTGAAAAAGGTCAACGAGTTGTGGAACTCTCTGACGGAGCTGATTAAAAAGAGCATTGATTCCGGCAGCATCTCGCGCATCTTTGCCATTATCGGACAAACCGCCTCGGTCGTGACCGATATCATTCTCGCCATCTTCATCTCGCTCTATATTCTCGCAACCAAGGAATTGCGCTATGCGCAGATCAAGAAACTGCGCGTTGCATGGATTCCCCCGCGCGTCAACGCCACGCTGACCCGTATTCTTTCCATCGCGGATCGTTCCTTCGGCGGATTTTTGCGCGGAAAGATTCTGGATTCCTTTATCGTGGGGGTGCTGGTCTACCTCTTCTGCCTCATCGCGCGGATTCCGAACCCGATTCTGATCGCCGTGATCGTCGGCATTACCGACATCATCCCCGTTATCGGTCCTTTCATCGGAGTCATCCCGTCGGCAGTCATCATCCTGCTGACCGACCCGATCAAAGTCGTTTTCTTCCTCATCGCCATTCTTGTGATTCAGCAGATTGACGGCAACATCATCGCCCCGAAAATTCTCGGCGACAACACGGGCGTTTCCTCGCTCTGCGTGATGATTGCCATTATCCTGATGGGATCGCTGTGGGGGCTGGTCGGCATGATCGTCGGCGTGCCGCTCTTTGCAACCGTGTTGGAACTGCTGAAAATCAGCATCGGCAAGCGGCTTGCCGCCAAGGGTCTGCCCGACGAAACCGAGTCCTACTACGCACCCGACGCTTACGTGGGCACGCCCGAGTCCGCGCGCGGCATCCGCCCGCGCAGAAAGCGCACCAATGCGGAGAAAACCGCCGAAAGTGCAGGCGTAACCACGGGCGCGGGTCGGCTCTCCCGCACGGAGCGGCTGAACCTCGGCACGCTGTCGCTTGCCATGCGGCACGGGCTGTTCCGTGACCCGAGCGACGAAGCGTTGGAAGCGTTTGCGGCGGACGAGGCGCAGTTCCTTGCCAAAATCAACGCTGCAACGCAGGCAGAGAATCCCACTGCAGAGAAGCCTGCGGAATCTGCGGAATCTGCGGAAAGCGCGGAGACGGAGTCTGCCGAAGAAACCCCGCCCGCCGAAGAAAAAATTGAAATGTCCGGGGTAGCGGAAGAACCCGCCGACACCCCTGCGGAAGCTTCCGAGCCTGCGGAAACTTCGGATCAGACGGAAGGGGGGGCGGACGCATGAAAGAAAAATCTTCCTTTCGCCGTCGGGCGCTGATCGGCATTGCGGTCTACGCAGTCCTGTTCCTCATTCTGATGCTCATCATCAACCGCACCAAGCTTGGCAGTTGGTTGGACAGCGTTCTGCTTCTCTTCCGCCCGATCCTCATCGGTCTGGCTCTCGCCTATCTGCTCAACCCCTTTTTCCGCTTCTTTGAGCGGAAGCTCCTCTACCGGATGCACCCGATGGGTCTGCGGCGCGGCATTGCGCTCTTTCTGACCTACCTGACGCTGTTTGCCATCCTCGCCCTGCTCGTTATGCTGATCCTGCCGTCGCTTTACGACAGTATGCTCCGCTTCTTAGACAATTACGACAACTACGTCACCACTGCGGTGCACCAGTTCAACCGCGTTCTGGAAAATATCGATGTCTTTCTGGCGAACATCGGCATTCAGCAGAACTTCATCCGGTATCTGGACATCGAAACGGTTCGGCTGACCCTTTCCAAGGCATTCTTCAACTACGACCGGATCATGGATTTCGTCGGCAGTCAGCTGAGCGGCAGCGGCTCGGTGGTGAGCACGCTCTCTTCCATTCTGAGCATGGCGACGGATATTCTTTTCGCGCTGTTCATCTCGCTTTATCTGCTGGCAACCAAAGAGCAACGCTATGCGCAGATTATGCGCCTGCGCCGCGCGCTCTTCAGCGACCGCACGAACGCTTACATTACCCGTCTCTGCACGATTGCCGACCGCTCGTTCGGCGGCTTTCTGGAAGGTAAGGTGGTGGATTCGCTCATCATCGGCCTGATGACCTACGTTGCGGTGCTGATCTTCCGCATTCCCTACCCCGCGATGGTTGCAACCATCGTCGGCGTGACCAACATTCTCCCCTTCTTCGGTCCGATCATCGGCGCGATTCCGACCTCGGTCATCGTCCTTCTGACCGAGCCGCAGAAGGTTCTGACCCTCTTGATTATCATCGTCATCATTCAGCAGATCGACGGCAACATCATCGGTCCGAAGATCCTTGGCAACAACACGGGCATTTCCTCGCTCTGCGTGCTGATCGCGATCTCCACAATGGGTTCGCTCGGCGGCTTTATGGGAATGCTGCTCGGCGTGCCGTTCTTCGCAACTGTTCTGACGCTGACCGAGGAACGCCTGACCCGCCGCCTGCGCAGTCGCGGTCTTTCCTCCGCCACCGAAAACTACTACCCCGCCGATTCGCTGATCGACCCCGCCGATGACATGGAAAGCCGCAGTGACCGTATTGTGCGGCGCTTGGAAAAGCGCTACCTGCGGATTCTGATGAAACAGCGGAATCACGAGGAGCTGACCCGCCGCGAACGCATTCAAAAACGCATTTACCGCGCAGGTCGCAAACTCCGCCTTCTCCCCGAACTCTCCGACAGTCTTTTCGTTCAATTCTCCGTAGAAGAGTCCATCCGCGAGGTTGCGGAAAGAGATGCGTAGGGGACGCAGGGGATGCGGGGATGCGGGGATGCGATGGAGGGAACTTTTGAAAAAGTTCCCTCCAAACCTCCCTCAAAACTTTCAACGCATTGATAGGGAGAGTGCGAACATCGTGCCATTGGCGTTTGGTTTGAAATGACACAGAGCGTATAGCGTTCTGTGGGATAAAATCCATTCGTAACAATGTAACCGAGAACCGATGCGGAACGACACATGGGTCGTTCCGCCCCATTCAACAACTAACCTGAACCGTTTCTATCCGGTAGCGGAGCGAGCGGCGGTAGCCGCTTTGCCAATCCCGCTGGACGGGATTGGACGCGGAGCAGCCGGAATTCGTAGCACATAAATGGCTACACAAAAATTTGCACAATAAAAAGCAAGGGGGAAAATCCCCCCTGGTTAAAGTTCTTGAAAGTTCTTAGGAAACTTCTTTCAAGAAGTTTCCTAAGTGGGTTTGGGCAAAGCCCAAGGTCTTGGGGTTTGGGCAAAGCCCAAGGTCTTCGGGTTTGGAACAGAGTCCCAAGGTCTTAAACGCTTCAAATCCTCATGTCAATGCGGGAAATCTCCATTCCATTGAGAGGGGAGATGCGGTATAATAGGAGTGTAAGAAAAAAGCCGGAGTAACCGGAAATGAAAGGAAAGAAAACAATGAACGCTTTTCGTCCGACTGCAATCCCGCTGATGACGACGGATCCGTTTTTCAGCATCTGGAGCTTTGCCGACCGACTCACCGACGATAGCCCCCGCCATTGGACGGGGCGCAGACAGTCCATGCTCGGCGTGCTCACCGTAGACGGCGTGCCCTACCGCTTCATGGGGCAGACCGACCCGTTTGAAAGCTACTTTGCAGACGGTCCTGCACTGAAGCAGACCTCGGTGACGGTCAACCCGACCTCGACGGTTTATACTTTCGCGCACCCGCTCTGCGACCTGACGGTGACCTTCCTCACGCCGCTTCTCTGCGACCGCCCCGAGGTGATGTCCCGCCCGGTTTCCTATGTGTTTTATAAGATTGTCCCCGTTGAGGAAGGACATACCTTTGAAATGTACATTGACGCTTCCTGCGATCTCTGCGGCGACGAAAAGGGACAGAACTTTGTCCACCACGTCGAGAACGGACACGCGTGGATCGGCGCGGCGGAGCAGAACGTTCTGAACGAATCGGGGGATGACGTGCGCATCGGTTGGGGTTACCTGCATTTGGTTCACCCGAACGCAGAGGTCTCCACGCGGAACTGCCGCACGGCGTTCTTCCGCAAACGTGTGTCGCAGAGAACGAAGGATCGCATTGCGCGGGAAACGGCGGACGAACTGCTTTCTTTCCGCACCTTCCCGCTGGTTTCGGCAACCTCGGAGAAGCTTTCCGACGTGTTCGTGTTTGCCTACGACGATGTGCATTCGGTGGAATACTTCGGCAAGCCCGCAGACGCGTACTGCATGAGCGTGTACGGATCGTTTGAGGCAATGCTGAAGGTCGCGGTTGCGGAAGCCGACAGCCTGCGCGCGGCGTGCGCGGAGTTCGACCGCACGTTGACTGCCCGCATGGAGAAGATCAGCTCCGAGTACGCGGCGGTCGGCGCGCTTGCTTACCGTCAGGCGGTTGCGGCGCACAAGGCGGTGTCGGTGGACGGCAAGTTGCTGTTCCTCTCCAAGGAGAATTTCAGCAACGGCTGCATGGCAACGTTGGACGTGACCTATCCGTCCATCCCGCTCTTCCTGTGCCTGAATCCCGAGCTGGTGAAAGGAATGATGCGCCCGCTGTTCGCCTATGCGCGGACTGCCGCGTGGAATCTGCCTTATGCGCCGCATGACTGCGGGCAGTATCCGCTCTGCAACGGGCAGGTTTACGGCGTGAACGACGGCGTTGTGGATGAGGAGCACCAGATGCCGGTGGAAGAGTGCGGAAACGCGATTCTTGTGGTTGCGGCTACGGTACGTGCCGACGGCGACCGTGCGTTTGCCGAGGAAAACCGCGACCTGCTCGAAAAGTGGGCGGACTATCTGGTCGCTTACGGCTACAATCCCGGCAATCAGCTTTGCACCGACGATTTTGCAGGGCATCTGGCGCACAACTGCAACCTGAGCCTGAAGGCGATTGTGGCGCTCGGCGCTTACGGTCAGCTGTTCGGTGAGAAGAAGTACACCGAGGCGGCGAAGAAGATGGCGGAGAACTGGGTCAGGGACGCGAAGCGCGCGGACGGAATCGGGTACAATCTGACCTTTGATAATCCCGAGACGTGGAGTCTGAAATACAACATTGTCTGGGATCGTTTGTTGGGTCTGGGTTTGTTTGACGAATCGGTCAGCCGCGAAGAGCAGGCGGTTTACCTGCAGAAGATGCGCCGTTACGGTGTGCCGCTTGACAGTCGCGCGGACTACACGAAGATCGACTGGTTGGCATGGACGACGGTGATGACCGACGATACGGACTACCGCGACAAGGTATACCGCGCGACATTCCGCATGGTTTGCGAGTCCCGCGACCGCATTCCCGTGACCGACTGGTACGATGCGGTGGACGGCAGATGCGTCGGCTTCCGCGCCCGCTCTGTTCTGGGCGGCTTCTACATCAATTTGTTGGAAGAGGATTTTCGGTAAAGACCTTGGGACGCTAAGACCTTGGGACTCTGTCCCAAGCCCTGCTTAGGAAACTTCTTAAAAGAAGTTTCCTAAGAACCTTCAAGAACTTTAAGCAAGGGGATTTTTGCTCCTTGCTTTTGTTGTACTGATTCTGATGCAGCCGTTTGCCGTGCTGCTATTTCCGGCTGCTCCGAGCCAAATCCCGTCAAGCGGGATTTTTTCGCTTGCGCTCTCTCCGCTACCGGATAGAAATGGTAGAAAAAGACCTTGGGACTCTGTCCCAAACCCTGCTTAGAAAACTTTTGAGAAAGTTTTCTAAGAACTTTCAAAACTTTAACCAAGGGGATTTTTGCCCCTTGCTTTTTGTTGTGCCGATTCTGATGTAGCCGTTTGCCGTGCTACGAATTCCGGCTGCTCCGAGCCGCATTCCGCCAGCGAAATGCGGACGGCGGCAACTTGTTGCCTTGCCTTCTCTCCGCTACCGGATAGAAATGGTTCAGGTTAGTTGATAATGGAACGCCCTCATCCGTCGCCTACGGCGACACCTTCCCCCTCGAAGGGGAAGGCTTTGTACAGACCTCTTTTGTTTTTACTTTGAAATGTTGACATCTAACAAGTGCTTGAAATTCTAAATGCAAATGTCTGAAGTGCCGAATGCCTGAAGCACTCTTTTTGAGATTAGCAAAACGATCGGAAGCCTTCCCCTTTGAGGGGGAAGGTGTCGCCGTAGGCGACGGATGAGGGCGAATCGTAAAGGCAAACCACAACTCAAAGATATTTGACATATCTGCCATGTACGCCACGTTCGCCACGTTCGCCATGTTCGCCATGTTCGCTCAGCGTACAGAAGGCTTCCCCTTGGGGGGAAGAAAACTGCAAGCAGTTTGTCGCGTAAGCGACTGATGAGGGGGGATCAATCTGCACTTGCGAAAGGCATACACTCTCCCTACGCACCCCACCCACAAATCGGGCGCGAAGCCGTACTCTGCAAAGCCCTCGCACCTCCCAACCAACCCCAAAACTTCCCTGCACGGCAACCGCCGCTCTGAAAACGCAGAAAATCTTTACAACCAAATCCGGCGGTTGCCGTGCAGGGAAGTTCGGGGAGATGAGGGAGGTTTGGAGGGGGAACGGCGATTTTGCAACGCAAAATCTGCCGATAGCGGCTTTGCCGCGTTGAACCCATCTCCGAAAGGGGTCTCTTCCCCCTCCAAGGTCTTCTTTATAACCTCTTCTTCAGATCAAACAGGAACGTCATGCATTCGAGGGGGGAGAGGGTGTTCAGATCAACGGACTTCAGCTCGGTGATAATCTGCTCGTTGATGCAGTCGTCGAGCGTCAGCGCGCCGTCGTCGGGCTTCGCGGGCGCGTCCTTCGCGGAAGCCGCCGAAACCGCGCGGGAGGTCGCCTCCACCGACGCGAGAACTTCGCGCGCGCGTTTGATCACTTCATTGGGAAGCCCCGCAAGCTTCGCCACCTCAATGCCGTAGCTGTCGTCGGTCGACCCGCGCACAATCTTGCGCAGGAAGGTGATGCTGTCGCCGCGCTTCTTTGCCACCACGTTGTAGTTGACAATCCCGTCGAACTCCCCTTCCATCGAGGTCAGCTCGTGGTAGTGCGTTGCAAACAACGTCTTTGCGCCGATCTTGCGGCTGTTCGTGTACTCCACAATCGCACGGGCAATGCTCATGCCGTCAAAGGTCGAAGTCCCGCGCCCCACCTCGTCGTACACAATCAGGCTCTGCCGCGTTGCGTTCTTGAGAATGTAGGAGACCTCGTTCATCTCCAGCATGAAGGTCGACTGTCCCGAAGCAAGGTCGTCCGACGCGCCCACGCGGGTAAAGATTTTGTCCACCACACCAATGCGCGCTTCCGCCGCAGGGACGAAAGACCCGAGCTGCGCCATCAGCACGATCAGCGCCACCTGCCGCATATAGGTCGATTTACCCGCCATGTTCGGTCCTGTGATGAGCATCAGGCGGTTGTGGTTCGTGTCCAGTTCCGCGTCGTTCGGGACGAAGTAGCTGTTCTTTACAAACTGCTCCACCACGGGATGCCTGCCGTCCCTGATGTGGATCACGTCGCTCTGGTCAACCTCGGGGCGCACGTATTTGTTCTTCTGCGCCACCGCCGCGAGCGACTGATAACAGTCGATCTCCGCCAGAATTGCCGCCGTGCGCTGAATGCGGGCGCTCCGCTCGGCAACAAAGTTCCGCACCTGCTGGAACAGCTCGTATTCCAACGCGCAGATTTTATCTGATGCGCCCAGCACCGTTGCTTCCATGTCCTTCAGCTCGTCGGTGATGTACCGTTCGGCATTCGCCAACGTCTGCTTGCGGATGTAACGGTCGGTCGGCACTTGCCCCACAAGCGATTTCGTGACCTCGATATAGTACCCGAACACGCGGTTGTAGCCCACACGCAGGGTCTTGATTCCCGTTTTTTCGCGCTCCTCGGCTTCGATCCTGTCGCGCCAGCCCGTGCCGTCCGACATGATCGCCCGCAGCTTGTCGACCTCGGGGTTGAAGCCGTCCGCAATGATCTTACCCTCGCGGAGCATCACGGGCGCTTCCTCTCTGATCGCGCGGCTGATCTCGTCCTCCACGTCCGAAAGCGTGTCCAGTTCCGCCGCCAGTGCTGCGAGGCGGCGGCTCTTGCAATCCTCGAGCATCTTTTTGACCGCGGGAAGCGCCTGCGCCGTTGTGCAGACCGACCGCAGGTCGCGCGGGTTCGCCGTCCCGTACACAATCTTGGTGATAAGCCGCTCCAGATCCTGCACGCGGTTGAGTTCCTCGCCGAGATCCTCGCGCATCATGTAATTTCCCGCCAGTTCTTCCACCGCGTCCTGCCGCTCGCGGATATCGCCCGTGGAAAGGAGCGGGTGTTCCACCCAGTTCCGCAGCATCCGCGCGCCGGGGGCGGTACGGGTCTTGTCCAGTACCCACAGCAGAGATCCCGTCTTTTTCTTGGTACGCATGGATTCGGTCAGTTCCAGATTGCGGCGGGGGTTTGCGTCCATTTCCAGGTACTGCCCGTCGGTGTAGACGTTCAGATTCTTGATATAGGAGATGTCGCGGCGCTCGTTTTCGCGGATGTAGCCGACCATTGCGCCCACGGCGCGAACCATTTCGTCCTCGTCGAAGAAGCTCGGCTTCAGCCCGTCGCCGAACTGCTCTCTTGCCGCCGCTTCTGCGGTCTCGCGGTCAAAGCGCGCCGCCTGCGCGTCCGAAAGCATAATTTCGGGTCTTGCGGCGAGCCACTCGCCGACCTCGCCCATATGCACCCTGCTGAGGTTGCAGAGAATCTCGCGCGGGTTATACGCGGCAAGTTCGTTTTTGATTCTTGCCGCCATGCCGTCGCCCGTCAGCTCGGTTGCGTAGACCTGCGCGGTGGAGATATCGGCAAAGCAGATGCCGCTTGCAAACTCGCCCATACACAGGCAGCAGAGAAAGTTATTCTTCTGATCGGGGAGCAGGTTGGACTCAATGAGCGTGCCCGGGGTAATCACACGGATGACGTCCCGTCGGACCAGTCCCTTTGCAAGCGCGGGATCTTCCATCTGCTCGCAGATTGCGACCTTATACCCTTTCTCGATGAGTTTTCCGATATACTCGTCAACGGCGTGGAACGGAACGCCGCACATAGGGGCGCGCTCCTCCTCGCCGCAGTCCCGCCCCGTAAGGGTAAGATCCAGTTCTCTCGACGCGACCACCGCGTCGTCAAAAAACATTTCGTAGAAGTCCCCGAGACGGTAAAACAGCAGATAGTCCTTATACTGGTTCTTGATCTCGAAGTACTGCTCCATCATCGGCGTCATGGCATTTCTCCTTTTCAAGGGTAGATTTGGGGGGTAGGAAGACCTTGGAGGCGCAGGGAGACCCCTTGAAAGGGGCTCCCTACCCTCCAAACCTCCCTGACCCTCTCCGAACTTCCCTGCACGGCAACCGCCGGGTTGGTGTGTAGGGGTTTTCTGCGTTCTTTGTGCGGCGGTTGCCGTGCAGGGAAGTTTTGGGTTTGGACGGGAGGTGATTTTTTTGAAAGTGCGGCTTCGCACTCTTTTGGTGGGTGGGGCGCGTTTAGAGGTTATGCTCTACACGATTGCCGAGATTCCGCCTGCTGGCGCCCCTTCGGGGTTCGACTCCGCGGCAATTCTCCATTTTATCGCTTGTTTTTCGATATCTGTGCCGCTCCGCTCAGAATGACACAGCGGGGGATTTTTGCGTGAGTAGTACAATATAAATCCGTTAAAATAACATTGTGGCATTGGTTAAAGTAACATTGCAACGAATGGGTTATATCTTACGATACGCCACACCCTCTGTGTCATTCTGAGCGGAGCGGCACAACAGTGCAACGGCGAATGCTAAAACCGATAATCGCCGCGGAGTCGAACCCCGAAGGGGCGCCAGCAGGCGGAATCTCGGCACTCGTGCAAGGTATACATATAGCAGTTAACAAGTATCATTACCGAAAGGTTAAACCACCCGCAGGAGCGCAATCCGCAGGGAGCGCCCCGCAAACAAACCCGCTCTTCGTCCACCAACTAACCTGAACCATTTCTATCCGGTAGCGGAGAGAGTGAAAACGTCCGCATTTCGCTGGCGGAATGCGGCTCGGAGCAGCCGGAATTCGTAGAACATAAACGGCTACACAAAATCAGCATCACATAAACATAGGGGAGGAATCCCCCTTGGTTAAAGTTTTGAAAGTCCTTAGGAAACTTTTTCAAAAGTTTCCTAAGTAGGGTTCGGGGCAAAGCCCCGAGACCTTAAAAAGGAGGAGAAAAATGAACGATTTGCATTACCACAAAAGCCTTGCAACGCTCCATGAGGGCTGCGAAGAGCCGCACGCATACTTTGTCCCGTATCAGACGGAGGAAGCCGCGAAGGAGGACGATAGAGAGAAGAGCGACCGATTCGCGTCGCTTTGCGGAGAATGGAAGTTCAGATGGTTTCCCTCGGAGCGGGAACTGGGAGACTTCCTGTCCGCCGACTTCGACGAGGGGGAGTGGGACCGACTCACCGTCCCGATGAGCTGGCAGTTCAAGCTCGATAAGCCCTATGATAAACCGCAGTATACCAACGTCCTGTACCCGTTCCCCGTCGACCCGCCGCACGTCCCCGCCGAGAACCCCTGCGGGCTTTATATGCGTACCGTCAACGTCGATCGGGAAACGCTTGAAAAATACGACCTCCGCCTGCATTTCGAAGGCGTGGACTCCTGCTTCTACCTTTACATCAACGGGCAGTTCGCCGCGTATAGCCAGGTCAGTCATATGACAAGCGAGGTCGACGTGACGAAATACCTCCGCGCGGGCGAAAACCAAATCAAGGTGCTTGTGTTCAAATGGTGCGACGGAAGCTATCTGGAGGATCAGGATAAAATCCGCTCTTCGGGTATCATCCGTGAGGTTTACCTGCTCCTGCGCGATAAGATCCACGTCGAGGATCTCTACGTCCGCAGTGAAACCGAAGAGCCGTTCACAAGCGCAACCGTGACCGCGGAGGTGACGCTGAACGGCGCTTCCGAGGTCGGCTATCGCTTTGTCGCTCCCGACGGCAAGACGTTGGAGCAGGGGCACGCGCAGATGGACGGCAAGGGAACGCTGACCTTCCGCGTGGAGAACCCGGCGCTCTGGAGCGATGAAACCCCGAACCTTTACGAACTGTACCTGACCGTCGGCGGCGAGGTCATCCGCCAAACGGTTGGCGTGCGGAAATTCGAGGTGCGCGGCAAGGTTGTGTACGTCAACGGCAAAAAGGTCAAGGCAAAGGGCGTGAACCGCCACGACAGCCATCCGCAGTTGGGTTCTGCAACGCCGCTCGAACATATGATCGGCGACCTGCTCCTGCTCAAGCGGCACAACGTCAACTTCATCCGCACAAGCCACTACCCGAATGACCCGCGCTTCCCTGTGCTCTGTGATCGGTTCGGCTTCTACCTCTGCGACGAGACCGATCTCGAAACGCACGGGATGCAACCCACGGGCGACTGGGACGAACTGACCGACAGCGCAGACTGGACCGAGGCGTATCTGGACCGCGCGCGCCGCATGATGGAGCGCGACAAGAACCATGCGTGCGTGCTGATGTGGTCGGTTGGAAACGAGAGCGGAACGGGACGCAATCACCGCGCGATGGCGGACTATTTCCACGAACGGATGCCCGGGTGTCTGGTGCACGCCGAGGATCTGTCGCGCAGGCTGATTGAGACGTGCCGCCGTTCGCACGTCAAACCCGACCCGAACGACCTGTTCATTGATCTGCACAGCAGAATGTACCCGACCTACGAGGACATCCTCGACAATTACCTGAAGAACAGGGACTGCAAGCTCCCGCTTTTCCTCTGTGAATACAGCCACGCCATGGGCAACGGTCCGGGGGATCTGGAGGGCTACTGGAAGCTGATTTACGGCTACGACCAATTCTTCGGCGGTTGCGTCTGGGAGATGACCGACCACTCGGTGGACATCGGCACTCCGGGACATCCGAAATTCATCTACGGCGGAGACTTCGGGCATAAACTCAACGACGGGTGCTTCTGCGTGGACGGTCTGGTCTACCCCGACCGCAAGCCACACACGGGGCTTCTGGAACTGAAGCAGGTTCTGCGCCCCTGCCGACTGGAGAATGTCGACCTCGAAAAGGGCGCGTTCACCGTGCGGAATTACCGCCGCTTCACCGACCTTTCCGACCTTGACCTGTATTGGCGGGTGGAGCGGAACGGCGCGGTCGTGCGGCAGGGCAGAATTGCCGGATTGGCTGTCGCACCGGAAAAGAGCCGCCGCTATACGCTCCCCGAGGGGACGTTGGAGGGCTTGGACGGGATCTGCTACCTGACGGTATGCTACAGGCAAAACGCCGCGAACGCATGGAGCGATGCGGGCTACGAGGTGGGCGTGGAGCAGTTCCGCCTGCCCTGTGCCGCCGGGAAAATCCCCGCGCACAAGCAAAATCTGCTGGCAAAGAATTTCGCGCTGACCGAGGATGCGGATGGCTTTACGGTTCTGAACGGCGCGACGGAGGTGCGCATTGACCGCCGCTCGGGTGCGGTTGTTTCGCTCGTCAAGGCGGGCAAAGAGATGCTTGCAAGTCCGATTCTGCCGAATCTGTGGCGCGCGCCGACCGACAACGACCGCCATCTGCGCCGCGTATGGGAGCCGATGGGTTGGGGCAACTGCGGTTGGCTTGACGCGCGGATGGAGTGCAGGGAATGCAGCGTGATCGAACAGACCGCCGACTGCATTGCAATCGCGACAAAATTTGTATTCGGCTCTGACGCGGTTCGTCCGACCCTGCGCGGTACGTTGATCTATCGCTTTGCGCCGGGCGCGGGAATGGAGTTGGTGATGGACGTGGACGCGACAATTCCCGAGGATGCGGTCACGCTCCCGCGTTTGGGAATCCAATTTGCGATGCCTGCGGGGAATGAAAAGCTGAACTATTTCGGTTGCGGACCGATGGAGACCTACTGCGACAAGCGGCAGGCGGGATTGGTCGGCGTTTACACCTGCGATGTCAGCGATCACTTCGAGCACTATGTCCGTCCGCAGGAGAACATGGCGCACACGGAAACGCACTGGGTTCGCGTGACCGACGCGGCGGGGCAGGGCTTGGCGGTCACGCCTGCGGGTGAAATGTCCGACCTGAGTTTCAACTGCTCGCACTTCTCGCCCGCGCAACTGACCGGGACAGCGCACGATTACGATCTGATTCCGCAGTCCGTTACCTATGTAAACGTTGATTACAAGCAGGCTGGCATCGGTTCGAACTCCTGCGGTCCTCGCTTGCGCGAGGAATACCGTCTCCCGTCGGGACATTATGTGTTTGATATTCGGGTAGAGTGAGGGGAAATGGGATAGGGGATAGACCTTGGAGGGAGAAGGAACCCCCTTTCGGATGGGG
>URHR01000021.1 GCA_900547725.1 uncultured Eubacteriales bacterium
TCTTGGGGAGTCCAGAGGGGCTTCTTTCAAGAAGCCCCTTTGGCGCATCCCCCGCAACCCCCGCGCTCCACATACGCGGATGCGCGCAGGAAATCGGACGGAGGGGCGGGACGGGGGAGACAGAGAGACCAAAGCCCGAACGCCGCTTCGGCAAAGGCAAGCTGGCGGAGTGCGGCAGGGGCGTCGGGAATTTCGCGACGCTTGGTTACGATCGGGATTGAACCCGAGCGCCGCCGCTCGGCGAGAAACCGACAGCCCGTGCGATTCGCTGCGAGAAGCACCGCGTAGGCAGGCTCGGCAAGCAGATCCGACTCGGCTACACCTGTCAACGCAAAGAGCAGACCGCGCCGCAGGCGGGAGTGGGGGCAGTTGACCCCCGCGTCGCGCAGAACCGAATCCAGATCGGGGCGCGTGCGGGCAAGTTCCGCGAGCCGTTCGCCGATGCCGCCGCCCAAACCCGCGACCTTGGCAAGCGCAGTGGGCGGAGTCGTGCGCAGACAGGCAAGCAGAACAGGGTCAAGACGGGACAGGTCGGCGGGCGCGCGCCCGCTTTCGTATTCCGCGCGGAGAAGCGCGAGACTCCCGGGGGAGAAGTACGGGGACAGCGCGTCGACTCCCTCCCGCAGAAGAAGCCCGCGCAAAGCGGTTGCGGAGGGGAAACCGCCTGCAGGGAGCGATTCGTCGTGATAGCCCGCGCCCATGCGGCGGACCGTGTGCGGGGTAATGTTGCCGTACTGCCCGAGCGCGCGGAGATAGGAAAGCGCGAGCAGGTCGTTCGGCGATGTCGGTGCGTCGGACATGGCCTCCCGCAGGCAGTCGGCGTAGGCGAACGCCGTGCCGTGCCCCGAACGCGTTTTCTCGCGGTAGGCGGAGAGAAACGCGGTGGAGGCGGTGATGTCCGCCGCCGTGCGCAGAAGGTCAAGGTCACCGCACTCCGAGCCGAACCAGAGGTCGGTTATGCCGAGCCGCGCGAGCAGGGAGACCCCCGCCGCGCCGAACGCTTCGCCGTGCGCCGCGCAATGGGGAAAGGGCAACTCAAACACCGCGTCCGCACCGCCCGAAAGGAGCATCTGCGCCCGCACGCGCGGGGAGAGGATCGCCGCCTCTCCGCGTTGGGTGAAGCAACCGCTCATCACAAGGATCACCGCGTCAGCGCCGTCGGCACGGGCACGATCCATCAGATACAGATGCCCCGCATGGGGCGGATTGCATTCGCAGACAATGCCCGAGATTCGCATAGTAGCTCCTTTCCCTGTGTTCTTTCCTTTATTATACCCGTTTTTTGCCCGTTTGTCAATCATTTTGGAGACTTCGGCGGGCAAAAAGCGGAAAAAGTGCGAAAAAACTCTTGACAAACGCCCCGAAACACGGTATAATATATATTGTCGCATTTTATGTCAACTGCCAATTGTCAACCGTATGGGAGGGATGGTCATGGTTCTGGATATGCGCCCGATGCTGCGCGGCGAAATCGACAGGATCGCTTTTGACGGTCTGCTTCCGCAGGATGAGAACGCACTTCCCGAAATGGAAGGTCCGACCCACATTGTGGGCGAAGTGACCGACAGCGCGGGGTATATGCGCCTGACCCTGACGGCAACGGTGGGGTATCGCGCGGCGTGCGCCAGATGTCTGGAGCCTGTGACGGGAGATTTTTCCGTTACGTTGGAGAGAACGGTCGCCGCAAAGAGTACGCTCAGCGAAAAGCAACTGGAAGAGAATGTCGACGAGTACGCCGTGATCGAAAACGGAATGCTCGACCTCGACAGTCTGGTGCGGGAAGAAGTTCTGCTTTCCTTCCCGATGCGTTTCCTTTGCTCGCCGGATTGTCCCGGGCTTTGCCCGAAGTGCGGAAAGTCTCTGAAACTCGGGGACTGCGGTTGCCCGAAGCGGGAGCCTGATCCGCGATTGGCGATTCTGGGGACGCTGTTTGACAAAGATGAGAACAACAAAGAGTAAGTAATTATGCACGAACCGTGCAAGAGGAGGTGTAGATATGGCAGTACCGAAGAAGAAGGTATCGAAAGCACGCAGAGACAAGAGACGCTCCAACAACAGCAAGCTCTCTATGCCGGGCATGACAAAGTGCTCCAACCCTGCTTGTGACGCGTTCGTGAAGAACCATTGCGTCTGCAAGGTTTGCGGCTTTTACAATGGCAAAAAGGTTCTCGACATCAAGGCTGACGCAAAGAAGGCTTAATTGTTTGACGGGAACAAAATAACGCACACCCCCAAAAAGGGTGTGCGTTATTTTACATCTGAAAAACGATAACGGAGTATCTGATATGAAATCGGTTTGTCTGATCAACGGCGGAATGGATGCGGACGCGTTCGGAATCCTTTCCGGGACTTGCGAAAAGGAATTGGCGCGGCGCGGCGTGAAAACCGACGCGCGGGACGGCTACGGCATTCGGGTGGCGGTCGATCCGAGCCTTGCAAACGATACGTTCCGTCTGCTTCCCGGATCGGACGGCGCGGCGGTGTCCGGCGCAACCCTGTCGGCGGTGTTCCACGGGGTCGGGGTTCTGCTCCGCAGACTGAAACCGGACGGCAGGGGAGGCTTCACCCCGCTTGCGGAAGCGGTCACCTTTACGCCCGTCAAGCCCCTGCGCGGAATGTATTTCGCAACGCACTTCGGAAACTTCTACCACGCCGCGCCGATTGAAGAGGTGTTGGAGCGCGTGGTGCTGAGCGCCATGCGGGGATATAACGAACTGTTGGTCTGGTTCGATATGCACCACTTCGCCTCAATGGAGGATCCGGAGGCTGTGGCGCTGACCGAGCGGTTGCACACGGTTCTGCAATACGCGAACCGCGTGGGAATGGGCGCGTCGATTCTCATGCTTGCAAACGAGGGCTTTTCCTCCTCGCCAGTGTCCCTGCGGGCAAGATTCGAGGTGGAGAACGGCTATCAAAAAGTGCCGCTCGGGCATTACGGTTGCGAGATCTGCCCCTCCGTTCAGGGCGGTGTGGAGGAAATTCTGCTCGAGCGGCGGGAGATGCTTGCAAAATTTGCCGACCTGCGGATGGATTACGTCATCCTCTGGCCATACGATCAGGGCGGTTGCACCTGCCCCGCCTGTGCGCCGTGGGGCGGGAACGGATACCTGCGCCTTCTGCCGCACTGCCGCGCGCTGTTGAACGAGCTGATGCCGAACGCGAAGATCATCGTTTCCACATGGCTCTTCGATTCGTTTACCGACGGGGAGTGGGACGCGTTTGCGAAGGCGGCGCAGGGTGATAGCGATGCCTTTGCGGGTGTGGACTGTTTCATGGCGTCCGCCGTTCCCGAAAAGGTGGCGCAGAGCACCTCGCTCCGCTGGATTTCCTTCCCCGAAATCAGCATGGCAAAGTGCGCGCCGTGGGGCGGTTTTGGCGCAAGCGTGCTGACCGAACGGTTGCAGGAGCGGCTTGTCCCCGAACTTGCACATATGGAGGGCGGTTTCCCGTACTCCGAGGGCATTTTTGAGGAAGCAAACGAATTCATTGTGGCGGGACTGTACACGGGCGAGTTTGCCGACGCGCAGTCGGCGCTCCGCGCTTACGTGGAATGGGAATTCTGCTGTGCGGACGAGGCGCTGTACAAGGCGGTTCTTGACACCGAGGTCGGTCTGAAGCGGGAAAGCCACGGCAACCGCGCGCCGTTCCGCATCCTGAATCCCGAAAAGGTGACCGAGGTCGCGCAGGTGTTGGAGCGCTACCGCATGACCCTGCCCGCACCGATCGCAACGGGGCGGACCTTCCGCCTGCTCTATCTGCGTTCGGTTGCGGACGCGGAGCTGATTGCGCATGACGGTGATCCGCTCGCCTCCGAGCGTTCCATCGCGGCGCTTGAAGAGATCGACCGGATCTATCATGTAGCGGACACGACAAGCGTATGGGTGCGTACCCCTGTGTGGCGCCTGCACCCCGAGGCAAACCCCGAGCATTGCGCGGTTTAATAAGAGAGAAACAAAAGAGCGACGGATTGATTGATCCGTTGCTCTTTTGTTCAGTGGTGGCATTGGTACAATTTATTTGTCTGTTTTCGTGACCGAATTCTCGCAGACAAGTTGTATTTTTTCTGCTTTGGAACGAACTTTTTTGCTTTTCTTTTTTTCTATTTTTTCTATCAGTGAATCGTCCCACACGCGTAAAATATTTGTTGTGAAAATCCGTTGAAGTTGATTAATATAGCGTGATAGAGTATATGTGCTGTTTTTGATATCGATTTTTACTACTTTTCCACGCTCTTGCTTAATGGTGGTCAAATTTTTCTGAGTGATGAAAGAATTATTTGCTACCAATTTTCGATAGGCATTGCTCAGTAGCTTTTGTTGATGTAGGAGTTCGGCTTTTGAGGTTGCACGCTCTCCCTCTACATAATGTAGTATGTCATAATCGAGTTGTTGGCTTATGGAAGTTACAAGAGCATCAAAGGTTGGATATGTTTGCATTGTTCCCATAACAGGTGAATAGTAGAATGTTAATTTTCCCGAAATCGGGTCTATCATTATGTGATTAAAGAAATTCAAGTCGATGATACAGCCATGAATAGTTCCTTCAAAGCCTAATGTTTTTAGTTCATCAGATATTTGCTCTTGGACTTTTCGATAGGGCGCCATCGCTTTGGCATAAGCACTTACAATCTCAATGAACCAATGATGGAAGTAATTTATATCTGTTTTATAACTAATATTTCGTATTGCACCTCCGGTGCAGATTTTTGCTCCTGTATTGAGATTGATAATAAAGAAACCATAAAATCCGGATTCTTTTATCATGTAAAATTTTGTTCCGATTTTTGATAGCTGTTTATCAATAACAGAAGTGCCGGCTATGGGCTCTCCTTTATAGCGCAAAAATGCAGCATATTGTATGGGGGTTATTTCATAACAACCATTCGTGTAATCACAAAACGGGTTATATATAATTCCTAAAGGACAGGACTTAAAGGCGATTTTCTTTCGTTTATAGCCAATTTGGTTATCCGCATATATATTTCCTGTAGCGGACTTATTTGTGTGATTATGTCCGTTAAAGTAAATGCAAATAGAGTTTGTAGAGCTGTTTGCCAACCAATCGTTAATTGGATAATGTGATAAAACAATAAGCGGTCTATAATTGCTTTGACATTCAATTAATGCGTTCTGATAGGCTTCAACAAATTTGTCTGTTTCGTAGCTTTCATCTTCCCGACTCATTGGTGGAGTTGTGGTTTGCAACGTTAGGGCATTATATCTTTGATTATATTTTGCAAATCCTATACCGCCAATAATATTGAAGCGATAACCAATACAGTGTTCATTATGCAAGAAGTGGATTTTACAGGATTGGAAAAAGTTTTTGTAATGATCTACGGCTTCCTGAACAGTTGGGAAATCTATTAACTCATGGTTTCCGATTACGGTATATATAGGATATCTTTCCGGTCTCTGATAGCCTTCCGGAACTTTAAAAGAACAGTGCTTTCTCCGCTTCAGTTCTTCCGCTCTTTTTATGACAGCATTCTCGTTTTGCATGTCCCTTTGCAAACATTCATTTTTATATGTTGCGGGAAGATTTATATATGTATGTTCAGCTAACGCTTTCTCTTTCCAACGCTCATATAACACAAAATCCCATCTTGTTATAAATTCATGATAAAAAAATTCTGTTATTTCTGTACAGGATGAGATATCTCCCCCGAAAAGTACTACAATATTATCTCCCTCTTGAGCTTCACAAAAGGGAACAGATCTTTTTGTATCATAATCGAGCAAGGCTTGAGTAAAATCTTTATTAAATAATTTTTTTACGATTGTTCGTATCTCGGCTTTTGCCTTGTATACTTCAAAATCGGTTAATTTGAGGTGTTCGAAAAAAGCGTTTTGAAGTGAAGGATCAAAATGGTGTATCAGGTGGATATCAGTAATATAAAATACCCTTATTTGATTATTGTATTTCCCTCTGAATGTCGGTTCAGGCAACATAAATTCAGATAGGGAAAACTCTTCCATCGGGATGGAAGAGTTTTTTAATGGTTGAATATCATTCATACAGTTATAACCTTTTAACCGTTTTCTTGTTCGTGCCGCAGCAATTCCGCCAGCGAATGCACCGCGTCCTTGATGGAGAGGGACGAGGTGTTGATCATAAGGTCGTAGTTGGTGCGGTCGCCCCACTTCTGCCCGGTGTAGTAGGTGTAGTAGCGGGAGCGGTTGCGGTCGACCTTGCGGATCTTACGCGCGAGCTGTTTATCGGTGAGCGCATCGTCCTCGTGGGATTTCGCGCGACACCGCGCCAGCTTGCTTTCCATGTCGGCGTAGATAAAGAGGCGCAGGGGGTGCTGCTCGCGCAGGATATAGTCCGCGCACCGACCGACGATTACGCAGTCGGATTTCTCCGCCATGTCGCGGATGGTGTTTGCCTGCTCGGCGTAGACCGAGGTATACTGCCGCAGGAGGTAGTCCGGCTCGGCGGCGTGCAGGGTCTTGCCGACGGTGATGGGATAGTAGACCCCGGGCGCGCCCTCCACGATGTGGTGGATATAGCTTTCCGCAAGCTGTGTGCGCTTGGAGATTTCCTCCATGATTTCTCGGTCGTAGTACGCGTAGCCCAGCTCCTCTGCGAGCCGTTTGCCGAATTCGCGTCCTCCGCTTCCGAATTCTCTGCCTATGGTAATGATCTGATTCATGGATATGCCTCCGTTTGATGGAATGTCCTTCTTTACTATCAGTATACCACTTTTTTGTGTATTTGTCAACAGGTGGTACAAAAATCGCTTGACAAACCGACCGGAATGTGGTATAATTGCGCTAACGGACGAATGGGGAGGGCAAAAATGAAGCCGTCATTGATTTTACTTTGTGCTTATGCGGTTCTCGGTTTTCTTGCGTTTTTGCTATACGGGATCGACAAACTGAAGGCGAAATGCCATACGTGGCGGATCAAGGAGTCGGTGCTGTTGGGCATTGCGTTTCTCGGCGGCGCGGTCGGTGCGATTCTCGGAATGTTGGTTTTCCGCCACAAAACACGGCATTGGTACTTCCGCGTTGTGGCGCTGCTCGGCCTCTGTTGGCAACTCGCGCTTTATCTCTGGTTGCGGTTTGGATTGGGCGTATAGGAAAACAGGAAAACAGAAAAACAGGAAAACAGAAAAGCAGGAGAAAACGGATATGACGAAGCTGTTTCGATTCCGGGCCGCCGATTTTTCGGACGGACGGAATACCACGCCCGCAGTGGTTGCCGCATTGGCGGAACTGAGTCCCTCCGGCGGCGCGAAACTGGTGTTTGAACAGGGGATCTATCATTTTGATACAGACGGTGCGCGCGAGCGGTTCTGCGCGGTCAGCAACAACAACTGCGGAGTCAAGCAGATTGTGTTTCTGTTGGAGCGGATGCGGAATCTGACGGTGGACGGCGGCGGTTCGGTGTTCGTTTTCCACGGCAAGGCGTTTCCGTTTGCGGCGGTTGCCTGCAAAGGACTGACATTGGAGAACATCGTGTTTGACCGCGCCCTGCCGCCCGTTGCGGAGCTGCGGTTTCGCGATCTTACCGACGACGGTTTTTTTATGGAGATCGACCGAGCCAAAACGCCTTACCGCGTGGAGAACGGCGACATTGTTTTCCCGCGCGAGGGCTGGGAACTCCGCTCCGACGAGCGGATGATGCCGCTGCACAGGATCGAGCCGTTTGGCGTGCAGTATCTTTTTACCGCGCATTGCCGCGATCAGCGAAAAAATCTGCCCGCGCCGATCTGCGACGTTTCTGCAGAAGAGGCGGACGGGGGAATCCGATTCCGCTATCTTTCGGGAACTCCGTCCGGGCTTCGGATGCGGGAGGGCGAGCACGGGCTGACCATTGTGGAGGGCGGACGCGATCTGGATGTGATCTGGCTCTGCGACAGCGAAGATACAACGGTTCGGAATATCACCGTTCGTCGCGGATGCGGAATGGGCGTGATTGCGCAGACCTGCGAAAACATTGAAATCGACCGTTTCCGCACCGATTCCGCATATCACGGGGCGGCATTTTCTCTCACCGCCGACGCGCTTCACTTTGTCAATTGCAACGGCTTGATCGAAATCCATGACTGCCTGATTGAGAACACCATGGACGACGCCGTGAATGTCCATGGAATCTATACCGAGCTGGAGTCCGCGGAAAAGGGTGCGCTCCGGGTGCGGCTGAAGCATCACGAGCAAAAGGGCGTGAACGTTTACCGCGCGGGGGATCGGTTACATCTGATCGACCCCGCTTCCATGGAAATCGTATCGGAATTCCGCGTATCGGAAACCGCGTTTGATGGGGACGGGCTTACCGCCATCCGTATTGCGGGAGAATTTCTCTTCGGCGAGGCGGCGGCGCGCGCGGGGTGTTTTGTCGAAAATCCCGGGCGGATGCCGGATGTGCACGTTTGGAAGAATCGTTTTTTCCATTTCCCGAATCTTCGCATTTCGGGTGGCGGGAAGCTGTTGATTGAGGATAACGGGATGGAGTGCGGCTGTTCGGCGCTGACGGTGACCGATCTGGCGCAATATTGGTTTGAGTCCGGGCGCGTCCGCGATCTGGTGTTCCGGCGAAACCGGATGAAGGATTGCAACGCTTTGGGGGGCAGCGCGTTCATCCGCGTATCGGTTTCGGGATTCCGGGATGCGGAAACGCCGAAAATTCACGGCCGTGTGGAAATCAGCGATAACACGTTCCACGGTGTGACGAACGCCGCGATCCGCATGGCGGGGGTTCGGAATCCGATTCTGCGGGGAAACCGTGCGGATGCGGAAAAGCTTCTGATCGACGGAACGGAATCCGTTTTCGGAGACGGATTACAATAGCGGGGACAGACTGCGGAGCGATCGGATCGCTTTTGCGGCTTGCCCTTTTTTATGGACAATATTTAGCATTTTTTCGACGGTTACAACATGGAAACGCTTTTGCGAATCTGATGGCTTGGCATGGTCAATACAGACAAAAAATAACTTCCCGTTTTGTTGCTGTGGACGTTTTTTTGTTTCCGGGCGGGATGGATAGGAAAACGCTCTTGACAATTCTTTTGATTTTTGATAGAATGGATGTGTCAATTTTTGATGATTTGGGAGGGCGCTATGTTTTACGAATTGACGCATTCTCTGAATCCGAGCGATCTGCAATTCAACGAGGGAGACCGCCTGTCTTTTCCGTCGCATCTGCACGGTTCTTTTGAATTTATCGTGATTACGAGCGGGGAGTGCACCGTTACGGTGGATAAGAAGGTGTACCGCGTCACGCCGGAGGCGGCGGTTCTGGTTTTTCCGAATCAGGTGCATTCCATGGAATCTCCCATCCCAAACACGTTTTTCTCCTGCATCTTTTCGTCCGGGTATGTCAAGGCATTCAGCGAATTTGCCTACCAGAATCTGCCCGTGAGCAATCTGTTTACGCTTCCGCAGGATCTGCTTGACGATTTGCGGACTCTGCGGCGGGAGGATCGGTTGGTGCACATCAAGAGCACGCTTTACCGTTTGGTGGATTGCTTCGACCGGACGGCGGAATATTGACACCATGGACATCGGCGCGCACCGGAAGTTCATCGGCAAGTGCGACAGCTCGTACCTCTGCCGCGACTGCATTGCAAAACATCTCGGGTGGACAAGAGAGACTTTGGACGAATGGATTCTCAAATTCCGACGGAACGGATGCCTGCTCTTTCCGCCGCTTGACCCAGACGGCAAATAAGAAAATCGGGATTGCCCGGATGCGGGCGATCCCGATTTCTGTTTTCCGTTCCGAATTTCGGATAAAATATTCCGCTTTACATGAACTTTACAGTATTATGATAGTAAGCCTTACGTAAAAAAGCTATAATAAAATTGTAAAGCGGCTGTCTGCGGGCGGCTTTTGAAAAATCGCTTTCAAAAAGAGAGGAGAAAAGCGGATGGACGTCTTTCACTTTTTAACCATGCTCGGGGGGCTTTGCCTGTTTTTGTTCGGTATGAGCCTGATGGGACAGGCTCTGGAGCGCCGCGCGGGGCGCGGTTTGAAAAGCGTGCTCGGAAAACTGACGGGCAGCAAAGTACGGGGGCTTCTGACGGGGCTCGGGGTAACGGCAATCATTCAGAGTTCCTCGGCAACCACGGTCATGGTGGTCGGCTTCGTCAACTCGGGGCTGATGAGCCTGCGGCAATCCATCTATGTGATTATGGGCGCGAACGTCGGAACGACCGTTACGGCGTGGATTCTGAGCCTTGCGGGCATTGACAGCGGCAGCGTTTGGGTTCAGCTGTTGAAACCGTCCTCGTTTACTCCGATCCTCGCGCTTGCGGGCATTGTGCTGTATATGTTCTGCAAGAAGGACAAGAAGAAGGACACAGGCATGATTCTGCTCGGTTTTGCAACGCTGATGTTCGGCATGGAGACCATGTCGGGCGCGGTGTCGGGGCTGAAGGATGTTCCTGCTTTCCGCGAACTTTTCCTGCTGTTCTCCAACCCGCTTCTCGGCGTGGCGGTCGGCGCGGTTCTGACCGCAATCATCCAGTCCAGTTCTGCGTCCGTCGGTATTTTGCAGGCGTTGGCTTCCACCGGAGCGGTTTCCTACGGCGCGGCAGTTCCGATCATCATGGGACAGAATATCGGCACTTGCGTTACGGCGCTGATCTCCTCGGTCGGAGCGAACAAGAACGCCAAGCGGGCGGCGTTGGTTCATCTTTCCTTCAATATCATCGGAACGGCGGTCTGGCTGGCAGTGTTCTGCATTGTGAAGGCGATTTTCGCGCCGATGCTTCTGAACGAATCGGCTACGCTGATGGGAATTGCCGTGATTCATACCGTTTTCAATCTGCTGTGCACGCTTCTGATGCTGCCGATGGGCGGTTTTCTGGAAAAAATGGTCTGCCGCCTCATTCCGGATTCCAAGGAGAAGGAAGAGCAGACCGAACTGGACGAGCGTCTGCTGACCACCCCCTCGCTCGCATTGGCGCAGAGCCGTCGGGTTGCCGAAAAGATGGCGGATTGCGCGGTGACGGCGCTGAAACAGTCGCTGACTGCCGTGACCTCGTATTCGCCCGCCGTCGCGGATGAAATTCGGGAAGCGGAGCGCCGCTGTGACAAATACGAGGACGAATTGGGAACATATCTGATTCAGGTCAGCTCCGCCAAACTCGGGCAGGAGGAGAGCGAAGAGGCAACCGCCCTGCTGAAGGTCATCGGCGACTATGAACGCATTTCGGATCATGCGGTGAACGTGTTGGAATCGGCTGAGGAACTGCGGGATAAGAAGCTTTCGCTGACGGCGGACGCCTTGCGGGAGTACGGCGTGATGGCAAAGGCGGTGGACGAGGTTCTGACGCTTTCCGAGACTGCCTTCGTGCAGTCGGATTCCGAAGCCGCAACCAAGGTAGAACCGCTCGAACAGGTGATCGACGTGTTGAAGGACAGGCTTCGCACCAACCATATTCTCCGGATGCAGGAGGGAAAATGTTCGGCGGAGGTCGGGTTTGTCTGGTCGGATCTGCTGACCAATCTGGAGCGCGTCAGCGACCACTGCTCCAACGTTGCGGGCTGTGTGATCGACCGCGCCGAGCATAACCTGAACCTGCACGAAACCCTGCGCCGCGCAAGAAACGACGACGGCGCGTTCGACGAAGCGTATCGGAAATACGCGAAGGAATACAGCGTGTAAAACAAAGCGAAAAGCACTTGCGTCACGCAAGTGTTTTTTTGTAACCGTGGACATGATGGACTATAAAATTCCATCTTACAGTATACCATTGCCGCAGAAAGAAAACAAGTGCGCCAAGCAGGGGAAAATATGAAAAAACACGGTTTTTGCGCCCATGGGTAAAGGACATCTGCTGCCGCAACGCAACCGCGTGGTTCGGGGTTGCGGACGGATATTGCCGCTTTGAATTCTGAAATCCGGAATCTATTTTTGCGTTTTCTCTTGCAATCGGAAGAAAAATATGGTATACTAAGCTGAAAACAGAATAGCGTAGGAAAGATACGGTTTGAAAAGTTGTGAACTGAGTAGATGAAAAGGAAATCCGGTTCAAATCCGGAACAACCGCCATTACTGTATTTGACATGAGCGTACCGACGGGGGAGACTGTGCCCGCGTATGCTTTTGTGGGGCTACCCACATCATAAGTCAGGATACCGCCGTGCCTTTCCGGTTTGCCATGCCTTGGTGTGATGCGTGCGACCGATGATCCGGACAGGATTTTGCGGTATGCGCATTTTCCTCACGGCTTCGGTCAGAAGCGTCTCCGCCTGCGTGGCGGAGGCGCTTTTTTCGGGAAGGGGGATCGATTGTTTTGGCAATCCGATGGGAGCATAGCCCGGGCGGGGGACTTGCCGTCGGTGCGGAATACGGTGCGGGGAAAACCCGCGTAACAAACTGATTTCCACATCTTGGAAGGGAGAAAACAAAAATGAAACGAAGAATCAAACAACTGCTTGCGTGGCTTCTGGCTCTGGCGCTGATGCTGTCCGTCGTTCCGCTTGCGGTGATGGCGGGTGCGGAGGAGACCGATACGGTGATTGCAAGCTATGAGGATCTTATGGCATTTGCGGACGCCGTGCGGGACGGGGACACCTTCGAGGGGCGAACCGTGACTCTGACGGTCAACGTTTACCTCGGCGGCGAGAGCAATCCGTGGACGGCAATCGGCACGTCTGCGACTCCGTTCAGGGGAATCTTTGACGGCGGCTACCATGTTGTCAGCGGGCTGTATTCGTCGGTCGGCTTCTTTGGCAATGTCAACGGCGGAACGGTGAAAAATCTGGTTGTGCGCGGCGAGGTCAAAGGCAGTTCCAATGTTGCGGGCGTGGTTGGCAAGCTGACCGCAGGAACGGTGCGGAACTGCGGCAACGAAGCGGATGTCTCAGGCGGAGCAAATGTCGGCGGCGTGGTCGGTTCGGTCAACGGCAATTGCACGGTCAGCGGATGCTACAACAAAGGCGCTGTGACCGGAACAACCGGCTACATCGGCGGCGTGACGGGTCAGCATTGGCGCGCGGGCGTTGTGGAGAATTGCTACAATGCCGGAACTGTGACAGGACCTGCAACGGTCGGCGGCGTGACGGGCGGTCACAAGGCAGCCTCTCCCGTGCTGAACAACTGCTACAACGCGGGCAAGATGGTTGATTCCGCAGGGAGCGGGAACAATATCGGCGCGGTTCTCGGTGCAAGTCGCGGGAGCAATACCAACTGTTACTATATCAGGGAAACCGGAACTGACAGCAAGTCCGGCGTAACCGAAGCGGAAACCCTGACCGCCGCAATGCTTGGCGACGCGTTTGCGGACGGCGAGAACCTGCCCGTGCTGGCATGGGAAGCTTCGGTCTGCACCGATTCGCCCGTTCGCCCCGCGTTCGCGGAGGGGAGCGAACGCTCGGCTCAGCTTGCCGCGTATATCAGGGCGGCAGTAAAGAGCGCAAAGACCAAAGGCGGCATCGGCGGCAGTCTGCTCGGCGATGAAAAATATCTTTCGGGCGTAAGTTCCACCGCAACCGACTGGATGGCGCTTGCAATGGGACGGTTCGGTTATTCGGACGATGCCTATGTCTACATGATTGATGACGGGACAGGCTATACCGATTACCTTGCCGCAATGCGCACTTACATTGAACAGACCTACGCGGCAAACAACGGGGTTCTGCACAGCGTGAAGGCAACCGAGTGGCATCGCGCGGTCGTTGCGATCGCGGCGCTTGGCGGAGATCCGACGAATTTCGGCACTTATAACGGTCAGCCCATCAACCTGATTGCGGACGGAAGCTACAACTGCGCGCTCCGCGAAGGACCGGGAACGCAGGGGCTGAACGGGTGGATCTGGGGTCTGATCGCAATGGATACGGTTCGCGCGGAAGTCCCGGAGAACGCGAAATATCCGCGCGCAAGGTTCATTACCGAAATTCTGCGGATGCAGCTGACCGACGGCGTGAACGGCAACGCCTTTGGCGGTTGGGTTCTCGGCGGATACGGCACGCAGTCCGACGTGGATATGACGGCAATGGCGATTCAGGCGCTGGCGCCCTACTACAACGACGATACGGTTTACACCTACACCAACGGGAACAGTGAAACCGAAGTTTCTGCAACCGTCCGCGAATGCGTGGACGCGGCGTTGGACGTGTTGGGCAAAAAACAGAACGAAAACGGCGGCTATACCTCGTGGGGAACGGACAATGCGGAAAGCGTTGCGCAGGTGATTGTTGCGCTCTGCTCACTCGGCATTGACCCGGTGAAGGACGAACGGTTTGTAACGGCGGAGGGCAAGACCCTGCTTGACGGTCTGCTTGCTTTCCGGTTGCCCGAGGGCGGCTTCTGCCACACGGCGGGCGGCGGTTGGAACTCTATGGCAAACGACCAGTCAACCTACGCGTTGGTTTCCTATTGGCGGTTTGAAAACCGTCTGCGCGCGCTGTACGATATGCGCGGAGAGATGACCGGGACGGACAGCGAGGCGGTTGCGGCGGCGGAGACCGCCATTGCCGCGGCAAAAGATCCCATGGCGGCAGGGTATAAGGCAGGACTGAAGGCGGCGCTTGCAGCCTGCCGCGCAGTGCCCGAGGCGGAGCGGCGATATATCCGTGGGTATGCGGCGCTTGCCGAGGCGATTGCAACGGTTGGCGGAGAGGCGGAGCTGGATACCGACAAGCCGTTTGCCGTTTCCGTCTCGGTTACGAAAGCGCCCGACAGGATCCGTTACACCGAGGGCGACGGTTTCGATCCGACGGGACTGGTGATAACGGCAACCTACAGCGACGGACGCACCGAACCGGTGACGGACTACCGCCTGTCCGCCCCCGAAAAACTGACGGTTGCGGATACGACGGTAACGGTCTTTTACGGGGCGCTCCGCACGTCGTTTGCCATCGAGGTGACCGAGCGGACGCCTTGGGGCGGTAGCGGCACGGCGGAAGATCCTTATCGGATCGGCACGGCGGAGGAACTGGCGGCGCTTGGCGAAAAGGTCGCAAAAGGAAACCCGTACACCGACGTGACCTTTGTCCTGACGGCGAATATCGACCTGAGCGATTACCCGGACTGGAAGCCGATCGGAAAGGATTCCGCACAGTTTGACGGTATTTTTGACGGTCGGGGCTATGCAATCGACAACCTGTATTCCAAAAACGGCGGTCTGTTCGGAACGGTCTGCGCGAACGCGGTCATCCGAAATGTCGGCGTTGCAAGCGGACAGATCGGCTCGGAGAATCTGTCCTTCATGGGCGCGATTGCAAAATGGAGCAACGGCGCGGACTTCATCAACTGTTGGAACGGCGCGGACATCCTTTGCAGCGGATGGAGCGGCGGCATTGTCGGCACGGTGCGCGACGGCGGAGAGAGCGTCATCAAGGGGTGCTATAACATCGGCTCTGTCACTGCGCGCGACGGCGCGGTCGGCGGCATTGTCGGACACCTTGCGGCAGGCAACAACGGAACTGCGGTTGCGGTCACGGTTTCCGACTGCTACAATGCGGGAACGGTGACGGCAGGCGACAACGCGGGCGGTATCGTGGGCAGAGTGCAGGACGGCAACGTCATCCGCAACTGCTACAATATCGGCGCGGTGACAGTCAACGGCGAGAACATTCTCGACGGAGCGGGCGGAATTGTCAGTCTGCTGACCTCGGGAAGCACGGTGGAGAACTGCTACTACGATTCCGCGCTGACCGCGCAAGGCGTATCGAACGGAATCGATGCGGCGGGCGACCGCACGGCGGAGGAGCTGAAATCCGCCGCATTCCTTGCCCGTCTCGGGGAAGGGTTCAAACAGGATCGCTACGCATTGGAAAACGGCGGCTACCCGTTGCTTGCATGGCAAGCGACCGACGCGGCGGACGAAGCCGATGCGGTAACGGCGCAGATCGCGGCGCTCGGAGAGGTCACGCTTGAGAGCGAAACCGCCATCCGCGCGGCGCGGGAAGCATACGAAGCTCTGAACGAGGAACAAAAGGCTTGCGTTTCCGGTTTTGACCTGCTCACTGCGGCGGAAGCCCGTCTGAACAAACTGAAGGATGCAGGAAATCCCGAGCCGGAAAAGCCCGAACCCGAAAAGCCCGAGCCGGAAAAGCCGGACGACGGGGAGAGCAAGGCAAGCGACAAAACGGTGTCGACGATGCTGTTGGCAATTCTGGTTGGCGAAACGGTGATTCTGATTCTGCTTGCGGCAGGCGTTGTGATGCTTCTCGGATCGGTTCGGAAGCATAAGGACAATTTCTGGAACTGAAAGATGAGATGAAAAGATGAGATGATGAAAAAAAGACTTCGTTTGGCGGCGCTCGGGTGCTGTCTGGCGCTTCTGCTCGGTCTGTTCTTTGCGGTTTCCGCGGCGGCGCTGTCCGGACCGTCCCTGTACACCACGCTGACCGACCATGCCGTTCAGCGCGGGAGCAGAAAGACCTTTGACGTCTGGGCAAGAAATGCGGGCGGCGAAAAGATCCGCGCAACCGTCCGCCACAACGGCGAGATTCTGGAGCCGACTTGGGATGACGACGAAAAGGCAAGCTATACGCTGCACTTTACCGAAGAGGGGGAGAACCTTGTAACGGTCTCCGCCTCGTCGGACGGTGGAAAGCGCACGGAGCTGACCTATCAGATCACCTACCTTCCCGCAGAGGCGGGCGAGGAGATCGGCAGGGCAATCTGGAGCGTGGAACTGTTTACCGTCGGGGGCGGCTATCTGATCGCACCGACCGAGGTGTCGATCCGGGAGGGCGAGACTGCGGCGGAACAGCTGTTGCGCCTGCTCGCGAAAAACGGCTTTGTCGGCTACTACGGTGGGAGCGTGAAGGAATCCTTCTATCTTGCCTACATTGCGGACGGCACGGCGGCGGGGGAGACTTACAACAACTACCGCCGCAGTGACCTGCCCGCAGTCCCGCGCGGGTTGGGGCTGACTCCCGAAATTCCAGACCTGCTGAAGCCGTATCTGAGGGAGACCATGACCTATTTTGACCCGGACGACTATGCGAAGAACAGCAAGGGCTACCTCGGGGAATTCGCGTTTACCAACGGTTCGGGGTGGATGTACGCGGTCAACAACGTCTTTCCGAATGTCGGATTTGCGGATTGCTATCTCTCCGACGGCGACGTGGTGCGCGTGCAGTTCACGTTGGGCTACGGCGCGGACATCGGCGGCGCGGCGGCGCTCGGAACGGAAGCGGGCGGGGGCGGCTACTACGCCGTTGCGAACAAAGACGCGCTGACGCGGGAAATCTGCAACGCCCAAAAAGCGGATTTGCTTGCGTACGGAAACATTTCCGACGCTTATGAAGCGGCGCTTGCGGTCATGGCAACGCTCAACGCAACGCAGGAGGCGGTGGACTCCGCCGCAAACGAATTGGCAAAAGCCATGAAGCATCCCATTGCAACCATGCTCCCGGATAACGAAGGGGAGTCGCGCCCCACGCCCGCGCAACCCGGATCGTACGGACAGCCCGATTCCCCGGAGCATGAAAGCGCCTGCTTTGCTTCGGTCACGCCGTGGGCGGCTGTGTGGCTTTTGCCTGCGGCGGGTCTGGCGCTTGTACACAGGAGAAAACGGACATGAAAAAGCGGGTTGTTTGCGCGCTTCTCGGCTTGTTGCTCCTGCTCTCTGTCATTCGGTTTCCGGTTGCGTCGGATTCTGCCGGGGACACGGTTCTGACCGTTGCGGCGGGCATCATCGCGTGGAAGAAGGCGGACAACGGCGCCGCGCCGGACGGGTATCTCCTGAACGACAGCTATCTCGCGCTTGCGGGAACTACCCCCGGGGACTGGTATCCCATCGGGCTTGGCAGGCTCGGGATTGCGGACAACAACGCCGCCTATCTTGCGGTCATCCGCGACAAGGTGGAGGCGCGCTACCGTCAGCCGGGGAAACTCAGCTCGGCAAAGGCGACCGAGTGGCACCGGATTACGCTTGCCGTGCTTGCCATGGGCGGCGACCCGACGGCGCTCGGAATCGACGCGGACGGGAACCCCATCAACCTGATTGCGGACGGAATTTATGACCGCGGCAGGACAACGTCGCTCGGCAGACAGGGACTGAACGGTTGGATCTGGGGTCTGATCGCACTGGACAGCCTGCGCTACGAAATCCCGGACGGCGCGTTTTACTCCCGCGATGAGATTCTGCTCGAGATTCTGCGCAGGCAGCTCCCCGACGGCGGCTTTGCGCTGAGCGGAAGCACTGCCGACCCGGACATGACCGCCATGGCACTGCAGGCGCTCGCGCCGTACTACAACAGCGAAAAGTCCTACGTCTATGTGCAGAAGGCGCGCGGTGAAACCGTTACGAAAACCGTGCGGCAGGTTGCGGACGAGGCAATCGACTGCCTCTCGGCGTTGCAGCTTGACACGGGGGACTTTACCAGTTGGGGAACAGAGAACGTGGAGAGCACCGATCAGGTTACCGTGGCGCTCTGCTCGCTCGGCATCGACCCGCTGACCGACCCGCGGTTTATCAAGAACGGGAACACGCTTCTGGACGGCATTCTGCGCTATCGGATGGAGGACGGCGGCTTTGTGCATTCCTACACCTACGACCCCAATAACCCCACCTCGCACCCCGACTGTTCCAACAGCATGGCAGGGGAGCAAACGCTCTATACCATGGCGGCGCTGTGGCGGCAGAAAAGCGGAATGCGGACGTTGTACGATTTCCGCCCCGAGCAGAGCGCGGAATTGCGGGCACGGATTGCGGAGTTGGAGGAGGGGATCACGGCAATCGGGGACGGCACCTCTGCGGAGACCCTGCCCCGCCTTCTGACCGCTTTTTACGCCCTGCCCGAGACCGAACGGTGCTATGTAACCGGCTATTGGGCGCTTTCGGACGCGGCGCGCGCGGCAGGCGTGGACGTGGACGGGATCGCGGATACCACGCAGGTGGTTGAAAGCCCGGACGACACGCCCGACGATCGCCCGCTCCTGTCCTTTACGCTCTCCGACCGCGCGGCGGCAGACGCGCTGCCCGAGCGGCTTACAACCGAGCAGTATGTAACGGTTACAACGCTGTTGGATAAACTGCGGCAGTGCGAGGAATTCGACGGGATGGAGCGCTATCTTGCCGAATTGTCTGCGGCAAAGCGGGAGATTGCGGCGATTCAGGCGGAGATCGACAGCATCAACGCCGAGGTGCGGGAAAAGCTCTATCCTTTCGACGGTATCACGCTCAAGGACAGGAAAACCGTGAACGGGATTGTGGCGCGTTACAATGCGCTGAGCGAATACGACCGCACGCAGATCGAGCGTTGGGAGGATGTCGTCAAGACCAAGACCAAGTTGGATAACATTCTGCGCGGCATTGTCATCGGCGTTGCGCTGTCGGTGATTGCGGCGGTTGTGGCGGTTTTTCTCGTGCGGCGCATCCGCAGACGGCGGCATCGCAAAGAGCGGGAAATGGAAGAGCTTGCCGCCCGGTATCGGGACGAACTGTAATGAAAGGAGGGGAAAACCGTGAAAAAGGATATTCTTGCGATTTTTGTCATCGTTCTGCTGGTTGCGGTGGTCATCAGCGGAACAGAGATTCAGTCAGTGGATGAATACTATCTTACGCACATCGACGATATCACGCCGGAGAGCGAAACGGTGATCCTCTCCATCCGTTGCGATACGGTTCTGCAGAATTACGACGATCTCGATCCCGCCCTGCAAAGCGACGAATTCGTCCCGCCTGACGGCGTGATTCTGCCGCCGACCGAGTATGTCCTCCGCCCGGGGGACACCGTGTTCGATATTCTTGACCGCGCGGCGCGATACAATAAGATTCAGATGGAGTATCAGGGGGCAAGCGAAAACAGTTTCGGGAGCGCCTACATTCAGGGAATCCATTACCTCTATGAATTCTCCTGCGGACCGCTTTCGGGGTGGATGTACCGCGTGGACGGCGAGTTTCCGAATTACGGCTGTTCCAAATACGTCCTGCGCGACGGGCAGACCGTGGAGTGGGTCTATACCTGCGACCTCGGCAACGACGTCGGTTGCGTCTGGATGGAGGGCGGCGCTCAGTGAAGGCACGAAAAAAAGCGGGCGTTCAGCCGCCCGCCGGTAAGACAGTAAAATCTAAGGCATTACCGCGGAATTCCGACGGCACGAATCACAACTGGAAGAGTCGAATTTTTCGTCAGACGATACAAAAATCCTTGCCTGTAGCTCGGCTACAGGCAAGGATTTTTGTGAAGGATCACGGAAAAGACGCGGGTAAGTGTGTCAATCGTGAATTGAGCGGGGATGCCTTTATTCGGTTTTCAGATAGCGGCTTAAAAATTCGCGGGTGCGGGGGTGCTTGGGAGAGCCGAACAACTCCCCGGGCGCGCCTTCCTCGGCAATCACGCCGCCGTCCATGAAGATCACGCGGTCGGATACGTCGCGGGCGAATGCCATTTCATGCGTGACCACCACCATGGTCATGCCAGACTGCGCCAGTTTTTTCATGACTTCCAATACTTCTCCCACCATTTCGGGATCAAGCGCCGAGGTCGGCTCGTCGAACAGGATGACATCGGGGCGCATGGAAAGCGCACGGGCGATGGCAACCCGTTGTTTCTGTCCGCCCGAGAGTTGCGCGGGGCGGGCGTTGGCATAGGCGGACATTCCCACCTTTTCCAGATATTCGAGCGCAATCCGCTTCGCCTCGGCGCGCGGGCGCTTCAGCACCACGGTCTGCGGGCGCACGCAGTTTTCCAGTGCGGTCATGTTCCCGAACAGATTGAACTGCTGAAACACCATTTCCACCTTGGCGCGGAACGCAGAAAGGTTCACACCCGGATCGGTGATGGGCTTGCCCTCGTAAAGAATCGTTCCGCCGGTCGGTTCTTCCAACAGGTTGATGCAGCGGAGCATGGTGCTTTTTCCCGAGCCGGACGACCCAATCACGCTGATGACTTCTCCGCGATGAACGGTCAGGTTGATGCCGCGCAGAACCTCATGGTCGCCGAATGTTTTTTTCAGACCGATCAGTTCAATTACCGCTTCCATGATTCGTCCTCCTGTTCGTGAATATGAATTTCCGCCGCAGGGTCGGACTGCGAACCGCAGATGGTATAGTTCTTCGCGCCGTCCAGTTTCCGCTCCAGAAGGCGGAGCAGGCGGGTGACGGTAAAGGTCAGGAGGAAATACAGCACGCAGATAATCAGATAGGTCTGGAAATCTTTGTGATTTCTGGTGATGATAATATTGGCCATGTAGTACAGTTCCATGACGCCGATGACGTTCAGTACCGAGGTGTCCTTGATGTTGATCACAAATTCGTTGCTGACCGACGGCAGGATGTTCCGCAACGCCTGCGGCAGAATGACATGAACCATTGCCTGCGCGTGGGTCATGCCGACCGAATATGCGCCCTCGGTCTGCCCGCGATCCACCGAAATGATGCCGCCGCGCACGATTTCCGCCATATAAGCGCCCGTGTTGATGGACACGATGAAGATGCCTGCGGGAATCAGCGGCAGGGTCTGCCCGCCGTTCAGAAACGCGTAGCCCCAGAAGATGACCACTGCCTGCACCATCATCGGAGTAGAGCGGAAGATTTCGATATACGCCGCAAGCAGACCGTTCAGCACGCGGTGCAAAGCGCGCAGCACGCGGTTCTGCGAGAGCGGGGCGGTTCGCACAACGCCGACCAGAAGTCCGATCAGCAGTCCCGCCACAGTGCCCGTCAGCGCAATGAGCATGGTATATCCCACGCCCGAGAGCAGTTGCGGGTAATAATCGGCAAGAATTTTGCCTGTTTGCTTCAGAAATTCCACGGTTGTGTCTCCTTCGGGAAATTATTTCTTATAGATGATGACCAGCTCACTCTTGTAGTAGCAGGCGGTGAAGTCAATCTCCTGCAAGCGTTCCTCTGTAGGGCTCATGCCTGCAATAATCGCATCTACATTACCAACCTTGACGGCGCTTATCATGGACTTGAACTCATAACTGACAATTTTTAGATCCATACCCAGTTCTGCCGCGATGAATTTTGCAACTTGCACATCGTAGCCGTTTGCGTATAGCCCGTTCCCGTATTTAACCGCGCCGTTTGCATCATTTGTTTGCGTCCAGTTGAACGGGTTATACGCGCACTCCATTGCAACGGTCAGTGTACCTTTGGAGGTATCGGTGTTCTCGGAATGCAAGGCAAAGGTCAGGTTTTGCTCAACCTCGGGGGTTGCGCAGATTGCAAAGATCTGCTCCATCAGCGCGGACTGAACCGAAGCGGGAACTTTTTCCGCAAGAATGGCGTTGATCTGCGCGGTCAGCCCGGATTCCTTTTTCAGTCCGATGGCAATGCCGTTGTCATCGCCCGTGACCCGGAAGCCCGTGTCGTTGTTTTTCAGCTTGATGTACCCGAGGGAGCTGTCCTGCGCGCAGGCGTCAACGGCGGTCGGCTCTTCGGCAACGTAGCCGTCAATCGCGCCGCTCTTGAGCGCGTTCAGAAGCGTGGTGAAGTCCTTGTATTCCTTTTTTGTCACGCCCTGCAGCTGTTCGTTCAGCGCGGTGAGGTGGAATGTGCCGGACTGCGCGGCAAGGATTGCGCCCGAGTTGTTCAGCTCGGAAAGGCTTGTCATGGCGGAGATGTCAACGTGTTCCCGCTTTTTGCAGGAAGCAAGAAGCCCGGCAAGCAGGCAGAGGGTGAGTACGGCAGTCAGAATTCGTTTCATGGTTGATTCCTCCCGAAAGAAAAAATAATAAAATGAACGGTCGGAGCAAGTGCTCCGACCGTTCAAAAGGGAGTTCCGCGAGGAACGCCAAAAGGAACAAAACCGGATGCAGCACTCCGCAAATTTTGCGACAGTCGCAGGGATATTCTCCGTGCGCCCAGCCGGATCGCGCTCAAACGCAAACCGCTTCGGCAAAATCGCCTTTCCCGTGGGGTCAACGGCTTTTGAGAGCCTTGCCCGCGGTACTGATCGATTTCGCGCCTCTGACATCAATTCTTTTTCCGACGATTCAATTTTGATATAGTATAGCATGAGAAACCGCATTTGTCAAGGCTTTTTTGCAAGTTTGCGATTTCCGTCTTGCATTTTTGTGGATTCCGCCAAACGGTCAGACCAAAGCGCGCCGCAATCTTTCCAATCCGTCCAAAAGCGTTGCGCGCGGGCAGGCGACATTCATGCGCAGAAACCGTTCGCCGCCCCTGCCGTACTGCCTGCCGTTTGACAGATACAGCCCCGTTTTCCGTCGGATATCTCCGGCAAGCGCCTCGGAATCGGTGCAGAACGCGTCGCAGTCAAGCCACACAAGGTAGGTCGCCTCACCGCGTACCGCGCGCAGCCCCGGGATGTGTTCCTCCGCAAACCGATAAACGGTCTGCTTGTTTTCATACAGATATGCCCGCAGGGCGTCGAGCCACGCGTCGCCTTTCGTGTACGCCGCAACCGCCGCGGGAATTGCGAACACATTCGGCTCGGCAACCTCGTCGGTGTTGAGCGCCCGCCACACCTTGTGCCGCAAAAACGGGTTCGGAACCATCGCGCCCGCCGTCTGGATGCCCGCAAGGTTAAATGTTTTGGTGGGAGCAAAGCAGACCACGCAATTGTCGCGGCACTCCGGGGAGACCGAGGCGAACGGCACATAGTCCCGCCCGGGGTCGGTCAGGTCGCAGTGAATCTCGTCCGACACCACCACAACATGATGCCGCGCGGCAAGCGCGCCGATTTTTGCAAGCGTTTCGCGATCCCACAGCTTCCCAACGGGATTGTGCGGGTTGCAGAGAATCATCATGGCGGTCTGCGGGTCGGCAAGTCCGGCTTCCAGAGCGGCGAAATCAATGCCGTATGCGCCGTCCGCATAGGTGAGGGGAACTTCGAGCGGTCGCCGCCCGTTGTTGACAATGCTGTTATAGAAAATATTGTAGACCGGGGTCAGAAGCAGAACGTTTTCGTTCGGGGTGGTCAGCTTGCGTACCACGGAGGAGAGAATCGGCACGACGCCTGTGGCAAAAATCAGCCATTCGGGATCAACCTCCAAGCCGTGCCGCCGCGAAAACCAACCGCAGACCGCCGCGCGCCATTCGTCGGTGACGTCGGTATATCCGAACACACCGTGCGCCACGCGCGCTTCCAGTGCCTCTCTGACGGCGGGGCAGGTGGGGAAGTCCATGTCCGCCACCCACATCGGAAGTTCGTTTTCTCCGACATCCCATTTGGTCGACCCGCTTCCGCGACGGTCTGGGACAAGATCAAACTGAAACTGATATTGCGCTTGCGTTCCGGATTTCATGCCTTTTCGCGCACCCCCGTGAGAATTTCGGTTTTTGCAGGGTCGATCCGTTCGGACTCCAGAATCAGCTCGCCGATCTCGTCCGCCACAATTCTGCCCGAGGTCGGGTTCTTCACACTGTCAACCCGCCCCACAATTTCCGCGTCTACCGTCGAATACTCAAACGCCAGCGTGGTGTTGAGCAGACGGCAGTTCCGCAGAACCAGATCCTCCACGTAGCAAAGTCCCTGCAGGGATTCGATGGTGCAGTCGACCAGCGTCAGCCGTTTTGTATTCCAACCGAGGTATTCGCCCGAAATGAAGCAGTTTTCCGCCCGGACGTCCTCGCAGTTCCAGAACGCGTCCTTGGAAAGCAGACGGGAATTCCGGACGGTCAGATTCCGGCAGCCGTCAAAGGAGTAGTTCCCGTAAAGCGTCAGATTGTCCGCCGTCATATTGCGGCTGTTCATCGCGAAATAGTCCCCCTTCGCGGTCACGTCCGAGAGCGTTACGCCGTCGCATTCCCACAGCGTTTCGGCGGCATTCGCAAAAGAGACATGGCGGAGGGTCAGATCGTGACAGCGGCGGAAGTTTTTCGGCGCTTCGATCGCGCAGTCGGTCACCCGCACGCGCTCGCTGTACCAGACCCCCGCGCGCGCCATGTCGAACCATGTGCTGTCGCGCACGTCAATCTCTTTTGCGTACCAAAGTGGGTACTTCCATTTGAACATACAGGCGCGCAGACTGATGTTGCGGCTTTCTTTGAGCGGGGACTCGCCGTCATCGAAGATGGTTTCCTCAATTTCGCAGTCCCGCGCGGCGAACAGTGCGCGTTCTCCCGTCAGTCGTTCCTGTCCGATTTTCTTCATCGTTCCGTCAGCTCCTTTACAGCTTTTGTTTCTCTCATTTATTATTATATCACACGGCAGAATGCTTGTCAAATGATTTTTCTGTGAAATCGGTTTGAACGGGAGTCGAAGGAAATTCACGTATGACCCCTTGACAAACGGGTTCAGGTATGATAAAATATCCTGATATTACAGGAATCCCGCATTCCGGATAAAAAAGGATGATTTTTACCATGACGCAAAACCGAAATGAACGAACTCTCAAACTCGTGCAGATCGCAATGCTCGCGGCAATCGAACTGATTTTTGCCTTCACCCCGCTCGGATATCTCCATGTCGGGATCATCGAAGTCACGTTTATGACCATTCCGATTGCCATTGCCGCCACCACGGTTGGCCCTGCGGCTTCGATTCTCCTGAGCCTGATTTTCGGAATCTCCAGTTTCGTGCAGTGCTTCGGCATGAGCGCGTTCGGCGTAATCTGCCTTGGCATCAGCCCGTGGAAGACCGCTGTGCTGTGTATTGTGCCCCGCCTGCTGATGGGTATTCTCACGGGTTACCTGTTCCGCTACCTGAAGAAAACGGGGAAGAGCCTGCTTGCTTTTTCGCTGACGTCGCTCTCCGCCGCGCTCTTGAATACGCTGTTCTTCGTGCTGTTCTTCTTTGTGCTCTTCCGCACCGCCTCGCTCGATTTCGGCGGGGGAGCGGTTTATGAGATCAGCACCATGAATCTGGCACAGGTGTTCGTTTTTCTCGCCGGATTTAACGGCGTTGTTGAGGTGGTTGCCTGCACGGTGCTGTCCACCGCGATCGGAAAGGCGCTGGAGCACTATCTCCTGCCTGCCATCGGAAAACGGGCTCATGCCAAAGCCGCAGCGGCAGAGGGGGGCGGAACGGAGGATACGCACAGTGTTACCTGCCCGCACTGCAACGCGACCTTCAAGGCTCACGGTGACCGCGGCGTTTGCCCGTACTGCGGCTTGAAATACCCTGCGGAGGAAGCCAAAGAGGAAGCCAAGACGGAATCGACCGAAGAAACCGACGGAAACAAATAATCTGATGCGGAACGCCCGACGGGGCGTTCCGCTTTTAGATTGTGTAGGAAACTGAACCGCCTCCCCAAAAAGGCGGGCGAAAACTTTACCCCCACTGCGCCATTGGCGTTTTCCTCTTGACTTTTTGCGGCAATTGTGTTACAATAGAGCGAAAAACGGAAAAGGACGGGACGATTCGGAATGGAAATCACGGTGGATGAACTGGAGCAACCCGGAAACGGGTATGTGATTTACGATATGCGGAGCGATGCGGAGCGAGCCTACGGGAGCATTCCCGGGGCTGTGCCGACAGACGCGGAGACTCTGCTTGCAAGTCCGCCCCGGGAGACGGAACGACCGATTGTTGTGGTTTGCGCGAGAGGGGTTCTCAGCGTTGACGTTGCCGACAGGCTTTGCGAAGCGGGTTGCCGTGCCTACAGTCTTGCGGGCGGTTATGCCGCGTGGCTTCGCCGCGAGATTGCAAAGCAGGAGGCGGGAGACGTGCGCGAACGGGTGGAGCAGAGCATCCGCACCCGCTTCAAAACCGTTCTGCTCAGCCGATTTGTGCGGGCGATCAAGGACTACCGGCTGATCCGCGACGGCGACCGGATTGCGGTCTGCATCTCGGGCGGCAAGGATTCCATGCTCATGGCAAAGCTGTTTGAAGAGCTGCATCGCCACAGCCAGTGGGATTTTGAGGTTCAATACCTTGTCATGGATCCCGGTTATAATGAGAGCAACCGACGGATCATCGAGACGAACGCGCGGAATCTCGGTATTCCGATCACGATTTTTGAGAGCAACATTTTCGAGTCGGTCTATCACATCGAAAAATCCCCCTGCTACCTCTGCGCCCGGATGAGAAGGGGACACCTCTATTCCTATGCGCGCGAGTTGGGATGCAACAAGATCGCGCTGGGACACCATTACGACGATGTGATTGAAACCATTCTGATGGGAATGCTCTACGGTTCTCAGATTCAGACCATGATGCCGAAGCTTCACAGCACCAATTTTGACGGAATGGAACTGATCCGCCCGATGTATCTGATCCGCGAGGACGATATCAAGGCGTGGCGGGATGCGAACGATCTGCATTTTATCCAGTGCGCCTGCAAGTTTACCGATACCTGCACCACCTGCGGCGACAACGGAAACCGCTCCAAGCGGCAGGAAATCAAGGAGCTGATCCGCGAGCTGAAAAAGACCAACCCCGGGGTGGAGAACGCCATTTTCCGCAGTGTGGAGAATGTCTGCCTCGACACCGTGATTGCGTACAAACAGAAGGGGACTGTCCATCATTTTCTGGATTCGTATGACGGATGAAGCGGAATCCGGCGGTAAACTCCGGAAGTATAAAGGACACCCGGGGTGGAAAATAAGCCGCAAAAAAAACGGTTTTTGCATGAAAATCGGGAGGTTTTTTTGCCCAAAGGGGTTGCAACCGGACAAAACCTGTGCTATAATTTATTCAAAATTTTTTTGAAGGCGGAGGATATTCGGTTTGATGCTCGCAACTTGTTCCAGAATCTGTTTCTATGTAACGCCAACGGTTGATGTGATTGAAGAAATACCGGATTTTCTG
>URHR01000022.1 GCA_900547725.1 uncultured Eubacteriales bacterium
AAAGTTTTTGGAGATTTTTAAGAGACTTTTTTCAAAAAGTCTCTTAAATGGGGTTTGGGGCAACGCCCCAAGGTCTTCCCGTCAGAACAGATACGTACCGGCGACGAGGGTCAGCGGGGAGCGGTTCGGGAGGGTGAGGACGGCGGTTGTGCCGGCGGGAATTTCGATCTCGTAGGCTACGCGATCCTCCTTGTAGTACCAGTGAACGCGAACGGTTCCGTGCTTCGTGTCAATGGACGCGTCGGCGAAACCGAGGGAGCGGTCGGGGTGGGGGGCAATGAGAATTTTCTCGTAACCGGGCGCATCGGCGCACGGCTTGATGCCGCAGGCAACGCCGAAGATCCAGTCAAACACCGCGCCGTAGGCATAGTGGTTGAAGGAGTTCATATCGGTGCTCCAGAAGCTGCCGTCTTCTTTCAGGCTGTTCCAGTGCTCCCACATCGTGGTGGCACCGTGGCAGACCGAATAGAGCCAGGAGGGATTCTGCTCCTGCATCAGGAGCGTGTAGGCAACGTCGGTGTAGCCGTTCTCGGAGAGCGCGTGGAGCAGGTAGGGCGTTCCCACAAAGCCCGTGGTCATCCGATTGCCGTTTGCGCGGATCAGCTCCACCAGCTTGGCGGCAAGCGCGGGGCGCTCGCTCTCCTCGCAAAGGTCAAAGTGCAGAATCAGCGTCAGCGCGGTTTGTGTAACGCCCTTGCGCACCGTGTCAACCGGCGCGTGATCGTTGACCAGAACTTCCGTGTAGGGGAATTCGTCCTTCGGCATTCCGTTTTCCATGAAGTAGTCGCGGAACGCCGCGCGAACCTTGCCGTAAAGCGTGCGGTATTCGGTCATGTCCATGCCGAGCGCTTCGCCCGCACGAACCAGAAGCGACGTGGAGTAAGCGAAGAAAGCGCTTGCAATCAGATCGTTCGAGGTTGCGCCGACGTAGGAATCCTCGCCGGCATCCATTGCGAGCCAGTCGCCGTAGTGCATTCCGCCGAGCCACAGATACTCCGCAGGACCTGCGCTGTGGAGGAAGTCGACCCATTTTTTCATCACGGGAAGGTTGCGCTTCAGGTCGGCTTTGTTGCCGTAGGCGAGGTAAATCTCCCACGGAACAACGCAGGCAACGTCGCCCCATGCCGCCGAGGTGCGGGTGTCGCCGTGCTTGAGCGCTGCGGGAACTACGCCCTTGACAATGCCCTCGGGGGATTGTTCCAATGCAACGTCGCCCATCCATTTGCGGAAGAACTTTTCCACATTATAGTTGATCGCGCCCGTGCGGCAGAATACCTGCGTGTCGCCCGTCCAACCGAGGCGCTCGTCTCTCTGCGGGCAGTCGGTTGGGATGTCGAGGTAGTTGCTCTTCTGACCCCAGACGATGTTGTGGTACAGCTGATTGATCTTTTCGTTGCCGCAGAGGAAACGACCCGTGCGGGTCATCTCGGAGTGCACGACGATTGCGCGCAGATCGTCGGGATTCACCGTGTCGTAGGGGAATTCTGTCAGGCAGATGTAGCGGAAGCCCTGAAAGGTGTAGGAGGGTTTGAAAATGTCGTCGCCGCCGCTGCAGACATAGACGTTTTCGTTTTTGGCGGAGCGGTAGTTTGCCGTGTAGAAATTGCCGTCGCGGTCAAGCACTTCGGCGTGGTGCATTACAACGCGACTGCCGCGCGGCGCGTGGATTTTCAACTCGACATAGCCTGTCATGTTCTGACCGAAGTCGACAACCAACTCGTTCTTCGGCGTGCGGAATACCGCGATGGGAGCGATCCGCTCGTGCTCGGTGATGAATTCGCCGACCTGCGGGATCAGTTTGGTCTTCACATCGGAGGGAATCGCGTTTCCGACCTTTTCAATCGGCACGGTCAGGTCAACCGTCTCGCCCATGTAGATGTCGGTGGAAAGCACGGGAGAGGTAAAGACTTCCCAGTCGGGTGCGGTGGCAATGATCTCTTCGCTTCCGTCCGCGTAGGTCAGGGTCAGTTCGGCAATCAGGGAGACGTAGTCGGCGGTGTAGTGATTATCGCGACCGTAGCCGATGCAACCGACTGCCCAACCCTGCCCGACGCCGATGGAGAGGCGGTTCTCTCCCGCGCGGAGCAGATCGGTGACATCATAGGTCTGAACCTGCACGCGGTGCTTGTAGGAGGTCCATCCGGGCGTCAGGACGGCGTGCCCCACGCGCGCACCGTTGAGCTCTGCGACGTAAATGCCGATGGCAGACGCGGAAAGCGTGGCTTTCTTCAGCGGCTTTCCCGCTGTGGAAAAGGCTTTTTCGTAGCGGTATGCCGCCACGCCCGCGTCGCGCGGGGAGGTGATCCAGGATGCAGATTGCAACATATTGTTTCTCCTTTTTTTCGTTTCATTTGCGCCGAATTGTTCCGATTCGGCTGTTACCTATAGTATAGCATAAAAATCCCCCCGTTTCAAGTCCTTTGATAGGGGGTGATGGTTGAATTTTTCGGGGGGCGGTGTAAAATCGATTGCGATTTGTAAAATTACGATATGGAAAAAACTGACATTCCGTTATTTTACACATTGACAAGCCCCGCGATTTGTGCTATAATACAAACAGAGACAACGAAACCGACTTTGCGGGAGGCATGGCGTACCATTTTGCTGTCGTGCTTCTTTGTGAATTCGCTGTAAAAACTGTGAAAAGTGCCAAAAATACGGCAAGCGCCCTTGATTTATTTTGAAAAGAATGGTATAATAAAGACAGGAATGACGAAAGGATCGGTAAGATGCCCATGACCGATGAAAAGACACGGAAAAATGATCTCGCGCCTTACTATTTTCATCAGGGGGCGAGTGAGAAAGCCTATGAATACCTCGGAGCACACCGGACGGGGGAGACGGTAACCTTCCGCGTCTGGGCACCGAACGCCGACAGCGTATCGGTGGTGGGGGATTTCTGCGGTTGGGATGCTTCCCGCTATCCGATGGAGCGCGTGACGCGCGGCGGAGTCTGGGAATGCGGAATCCCCGCGGGGATTGTTCCCGAAGGAAGCCTGTACAAGTACTTCATCCGCAACGGCGCGAAGGAGTTGTATAAAGCAGACCCCTACGGCGTGTCGATGCAGTGTCCGCCGGAAACCGCGACCGTTTACCGGGAGATTGACGGCTACGAATGGCGTGACGCGGGATGGATGGAATTCCGCCGCGGGAAATTCGACCGCGCGCATATTATGGAACAGCCGCTGAATATCTATGAGGTACACCTCGGTTCGTGGCGACGGCATGAGGACGGTTCGTCCCTGTCATATACCGAATTGGCGGACGAGATGACGCCTTATGTCAAGGCGATGGGGTATACGCATATCGAACTGATGCCCGTGAGCGAATTCCCGTTTGACGGGTCGTGGGGCTATCAGGTCTGCGGATATTACGCGCCGACGGCGCGCTACGGAACGCCGCAGGATTTCATGCGGTTTGTCGATCGGATGCACGAAGCGGGCATCGGCGTGATTCTGGACTGGGTTCCGGCACATTTCCCGAAGGACGCGCACGGGCTTTACGAGTTCGACGGTCAGCCGCTTTACGAGTATCAGGGCAAGGATCGCATGGAGCACGCGGGGTGGGGCACCCGCCGCTTCGATGTCGGACGCGAGGAAGTGCAGAGTTTCCTGATTTCCAACGCGGTTTATTGGGCGGAGAAATACCACATTGACGGACTGCGGGTGGACGCCGTTGCGTCCATGCTCTATCTTGACTACGACAAGAAGCCGGGGGAGTGGATTCCCAACATTTACGGCGACAACAAATGCCTTGAGGCAATCGCCTTTTTCCAGAAGCTGAACAGTTGCTTTGTCAATAACTATCCCGACGTGATGACGGTTGCGGAGGAATCCACCGCATGGGCAAACGTGACGGGCTTTGATAACGGCGGGTTGGGCTTTACGCTCAAATGGAACATGGGGTGGATGAACGATACGTTGGCATACGCCGCAGAAGATCCGCTCTGGCGCAAGGATCATCACGAGCGGCTGACCTTCTCGCTGACCTACGCATTTTCGGAGCGCTATATTCTGCCGATCTCGCACGACGAGGTGGTGCACGGGAAGAAGTCCTTCCTCGACCGGATGCCGGGGGAATACGACCAAAAATTCGCGGGCGTGCGGGTCTTTCTCGCATGGATGATGACGCACCCCGGGAAGAAGCTGACCTTCATGAGCACCGAAATCGGGCAGTTCCGCGAATGGGACTACGCAGGCGCGGTGGAATGGTTTCTGCTGGACTACGAGAAGCACGCGAAGCTGCAGGCGTATGTTGCAAAGCTGAATCGGTTCTATCTTTCCACGCCCGCACTCTGGGAGCGGGACAGCGACTGGGCGGGCGGCTTTGAATGGATTGACGCGGACAACCGCGAGCAGAGCATTCTTTCCTACCGCCGCAAGGATCGCGCGGGGAAGGAGACTGTGATTCTTCTGAACTTTCTCCCCGTGGAGCGGGAAGATTTCCTGTTGGCAGTGCCCTTTGCGGGACGGTATGAGGAGGTGTTCAACTCGGACGCGGCGGAGTTCGGCGGAACGGACGTGCGGAATACGGGAGTTTATAAAACCGAAAAGTGCCTGTTGCGGAACTACGGAAACGCCATCCGCATCCGCGTCCCCGCCATGTCGGCGGTTATGTTCCGCTGCATTCATAAGAATCCCGTGCGGAAAAAGAAGCCCGGGACTCCGAAGGCAAAACCGAAACAATAGTTGTATCGAATCACGCAAAAAAATCGCACAATCCCCTTTGCGTGAAAAGTTCTTGAAAGTCCTGAAAACTTCTTCTAAGAAGTTTTCAGGTGGGGCTTGGGGCAACGCCCCAAGGTCTTAGCCCCAAGTTCTCAGACTATAGAAACCGGAGGTTGTTATGTTCAAGAAAAAAGAATGTGTTGCCATGCTGCTTGCGGGCGGGCAGGGCAGCAGGCTTTACGCGCTGACCAAAAAGACCGCAAAGCCGTCTGTGCCGTTTGGCGGCAAGTACCGCATCATTGATTTCACGCTTTCCAACTGCATCAATTCCGGAATGGACACCGTAGGCGTTCTGACGCAGTATCAACCGCTGATCCTCAACGACTACATCGGCAACGGTCTGCCGTGGGATCTCGACCGCTCTTTCGGCGGGGTCAAGATTCTGCCGCCCTATCAGGGGCAGAACGGCGCGGACTGGTATAAGGGAACTGCAAATGCCATCTGGCAGAACATGGAGTTCATCAACCGCTACAACGCAGAGTACGTCCTGATTCTCTCGGGCGACCATATCTATAAAATGGACTACGCGAGAATGCTGGATTTCCATAAGCAGACAAAGGCGGACTGCACGATTGCGGTCATCGACGTGCCGATTGAGGAAGCGAGCCGCTTCGGTATCATGAGCACGCGCGAGGACGGGCAGATCTATAAGTTCAGCGAAAAACCGAAGAATCCCGATTCCACCAAGGCATCGATGGGCATCTATATCTTCAACAAAGACAAACTGGAGAAATACCTGCGCGAGGACAATGAGAACCCCGAGTCCTCCAACGACTTCGGCAAGAACGTCATTCCCGCAATGCTGGCGGCGGGTGAGAAGATGATGGCGTATCCCTTCACGGGCTACTGGAAGGACGTCGGAACGATTCAGTCGCTGTGGGAAGCGAATATGGATCTCCTCGGCGAGCACCCCGCGCTGAACCTGCGGGACGAAACGTGGAGAATCTACAGCCGGCATGAGGCTGCGCCGCCGCAGTACATCGGAAGCGACGCGGAGGTCGTCAATTCCAGTGTAACAGCGGGCTGCGACATTGACGGCTGTGTGCGCAACAGCGTTCTCGGCAGCGGCGTGCGCGTGGAAGCAGGCGCGGTTGTGGAGGACAGCGTGCTGATGAACGACGTTACGGTCAAAGCCGGCGCAACCGTCCGGTATTCCATTCTCGACTGCGGGGTCACCGTGGGCGAGCGGGCAACCGTCGGAGAGACGCGCGGGCACGCGGCGGGCATTGCGGTGATCGGCGCAGACCATACGGTGGGGCTTGGCGAGGTCATTCCCGCAGGCGCTATGATTTCGGATGACTGAGGAGGACGCAGAACATGAATGTTGCAGGTCTGATTTTTTCCAATATCCATGACCAGAGTATCCCCGAAATGGCGCGGATGCGCACGATGGCGAGCATTCCGTTCGGTTGCCGCTACCGGTTGATCGACTTTGCGCTTTCCAACATGGTCAATGCCGATATCAATACCGTCGGGGTCATTACCCACTACAATTATCAGTCGCTCCTCGACCATATCGGAACAGGAAAGGACTGGGATCTGGCGCGCCGCTCGGGAGGCATCAAAATTCTGCCGCCCTATGTTGCCGCCTATGAGAATACCGCCGCAGGAAAGCTTTATTCCAGTCGGCTGGAAGCGCTGATGGGGGCGGAGCACTTCATCAACCGTTGCGGTGCGGACTATATCGTCCTTTCCGACTGCGATGTGGTGATGAACATCGATCTCGGCGAGGTGCTGGAGGATCATGTGAAGTCGGGCGCGTACCTGACGATGGTCACCAAGCATCTGAACGCGGACGAGTATCGGTTTGACAAGGTGGTCAACCTTGCCGATATCGGGAACGAGAACCGCGTGCGCGCCGTTTCCCGCGCAAAACCCGAGCACGGCGAGGTGGATGTCAACACGAATATTTACGTCATCAAGCGAACCGATCTGCAAAGTATCATCGCCGATTCGCTGGCGCACGGGTATACAAGCTTTTCCCGCGACGTGGTGCGCGCAAATCTGGACAAAAAGCTGATCCGCGCTTACCGCTATGACGGTTGGTACGCCTATATCGGCACACTGGAATCCTATTTCCGCACCTCAATGGAACTTCTGACCCCCGAGGCGCGGCATGGGCTGTTCGGCTCTGAGGATCGCAAAATCTACACCAAGATCCGCAACAGTGCCCCGACCAAGTATTGCGACGGCGCGGAGGTGAAGAATTCGCTTCTGGCGGACGGCTGTGTGATCGAGGGAACTGTGGAGAATTCGATTCTGTTCCGCGATGTGCATGTCGGGCGCGGAACGGTGATAAAGAACTGCGTGATTCTGCAGAACACCGATATCGGCGACAATGTGCAGCTCAACTGCGTGATAACCGACAAGGATGTCCGCATCAAGGACGGCAGAATGCTCTCGGGTCATGAGACCATGCCGTTCTTCATCGGAAAAGGAATGAGTGTATAAGCGATGGGAAAGAAAACAACCAAACACGAGCGCGGTCCTGCGGTTCTGCCGCTGACCCCCGCGCTCCCGAAGAAGCGGACGACCCGCAAGCCCGCCGCAGAAAAGCCCGCAGAGACGGAGACCGTCACAACGACAACTCCCGAGGCGGTTTCCGCAATGGCGGAGAATGCGGTCGGGACTGAGACGGCAAAAAAGAAAATCCTGTTCGTTGGCGCGGAGGTCATGCCGTTTGCCGCTACGGGTGGACTGGGCGATGTGCTCGGTTCGCTCCCTGCGGCGCTTGCAAAGACGGGGCGCGTTGACGTGCGGGTGGTTCTGCCGCTGTACGGAAGCATTGCGCAGTCGTGGCGGTCGCAGATGCGCGAGGAGTATATCACCTCGGTTCGCCTTGCATGGCGGGAGCAGTACTGCGGCATCTACAGCCTTGTCAGGGACGGCGTAACCTACTACTTTATCGACAACGAGTACTATTTCCGCCGCCCCGCGCTCTACGGCTACTTTGACGACGGCGAGCGCTACGCCTTCTTCTGCATGGCGGTGATGGAGATGATGAACCGGCTGAACTACTATCCCGATATCCTCCACGCGCACGACTGGCAGGCGGCGCTTTCGGTGGTCTATCTCAACTGCCTTTACCGCAACCGTCCGTGGTACGGGACAATGCGGACGGTGTTTACGATTCATAACATCGAGTATCAGGGGCAGTATGATTTCGCGATTCTCGGAGATGTGTTCGCGCTCGGAGAGAACGAACACGCGCTGATGGAATACAACGGGTGCATCAACCTGATGAAGGCGGCGATCGAGTGCGCCGACCGCGTGACAACGGTCAGCCCGCGCTACGCGTGGGAGATCCGCACGCCCGAATATGCGCACGGTCTGGACGCCGCGCTGAACCGCAACGCGGGAAAGCTTTCGGGCATTCTCAACGGCATCGATTACGATTTTTACAATCCCGCAACCGATCCGTGTATCGCGGAGCGGTATTCCGTGCAGAATATGGCAGGAAAGACGGCGGATAAACTGGCGCTTCAGCGGGAGACGGGTCTGCCCGAGCGTGCCGATGTGCCGATGCTCGCGGTTGTTTCGCGCCTTGCCGCGCACAAGGGCTTGGATCTTGTGTCGGGATGCATATACGAATTGGTGGGCGGACATGACCTCCAGTTGGTGATCCTCGGAAAAGGGGAGAGCGGTTTTGAGGACTTCTTCCGCGAACTGCAGGCGAGATTCCCCGATAAGGTTCGCGCGCTCATCACCTACGACCGCGACCTCTCCAAGCGGATCTATGCGGCGGCGGATCTCTTCCTGATGCCTTCGCGCTCCGAGCCGTGCGGTTTGTCGCAGATGATCGCTTCCCGCTACGGCGCGATTCCCGTCGTGCGCGAGACCGGCGGGCTGTATGACTCCATCAAGCCCTATTGGGTGGAGGGGGACACGCTCCACGGCAACGGCTTCACCTTTGCGAACTACTCCGCGCAGGAACTGCGGGAGCGGACCGAGGCGGCGCTGGGGATATGGTACAACAAGCCCGAACGCGACCGTCTGGTCGAGCGCGTGATGACCACCGATTTTTCGTGGAACGCCTCCGCCGAACAGTATCTGGCGCTTTACGAGGGGATTTAAGGATTTGTTTGAGAGGGGTGATTGTTTGGGGAGTGGAGATCAATTTCTACCCGCCGAAATCACAACAAGCCGCAAAAAGCAACCAATCATCCGCTCGTGGGGAGCGGTTACGGAAAGGTCTATGGAAAAATGAATTTTAACCCGAATGCAAATGAAGTAAAAGAACAGATCGAAGGGATTCTGCAACGCCATTTCGGTTGCACGGCGGCGGAAGCGTCGCGCGACCAGATGTACAAGGCGGCGGCAATCGCCGTGCGCAATCTGCTGAGCGAAAAGCGATCCCTCTACAAGAAAAAAGTCAACGCTGCGGGCGGAAAGCGCGTGTACTATATGTGCATGGAATTCCTGCTCGGGCGGTCGCTCAAAACCAACCTGAATAACCTCGGGCTTGCCGACGCTTACAAAAAAGCACTGGGCGATTTGGGGTATGACCTGGATGACCTCTATGAGTGCGAGCCGGATGCGGGACTCGGAAACGGGGGACTCGGTCGCCTTGCCGCCTGCTTTATGGATTCGCTCTCGTCGCTCAACTACCCCGCAACGGGCTTTTCGCTCTGCTACGAATACGGCCTGTTCAAACAGATGATCGTGGACGGAATGCAGGTGGAGCTGCCGGACGTCTGGCTTCCGGGCGGCGAGGTCTGGCTCATTCCGCGAACCGACCGCATCTATAAGGTGCATTTCGGCGGTCGCGTGATTGAAAACTGGCGCGAGGACGGGCATTGCGACATCCGCTACGAGGGCGGCGAGGAGTACGAGGCAGTGCCTTACGACATGATGATCTCGGGCGCGGACAGCGAGGCTGTCAGCCAACTCCGTCTGTGGCGCGCGCGGGATATTCAGAACTTCAACATGGGTTTGTTTACGCAGGGACAGTACGCAAAGGCGCTGGAGGAAAGCAACAACGCCGAAATCATCACCAAGGTGCTGTACCCGTCGGATAACCATGCCGAGGGCAAACTGCTCCGTCTGACCCAGCAGTATTTTCTGGTGTCCGCCTCGGTGCAGAGCATCATCCGCGACCACCTCGCGGTCTACGGCACACTGGAAAACCTGCCAGACAAGGTTGCAATCCATATCAACGATACGCACCCTGCGCTCTGCATTCCCGAGCTGATGCGGATTCTGGTCGACGATTATTTCTTCGATTGGGATCACGCGTGGAATATCGTCACGCGCACCGTGTCCTACACCAACCACACGGTGATGCCCGAGGCGTTGGAGACATGGAATGAGGATCTGTTCAAGCTCCGTCTGCCGCGTATCTATATGATCGTCAAGGAGATTAACGAGCGCTTCTGCCGCGAGGCATGGAAGGCATTCCCGGGAAACTGGAACCGCATTTCGCAGATGAGCATCGTCGGCTACGATCAGGTGCGCATGGCGAACCTCTCGGTGGTCGGTTCGCATTCGGTCAACGGCGTGTCGAAACTGCATTCGCAGATTCTCAAGGACTCCACCTTCAAGGATTTCTATAAGATGTATCCGGAGCGCTTTGACAACGTGACCAACGGAATCGCGCACCGCCGCTGGCTGTGCTATTCCAACCCCGAACTGTCCGCGCTGATTACCGAGTGCATCGGTGACGGTTTCCGCCACAACCCCGAGGAACTTTCGGAGTTTGCGAAGTTTGCGGACGATCAGTCGGTTCTCACGCGTCTGCGCGCCATCAAGCACGACAACAAGATCGCGTTTTCGAACATGATTTTCCGCAAAACGGGAATGCGCATTGACACGCACTCGGTCTACGACGTGCAGATCAAGCGCCTGCACGAGTACAAGAGGCAGTTGCTCAACGCGCTGAATATCATCGGGCTGTATCTCGATCTGGAGGAGAACCCCAATCTGGATCTGCAGCCGCAGACCTTCCTCTTTGGCGCAAAGGCGGCGCCCGGGTACGACATGGCAAAGCGGATTATCAAGCTGCTTTGCATGATTTCCAAGGACATCAATCAGCGTCCCGCCATCCGCGAGAAGCTGAATCTGGTGTTTTTGGAAGATTACAACGTCAGCCTTGCCGAGGCGCTTGTGCCGTCGGCGGAGATCAGCGAGCAGATTTCCCTTGCGGGTAAGGAAGCAAGCGGAACGGGTTGCATGAAGCTGATGATCAACGGCGCGCTGACCATCGGAACGCTGGACGGCGCGAATGTGGAGATGCAGGATGCGGCAGGCAAGGAGAATATGTTCATCTTCGGTCTGACCGCAGAGGAAGTGGAAGCGCTGTGGCTTTCGGGCTACAAGTCGGCGAACTATTATGCCTCCAACGAGCGCCTGAAGCGGATTGTCGACCGCCTTTCCGTCGGCTTTGCGGGAGAGTCCTTTGCGGATATCGCGTCGTACCTGCTCAACGGGCACGGCATTGCTGACCCGTATATGTGTCTGGCGGACTTTGAGTCCTACCGCACGACCCACGAAAAGATGATTGCGGCTTACCGCGACAAAGAGCGTTGGAATCGGATGTCGCTGTACAACATTGCGGCGGCGGGTCACTTTGCGGCGGATCGCAGCATTGAGGAATACGCGCAACGCATCTGGAATCTCAAAAAGATCCCCGCTCCGGACAAGAAGTAAGGAAATTATAAAATCATAAAAAAGAGAAGGCTCTTTCGGGAGTCTTCTTTTTTTGATGGAACTTTTTATATTCCCTACACGAGTGCCGAGATCCCGCCTGCCGGCGCCCCTTCGGGGTTCGACTCCGCGGCATTTGCCGATTGTATCGTTCACCGTTATGAGGCGCTGCCGCTCCGCTTAGGATGACACGGAAGAGGAGCGATTCATAAGATATAATCCTTAAGTTGATAAAGTTACTTAACACACCAATATTGTATCACTCACGAAACGACCAGCCTCCGTGTCATCCTGAGCGGAGCGGCACCACCGTATATCGGCGAGCGCGAAAACCAGCCATTGCCGCGCAGTCGAACCCCGAAGGGGCGCCGGCAGGCGGGATCTCGGCACTCGTGCATGGATTATAAAAGTTCCGCTTTCCACCTCGGAAAGGATGCGGGCGGAATCTCGACAGGATGTGTATCCCGCCCCCGATATTTGTTCACTTTTGGTTAATGGAACGGGATTTCCAACGATCCTTTTTGCGTTCTTTACAAAAAATCAAAAGCGCCATGCAAAAAATCCGTAGCTTTTGCGGGGCGCGCATGCTATAATGAAGCTATCATACCGATATAGGAGGAAAAGTTCGGGGGGGTCAGGGAGGTTTGGAGGGTAGGTGACAGATTTTGCAACGCAAAATCTCGTCAATAGCGGCTTTGCCGCGTTAAGCCCGTCTTTCAAGGGGTCTCCCTGCGCCTCCAAGGTCTTTCTTCTTTTTCTCGTAAAAGTTAAATAATCGGAAAGAAAATGGTAAAGAAAAGAAAGGGAAAATGTTGTATAATATAGGAAAAGGGCGGAAAGCCCGCGAGGAGGAAAAGAGCATGAAACTCGGAGTTATTACGGATTGCCTGAAGCAGCCGGTGCGGGAAGCAGTCATGACTGCAAAGTCGCTCGGCATAACGGGCGTACAGATTTACGCAACAAAAGGAACTTTTTCGCCCGACGCACTTGATGCGGCGGCAAGAGCAGATTTCTGTGCATTCCTGAAAGAAAACGGCATGGAAGTTTCAGCCCTCTGCGGCGATATGGGCGGCTACGGTTTTGAGCGGGAAGAGGATAACGTTGCCCGCGTGGAAAAGACCAAAGCCATCATCGATCTGGCGGTTGACCTCGGCACGCATATTGTCACCACCCACATCGGCGTGATTCCCGCAGATGACAGCAACCCGCGCTTCGGTGTGATGCAGCGCGCGCTGACCGAATGCGGCCTTTACGCAAAGTCCAAGGGCGTGACGCTCGCAATCGAAACGGGTCCCGAAGTCGCAACCACCCTGTTGCATTTTCTCGAGGGCACAAAAGGCGGCGTGGGCGTAAACCTTGACCCCGCAAACTTTGTCATGGTGAGCGGGCAAGACCCCGCCGACGCGGTGGATCTGCTCGGAAAATACATCGTTCATACCCACCTCAAGGACGGGAAAAAGCTCAACAGCGACGCGACCCCCGAGCAGATCTATCACGGCTTTGCGGTTGGCGGCGTGGAAGCGCTGAATGCCCACAAGTCCTTTATCGAACTGCCCATCGGCGAGGGAACTGTGCCGTGGGATCGCTACCTCGCCGCGCTCCGCAGAGTGGGCTATGACGGTTACCTGACCATCGAGCGCGAGGCGGGCGAGCAACCGCTGGAGGATATCCGCGGGGCGGTCGGCTTTATCCGCGGCAAGGTGAATTTCGACTAAGAAAAACGTCATGCTGACAAGAGAACAACTGATCCGGAATCTGGAGCCTCCGCGCGGGCGGGTGGATGTCATTCTGGATACCGACACCTTCAACGAGGCGGATGATCAGTACGCGCTTTCCTACCTGCTCCTGTCGGGGGAAAAACTGAACACGGTCGGCATCTGCGCCGCGCCGTTTCTCAATGCCAACAGCACCTCGCCTGCCGACGGAATGGAGAAGAGCTATCGGGAAATCCTGAAGCTGTTGGGACTGTTGCACCGCGAGGATCTGATCCCTGCGGTCATGCGCGGGGCGTGTGACTATCTGCCGGACGAAAAAACGCCGGTGGTGACCGACGCATCCGAATTCATGGTGCGGGAGGCGCGGAAGCACTCGCCAGAGAACCCGCTTTATATCGTTTCCATCGCGGCGGCAACCAATGTTGCTTCGGCGATCCTGACCGACCCCGTGGCGATGACCGAGAATGTGGTTCACGTCTGGCTCGGCGGGCACGCGCTCCACTGGGTCGACACCAACGAGTTCAATATGCGGCAGGATGTTGCGGCGGCGCGGATTCTGTTCGGTTGCGGCGCGCCGCTGGTTCAGCTTCCGTGTTGCGGTGTGGTGACGGGCTTTGCCACGACCAAGCCCGAGCTGGAGCACTGGCTGAGCGGCAAGAATCCGCTTTGCGATTATCTGGTCAGAATCGCGGTGGACGATGTGGAGTCGCGCCACAAGGGCATTGCGTGGGATCGTACCATCTGGGACGTGACGGCGGTCGGTTGGCTGCTCAACGAAAACGACCGCATGATGCTGTCCTATCTGCGCCCTGCGGCGATTCCGCAATACGACAATACCTATTCGGAACAGCCCACGCGCCATCCCATGCGGTATGTCTATTTCATCAAGCGGTACGACCTGATGACCGATCTGTTCCTGAAACTGGCAGGAGCAGGCCAATAAGCGGAAAACCGTGAGCGAGCGGAGGTATCCGGATGATGGAGGAAACAACCTACCGTTATCATTTCAATAACATCAGCGCGGAGCGGCTCAAATGCGGCGGCTTCGCGCTCTATCAGTACGGCGAATTATGGTGTCTTGCAAATTCCCGTATCGGGCGGCACACGCAGTGCTGTTATGAACTGACCTATGTGTTGGCAGGCTCGGGGACGGTTCGGACGGGAAGTCTGGAGCACCGTGTGCGGGCGAACGACTGCGTGGTGTCGCTTCCCGACGAGATTCACTCCATCACGCCGGACAGCGAAGATCCGTTGCGGTTTGCCTTTATTGCGTTCGAGCGCAATCCGGGGAATCCTTCCTGCGCGTATCTGTTCGATGAGATCGGGCGACTGTTCCGCGACGAGAAATCGCGCTGTGTGCCGATGCGGGACAGGAGCGCGCTGATTGTGCGAATCTTTTCGGAGTTGCAAAGCGATAGCCTGTACCGCATGGAAATGACGGGGTATCTGCTCTCGGAGCTGTTGGTTGAGCTGATCCGCGCGGGAATGAACGAACGGGCGGACAGCTATTTTCCGAAAATTACCGACGACTCGGTGTTGGTTTACCGTCTGGAGACCTACATCACGGACAACATCTGCACGCTGACCAAGCTTGAAAATCTGGAAAAGGTATTCAACTACAATTACAGCTACCTTTCCAAACGGTTTCGGAGCATTACGGGTAAGCATCTGAGCACGTTCTACCTCTCCTGTCGGATGAAGGAGGCGGACAGGCTTCTTTCGGAGGGGCTGACCGTCACGCAGGTGAGCGAACAGCTGGGCTATTCGTCGATTCACAGTTTCTCACGAAGCTACAAGCACTTTTACGGCGTCAACCCCTCGCGCCACGCAGAGAAGGTCGCGGAGGATGCGGAGGACGCGGGAGACGCGACTTAGGGGGCTTCTTTCGGGAAGCCCCCTAAGAACCCCGGAACTTGCCTCAAAAAAGGGGGCTGCGTTGCCGTTTTTATGGTACGGATTTTCTTTTTGCTTTTCCGAACATCCGAAGGATGTCAGGGAGGGCATTTTTGTTTTGGCAGGGAAAACGCGGATGCGGTTGAAACTGTTTGCCCGCCCTTATCCGTCACGGTGCGATTCGCATTCCCGCCGTTTTCTTGCCGAAATATAACAAAAAGAAAGGGGAAAAATCCCCTTTGGCGAATTTTGAGGGTGCTCAGAAAACTTCTTTCAGGAAGTTTCCTGAGCAGGGGTCGGGGCAGAGCCGTGAGGTTTTTCCATCCGATCTCCGCGTTTCTTTTTGCGGTAGTCGGTGGGGGACATCCTGTAACGGCGCATGAAACTGCGGAAGAAGATGGAAGGCTCGGAGAAGCCGACCCGTCTGTGAATCTCCTTAATGGGCAGATTCGTTGTGGAGAGCAGGAGCGATGCGCGGAAAAGCTGCTCGCGGGTGATGTACTTTTTCGGGTTTTCACCCATCAGCTCGGTAAACAGCTTGCGGAAGTAGGGCTGACTGAAATGGCAGATTTCCGCCATTTCGGCAATGCCGATGCAGTTGCCGCTTTCCAACCCCTTGGAAAAGGCGACCAACGCGGGCATAATCTTGTTTGTCTCGGTGTTGAGAACCTGTGTGGTGTCGGTGCTCCCGTCCCGCGTCCGCGAGAGCAGAACCAGCAGATTGACCAGCTCGGTCAGGAGACAGTCCTCGTCAAAGGGCGTTTCGGGCGAGCCTTGTGACAGCGCGGTGATCGCCTGCATCGCCTCGGACAGCGCGTGGAAACGGTCGGGCGGGAACACGCCGCCAAGACGGCAGCCGTCAAGCAGACTTTTCAGAAATTCGGGGTCGGGAGACAGATGCGCCGAGTGAAGAGAAGTCGGCAGAAAGCTGATGAAATGCCACTCGGCAGGCTGACCGATCGCTACATTGTAATGGCTCTGGTAGGGCAGAATGATCTGCACGTCTCCCGCGTGGTAGGGAATGGTGCGGTTGCCGAGGTACAGCAAACCCGAGCCGCCCAGACACAGCCCGATCTCCATGTCTACATGATAATGAAGAAATTCAATCGGCCGTGGCTTAAGATGATATGTGCTGACGCGGCACATCGGCCAACGCACATAGGGGGGAGAGGTCTCAAACAGACAGGGAAGCGGCTCATCGAGAATTCCGCCCGTCAGAGCGGGCGGTGCGGCTGTTTCTTTCATGGCGGGACTCCTTTCCGCTTGCAAAACACGGCAAAATGACTGTCTATATTATGACACGAAGCAGGCGAAAAGTCAAGAGGAAAACACCAAATTATTCTTTGATCTGGCAGAAAAGCAAAGAAAAAGAGCGAAAAGCAAAAGAAAATCGTTTTTGCACGATTTAAGGGAAGGGAGGCGCGTTTCTGCACTTTACAAAGCACTCTGAATATGTTATAATTGATAACGAACGGGAGGGAATAACTTACTGATTGTGCAGAATGACAATCCATGGTGGAATTCCGTCTCGAAATCAAAAAAACGGAGGAAAAGTAGAAATGCTCAAAACAACAATCTCGTGGCTTCTGATTCTTGCGCTCCTTTGCTCCTGTTGCATGCTCTCGGTCTTTGCCGACGGTCCGTCGGATGACGAGACGGCGGTGACAGAGGGGTATCACTTCAAGGTGACTGCTTCGGATGGAACTGTGACTTACGGAAAATTCAATGAAACAGTTGCGGCAGACGGTGCTCGCGACGGCGCTTTTGCAAATGTGGCATCGGGTTCGACGATCACGTTGCTGACAAACGCTACCATCGAAAGAGAATTGCATCTGAACGGCGTTTACACAATTGACGGCGCAGGCAAAACGCTGAACACAAGGCTGCGCAGTGATTCCGGAAGCGCGAACGTTACGGTCAAGAACGTGACTTTTGATGTGACGTTGACAACTTCGAACGGATATTTCTACCAGCTTAACGCGAACAACAAGTGCGTGTTTGAAAACTGCACCTTTGACATTAAGGGAGAACCCGGCGCCGGACTTTTCGTTCAGCGCGGCGATCTGACCATTGCGGATTCGTCCTTTACCTACACGACAAGCAGCAGCAAGCCGGTGTTTTTCCAAGAGGATGCACTGAAGGAAGCGAAACTGCCGAATACGACCTTTAACCTTGACAACGCAACCAATGCAAAAATCGGATTGCCTGCCGGCGTTAACGGGACGTATTACAGATATCTGAAAAATGCGATGGATAATGCGAAAGCAGGTAACACAATTTACCTGTTGGAGGATTATGCTTCCACCGCAAACGACAGAGACAGACTGTACATCGATAAGCAGGTTACGGTTGACGGAAACGGGCACACCGTGACTGCCAACTATCCCGGTTATGCGGTTCGTGTCAATGACAACATCAAGGGAGTTGTTATTCGCAACCTGAATATTGTTCAGAACGGTGAAGGCGCGGCTCTCCAGATGAACGCAGGTTCGTCTGCAACCATTGAAAAATCGGTGATTCAGTGCACCGGAAAAACCGACCGCGTTATGGTTATGAGAGGTTCGCTTGTTCTTGGATCGGGTACAAAGGTTCTTGGCGGTGATACCGAAAAGAATCTGGTTGCAAACGGCTTCAGAATGGATAACAGTGATGCGAATATGACCATTCAAAGCGGTGTGGAAATCAACGTGTCCGGCAAGCTTTATGAGGTTGAAGGAACGGTAAAAGTCAACGGCGGTTCGTTTACCGTTGGCGGAAAGGTGCTGTTCCGCGAACCGACTGCGGCGGAATTCCAGAACACCGAAGCTTCCATCTATATGCCCTCGGGCAACGTTGCAACCAAGAACAACTCGGGTATCCAGTTCACCACAAAGGTGGATAAGAACTGGTACGACGCGATTACCGCAATGGAAGGCGTGACAATCAACAGCATGGGCACGCTGATTGTTCCGAAGAGCTATGTCGACGCGGCAAACGGCGTGTTCACCAAGGAAGCGATTGAAGCCGCAGGCAAGCAGTGCAAGGTGGATATCGTCAACTCGGGTTGGTACAATGCCGAGACCGCTGCGGCGGACGGATTCTACTTCTATGCGGGCGTGATTGTGAAGCTTTCCGCCGCCACCGTTTCGGGCGAACTGGTTGGAATCGGCTATGTCACCGTGACCGTGGAGGGTCTGGGAACCTTTACGATTTACGGCAATCAGCTGCACGCAAAGGTCAGCGATCTTGCCGCGTCGTGGAACGCAAACGACGAAGCACAGCAAAACGTACTCAACTTTTTTCGCGGGAACGCCGGTTGATATCATGAACTATCTCGGCGACCCAGACAAAACCTATACAACCGGGGACGGTTCTGTCCTGCGGTCTTACACCGGAAAAGACATTGAGGAATTCCGCACCCTGTGCCGCTTTCTGACGGCGCAGGGGTGGGAGTGCCTCTCCGATTACACCGAAAACGGCTCTGTATTCGCAACCTACCGCAAGGGAAATGAACTCTGTCATTTCTACATCCCCGCCGACAGGGAAAACACCCTGCGCGTGGTGCGTTCCGACTGTGCGAACCTGCCCGAAGCGCCGACCGTAACCGACGGCACGAAGGAAACGACCGTAACCCAGTTGCGGCTTCCGCTGACCGAGGCGAACGGCTATTCCAACGGCATGGGCTATGTGGTTCGTCTGGCGGACGGCAGTTTCCTGATTTTCGACGGCGGCTACGCGGAGCAGGCGGATCAGCTCTGGCAAACGCTCGTGAAGCAGAACGGCGGCGAGGAAGGCATCGTCATCCGCGCATGGTGTCTCACCCACGCGCACGGCGACCATTACGGCATTCTGCAGACTTTTGCAAGCCGTTACGCAAGTAAAGTGACCCTGGAGCGCTTTATCGCCGCTCCCGTCAACGGGGCGGACGCGGCAGACCCGTACTTCAACGTCACCCTGCCGAAGGTGATCGCGCAGTACGCGGGCGCGGTGCTGACCGTCCCGCATACGGGAATGGTCTTCCGCTTCTGCAACCTGACCCTTGAAATTCTCTTCACGCCGGACGAGCGGCTGATTGAAGGCAAGCCCGAGAACTTTGACTTCAACTCCTCGGGAACGGTCTACCGCCTCTCGGGAGACGGCGACAGGATGCTCTTCCTCGGTGACGTGCTGAACGACGTCACGTCCCGCCTGCAGACGATCTGGGGCGATCATCTCCGCACCAATATGGTGCAGGTGGCGCACCACGGTGTGGATAATTCCTCTGCGGAGTTTTACGAATCGCTTTGTGCAAAGGTTCTTTTCTATCCCGCGGGACATCTGCTCTACGGCGGTAAGAACGGGGACTTCGGCGAGAGCCGGGCCTTTGCCGACAACTGGCGGCGCAACGGCGCGGTGCGGAAGGCACTTGCGGAAAGCCGCAAATACGAAATTCTGTTGCACGATGAAAACGCGTATCTCCGCGTGTGGGGAAGCAGTGCCCTCGCGCAGATCTTCACGATTGATTGAAAGGAGAACAAACCATGAAAACCAGCTATCAAACGCCCGAAATGACTTTTACCCGTCTGCTTTCGGAGGATATTCTGACCTCAAGCACAACACCTTCCAACCGCCCCGGCGTCGGCTTTGCCGATGACCCCTACGGAGAAGGCGATTATTGATTCAGACACCACCGTATCCAAAAAACAAAAAAGGAGATTACCATGAAAGGCACCGTTCGTTATCTTGCGCTGTTCCTGTGCGGCATCCTGCTGCTCGGACTTTGCGCGTGCGGAAAAAAGAATCCGCAGATCCCTGCGGGCACGACCGCGGGCACAACTGCGGGCGGAAATTCAACCGCCCCGTCTACCAATGCTTCCGATACTGAGCCCGAGCTGACCACGCAGGGCGAGGAAAAGCCGGGCGTACCCTCGGATCTGAAATTTGAAAACGCCGAGTTCCGCATTCTGGCGCGGAACGAATCCGACTATTACAACACCGAGCTGTGGATTAAGGCCGAGGACGCCAAGTCCGAGGTTGACAACGCGGTTTACAGCCGCTACAAGTTCATTGAGGAAACGCTTGGCGTGTCCTTCAAAATGGAGACCACAACCGAAAGCGGGATCAACAACTGGATGAACGTCAAGTCCTCGGTTTCGGGCAAAGACGATACCTATCATCTGATTGCTCAGCACGGCAGAACCAGCGTCAACTACGCGATCAACGGTCTGGTCGGCGACTGGACGCAACTGACCTATACCGATCTCGGCTCTTCCTGGTGGAGTCAAGACGCGCTGAAGCAGTGGAGAACCCCCGCAGGCAGCGTTTACATGATGGACGGCGACATGAGTTATCTGTCGGTCGGTCAGGCTGTGGGAATGTTCTTCAACAAGACGGTGCTCGACAGCTCCGGCTTGGAGTACCCCTATCAGTTGGTTGACGACGGCGAATGGACTTATGAGAACTTCCAGAAGTATGTAAAACAGCTGAACGATGACCTCGACGGTGACGGAACAGGCAACATCAAGACCGACAAAACGGGCTATGCCACGGGTGTTTGGAGAGGTCCGATGAACGTGGTTTATTCGACGGGCGCAAGATGGCTGACCGTCGGCGAGGATGAGATCACGGTTGTGGGAAAGAACGACCACAATCTGTCCGACGCGTTCGACAGCTATTTCGGCTTCCTTGAAACCGACGCAATTGTCATCAGCAACTACGGAGACGCACAGTCGGCGTTCACGCACAACCGCGTTGCCTTCTACGATGAAATCACGCTTCGCGCCGCCGACATCAAACGGGACACCCGCGATTTCGGATTGGTTCCGATGCCGAAGTACAAGAAGGACGTGGAGAAAAACTACACCTTCGTCAACGCGGCAACCAATATCTTTACGATTCCGAAAGTCGTGTTCAACGATGCAACGAGCAAGGATATGACCTCTGCGGTTCTGGAGTATCTCGGTTACTACGGACAGAAGGACGTTCTGCCGATCTACTACAACGAAATGCTGACCTACGGCTCGATGTCGGACAGCCAATCCATTCGCATGATGGGCATCATCCGCGATTCCGTGACCTTTGATCTGGGTTACTATCTGGTTAACCCGAGCTCGAAGGTCGGGCAGTTCTGCGACATCGGAAGCACCATTGCAGACAGCATTATGAACAAGAAGGGCGAAGATCGGGAGTTTACCTCTCTGTATGAAAAGCGCGTCTCCACCATGACTTCCATGCTGAAGGATTGGAACAATCTGCAATAATACAACGCAGGGGCAGAGAACGCAGGTGTTCTCTGTCCCTTTGCGGATAGCCCAAAGGAGAGTTATATGCAACGAAACAAACGAATCCCCCTCTGCCTTGCGCTTTGCGCCGCGCTGATGCTGACTCTGCTTGTGTCCTGCGGCGGGAAGGGCAATCCGACCGGAACGGACACCGACGCGCCGCGCACGACGACCGAGGCAACAGGGAAGGAGACCGAGACCGGCGCGCCCGAGCCTGCCGCGGGAATTGCCATTGCCGCAGACGGCGAGGTGAAGTACCGCATGGTGTATCCGGACGACTCGGGGGCGATGTTTCAAGCCCTTGGGGACGAACTTGCCGATCTGGTGAGAACGTTGGTCGGAATCCGCCCCGCCGTTCAGCGGGAAAGCGTTGCGGAGCGCTCCGAGCGTCCGTCAGTCTATATCGGATTTTGCCGTGCAACCGAGCGCGCGGGACTGACCGACGGCGTGCCCTGCAACGGCTACCGCATGGCGGAGCGGGATGGCAATCTTTATCTGGTGGCATCCGTAAGCGACGCGCTGACTGCGGCGGGCAACCGTTTCAAGCGGATTCTGCGCGCAGGCGCGAAGGACGGGAGTATTACCGTGACTGTGGAGGAACAGAGCTATACCGTTTCCTCCAAAGCGGAGAAAATCCCCGCACTGAACGCGGCGCTGACGGTTTACGGCTACGACACGGGCGAGGATTCCTACCAGATGGTATACCCGAATGCGCAGAAGTCGGATTTTGAAGCCTACTGCGCCCTGCTGACCGAAAAGGGCTACACCGTGCGCGAACAGCGGAGCGTGCAGGGCTTGGAATATGCCGCCTACGGGAAGGATGAGGATATGCTCTTTGTCACGCTTTCCTGCGGCGAATTGCGCGTGCAGTACGACCCGCTGTCGGCTTGCTGGCTTGGCACGCAACCATCTGCCGGGGCGGTCTGCGAAACCGCGGGCTACCTGATGGGCGTTTGGGGCGGCGGAGATTTCGAAAACGGCATGGCGATGTTCTATCTGCTCTCGGACGGGACGTTCCTGGTCTTTGACGGCGGGCATAACGCATCGGATGCCGACAACCTCTATGCGCGTCTGCGGGACATTGCAACCGAAAACGGCATTGCGGAGGTGCGCATTTCGGCATGGGTCATCACGCATTTCCACAGTGACCATGCGGGCGCGTTCGATTCGTTTGTGGCGAAGTATTCCGATTCTGTGAAGATTGACCGCGCGGTGTTCGGCGTGACCTCCTTGGATCAGGGGAATGACGCAACAAGCGGAAGCTCGTTGGCTGCAACCGCGCAGGCGGCAATGCAACGCCATCAGCCGAACGCGGCGGTGGTACGCCTGCACACCGGGCAACAGCTGACCCTCGGCGATATGACGTTGGAGGTGCTCTACACGGCTTCCGACCTTGCCGTCGGCAGTCTGAACGATTACAACGACGCAAGCATGGTGATGCGGCTGAGCGTGAACGGGAAAACCGTCCTGATGACGGGCGACGCCGCGACCGCGACATGGAATCTGTTGGCGAAGAAGTACGGGAGCTACCTGAAATCCGATTATCTGCAGGTGCCGCACCACGGCGCCAGAGGCGGCGGAACGGTGGAAGCGTACCGCCTGATTGCCCCCGACGAGCTGTTCTGGCCGGCAGGAGAGAACCTGTTCCGATATGTGCGGTACACCCAGAACATCGAGCCGTGCAAGTATCTGACCGATACGGTGTCAAACGACAAAATTCATCTGGCAGGCGTGAATGGGAAACTGACTTCCTTCCGCTTCCGTTGAAAGATGAGAACAAAAAGAGCGAGCCGGGGCTAAGCCCAGGCTCGCTCTTTTTGTCCGTCACTCCGCGAGATTGATAAACTCCGCGCCGCCACTCAGTGCTTGCAGAACCGTATATGCCGTTCCGCCCGAATGGGTATGGCTGTCGGTCAGATACCCGATACAGACTGCCGCATTCTCCACCAGTTTACGGTTGCGCAGTTGCAACACGCCCGTAAAGTAACTCCCGCTGACGTAGCACACTTCGTCCGCCTGCGCGCGGATTTCCTCATACACCGCCACGTCCTGCGCCTGCCAACGGTCGGGTTGGCTCGGGCAGGGGAGCACCAGTTCCAAACGGATGAAGGGGTACTGCTCGCGCAATTCCAGAACGGTCTGCGCCGCCATGGTATCAAACCCGAGCGCGCCGCCCGCGCGGAAATGCGTTGCCCCCGCCTCAATCTGATGTAGGATTTCCTGTCGCAACCGCCGCTTCAGTGCCGCGTGTTCGGTCTGCGGGATCACTCTGTGACCCGTAAAGCATACAATTCTGTCGTTCTCCACCGTTTTGTCCGTCCCTTTCCGATTCTGCCTCTATTATACCACATTTTCCCCGAAATTGGAAGTCCGTCAGCGAAAAATCGCACGACAAAATAATCTTGGAATCTGTAAAATTCTTCCAATAAAGACTGCTTGTATGACCAAAGCCGACGCCGTTTGACAGGAAAGGCAAAAAGGCGGGGCATTCCGGCGGAATTCTGCCGCCTTTTTCCGACTCGTTTTTTGCAGGAAATGGTATAAAATGGTAGACGTACAAAAACGCACTGCGGAAAATCGGGCAACCGGAGAAGGGAAGGACATGGAATATGCAGGAAAACACAAAACCGAAGCGGGTCAGCCGACTGACCGAACGATTGGGGGAGAAAGACCCTGCCGTCAGCCGCCGCAGGCTGATCCGGCTCGGGAAACAGCTGATGCTTGGCGGTATCGCGTATCTGATGGGGCTGGGACGGCTGGCGTTTGACACCCGACCGTTCGGCATTGCGCTGCTCTGCGCCTCGGGCGGGCAGGTGACGGGTATTCTCGGCGGGTTGATCTTTGCCGAGGTCGCACTGGGGGAGAACCCCGTGCCGATGATTGTGGTTTACGCGGTTGCGGCGGTGGTTCGTCTGACCTCGCGGATGCTGATGGAGTCCCCCGTGACGGCGGTTACCCTGCCCGAGGCGCTGCGGCAGTTGCTGAACCCCGCGCCCGACGTGCGGACAGGCTTTTCCGCGCAGCCCGACCGAAAATGGAGCGCGGCACTCGGCGAACAGCTTCGTGCCACTTTTTCCGACAGTCTCGCTCTGCGGAGCGCGACTGCGGCTGTCGGGATGCTGACGGTTTCGCTGGCGCGAGTCATCTCGGGCGGTTTCCGCTTCTACGATTGGTTTGCAATGGCGCTCTCGGTCATCGTCGCGCCCGCGGCGGTGATCCTGTTCGCCAACGCGTTGGAAGGCAGGCGAGACCGCTATCTGCTCTATCCGGTTTCGGTCGGTTTCGTGATGGCGGCGCTGGTCTGGTCGGCAGACTTTGCCGAGATTGCGGGCGTGCCGGTTTCGCTCCTGATTGCCCTGCTGCTCAGCCTTGCGGTTGCAAACTTTGCGGGGGTCTGGTACGGCGTTGCGGCAGGGGTGGTGTGTGGCGTTGCCTGCCGCCCCGTGCTGATTCCCGCGTACCTGATTGCCGCGCTGATCTGCGGCGGTCTGCGCGGGCGCGGAAAGGGGACGGTGGGAATCCCGCTTGCCTGTCTCGGCGCGCTCGGGTGGTCGGTTTACATTCTCGGCGCGGCGGAGGCTGTCATGCTGTTGCCCGCTTACCTTGCGGTGGGAACGGTGATGACGCTTGCGGTCAGCCTTGCGGATCGGCATATTGAGGAGGAAGCGCCGTCCGGGGGCGGGGCGGATTCGGTCTTCCTGCGGCAGGCGCGCGACCGTCACGAGGACAGCAACGAGCGCTTCCGCGATCTTTCGGACGCGTTTTCGGGACTTTCGGAGATGTTCTACAATCTCAGCGACCGCCTTCGCCGCCCCGGCACGCTGGATCTGCGCCGCATTTGCGATTCCTCGTTTGACGCGGTCTGTTCCGACTGTCCGAACAAAACGGTGTGCTGGGGTCTGGAATACTCCGAAACCCTTGCGGTGATGAGCGCGCTGATTGCCCAGTTGCACACCAAGGGGCGCGTGGACGGCGAGCAAGTCCCGGAGCATCTGCGGCATCGGTGTCAATCCATGGATCTGATTCTGCGGCAGATCAACGCGGGCTGTGCGCGGCTGACCGGAGAACTGCTCCGGAGCAGTCGGACTGAGGTGCTGGCGATGGACTACGAAGCGGCGGCGAATCTGATTAACGACGCGTTGGCGGAGGACGGCGGCGAATACCGCTCAGACCCCGATCTCGAGAACCGCGTGAGCGTTTATCTGCGTGACGCGGGCATCGGGTTCGGGAGCGTGACGGTTTACGGCAAGCGGCGCAGGCAGATTTTTGTGCGCGGAGTTGATACCGAGCGGTCGAAGGTGACGCTTGACACGCTGCGCGGGGATCTTGGCGAGATGTGCGGTCTTGCGCTCGGGAAGCCGACGTTTGAAGTGGAGGACGGAACTTCTTCCATGCTGCTTCAGGCACAGCGGTGTCTGTCGGTGGCGGGGGCGCAGTACAATCTTGCGGGCGAGGATGTCAGCGGGGACACGGTGAATCTTTTCGCAAACCGCAAAGACTATTTTTACGCGCTGATCAACGATGGGATGGGCGCGGGCAAGGAGGCGGCTCTGACCTCCGGTTTATGCTCGGTCTTTCTGGAGAAGATGCTTCGCGCGGGCAACCGTGCGGCAACGGCGTTGCGGATGCTGAACAATCTGATTCTTTCCCGCTGTCCCGACAGCGAGCGGGAGTGTTCCTCAACGGTGGATCTGATGGAGTTGGATCTGATTACGGGCAAGGCTTCGTTCATCAAGAGCGGTGCTGCGCCGAGTTTCATTGTACGGGACGGTACGGTTCGCCGTTTGCAGGCAGGCAGTGCGCCGATCGGGATTATCCGCAAGTTGGACGCGCAGGCTGTGGAATTCGATCTGCGCGCGGGGGACACGGTGGTCATGGTGAGCGACGGGATTCTTCAGGACGATCCCGAGTGCGATTGGCTGACTGCCTATCTCACCTCCTGCGGCACGCGCGAGCCTGAGGGCATTGTTTACGACATTTGCAGTCACGCGGCGGGCTTCCCCTCCCACGACGACTGCTCCGCGCTCGCTTTGCGGATTGGTGTTGCGGAGTGAGGGGGAGGGGGAAGACCTCGGGGCTCTGCCCCGAACCCTGCTTAGGAAACTTCTTGAAAGAAGTTTCCTAAGAACTTTCAAGAACTTTAAGCAAGGGGATTTTTGCCTCTTGCTTTTTGTTTTTGCGGATTTTGGATGTAGCCGTATTCCGTGCTACGAATTCCGGCTGCTCCCGCGCAAAATTCCGTCGAGCGGAATTTTGTCAGCGGCAACTTGTTGCCTCGCTTCGCTCCCGCTACCGGATAGAAATGGTTCAGGTTAGTTAATGGACGAAGGGCGGAACGACCCGTGTGTCGTTCCGTGGTGGGCTACGTGGGCGGAGATATATCCCCCCTCATCAGTCGCTGAACGCGACAGCTTCCCCCCAAGGGGAAGCCTTCTTTGCGGCAGTGCTAACATAGCAAATACAACGCAAATACAACTCTTAGCAGAAAACAGAGGTTTAATTTGCCACTTCTTCACCCTGTTGTGCAGTGTGAAGGGGTTCTCACGAAGGCTTCCCCTTGGGTGGGAAGAAAACTGCAAGCAGTTTGTCGCGTTCAGCGACTGATGAGGGGGGATATATTTGCACTCGCCAATAGTTGAAAAAGAGCAAGCAATTGCAACACCCAAACGTATATCATTTCAAACGAACACCCACGAAGCCTCCGCTATCCAGACGCACTATGTTCGCACTCTCCCTGTCAATGCGTTGAAAGTTCTTGAAGGGGCTTGG